>JAJECW010000073.1 GCA_022821865.1 Pseudomonadales bacterium
CCCGCAATGGCTGTACGACCGGGTGTATTGCGCCCGCGGCGACAGGGAGAACCGGATCAAGGAACAGCAGCTCGACCTGTTCGCCGACCGCGCCAGTTGCCACGCCTGGTGGCCGAACCAGTACCGGCTGCCGCTTTCCACCCTGGCCTATGTGTTGCTCGAAGCCATCCGCCGCGTCGCCCTCGCCGGCGGCGAACTCGCCAACGCCTACGTCGGCACGATCCGGCTGAAACTGCTGAAGATCGGCGCCGTGGTACTGCGCAATACCCGTCGCATCCAATTGCTGCTGTCCGGCTCCTGTCCCCGCCAGAAACTGTTCCATACCGCCGCGGCCAGGCTGCAACCCGGATAAACGCATCGGCAAACCCGCTCCCCCCTCGGGCGACACTTGGCCGGGAACACGCTCGCCCCGTATCCGTCGGTCGCGCCCGCGGGGGAGGGAATCTTGCGCGAAAATCGCGGTGAACATCCCGAAAATGGAAAAAACGGCTCGTATTCCGCAAGGCCGGAACCGTCACGCGCCGGCAGAGGCCGAAATGGGCGGATTCAGGGCCAAATCAATTCACTCGTGCAATATTCGGGCTATGGCCTTTCACGTTCAAGGTGATCGTTGTTCGCGGACGATTACCGGGACCAGGGATGTCCCGTGTTACAAGTGCATGGATGCACTTATAGACAGTTTGCGCGGCATCGCCGCGCTTCGTTACCTAGCACCTGCATCTTCCAACATACGCACAATTTCTATATTCCCTTTTAGCCGCGCCAGACGTAAAGCACTCTCTCCCGCTTCACCGCTCGCGTCCGTTCCTGCTCTAAGTAGTTCGCTGACAATTTCGGGTTCATTGCTAGAAGTAGCTATCCACAACACAGTATCTGGGAAGTCCGGTGATACTGTTATTTCGAGATCGGCGTTGTGGGAAATAAGTAACCGTACCATATCTAAATTTCCATCCCTGGCAGCGTCCATTAGATGCGTATAACCCGCGCTGTCTGCCCAATTAACGTTGGCACCTGCATCAATTAGTAGTTCCGCAATTTCCGGTCTTGATTGTCGAATAGCATTGCTTAGAGGGGTTCTATCACCATCGGTTGTGACAAAATTCACATCCGCCCCGGAACTTACCAGTGCTTGAACACTGTCAATGTTAGCAGAGTTTGACGCTGTTAAAAGACGGTGGTTATATCCTTGTGCGTCACGCCTTGCATCCTCAATGTTACGTTTTTCACGCATGTAATCTTCATATGCTTCATCGATTACATCAATGTCAACAAGCTGCTCTGAAGTCAGATAAGGTGCCAATCGTTCCTGTAAATCTTCAATGGAGAGAAAGTTATTCAACATTTCAAATGGCGTTATATCTCCATTGGTCATTGCGTAATATATCTCAGCATTGAACTGCTCCCACTCCGTGATAATGGCACGAACGACCGGCTCATTCTCAAGCCCCATGTTGTTAATGAATTCTTCCCACTTCCGCTTATAAGAACTTTCCGCCAATAAAACAGGTTCCGGTGCTTGCCGAAGAAAATCGGACCACCCTGTTCTATATCCCGGTGGAGGTCCCAAGCGGGTTCCGGGGGATTCAACTGTTTGGCTCTGCTGTCTTTCGGTGCCAGATGGTTCTACTTCACGGGAAGTCAACTGTGTAGCGGACTGTTCGGATTCGACCTGCACTTGCCGGAATTCTCCATCGGCAGATTCCCTAAAATCCGAGTCTTGCTCAGTAGGCCAAAACAGGGAAAGTGCTCCCAGGAACGCGACAGTTCCCAAGAGCAACAATCCTCGATTTTTCACGCTAAAGTGAATCATCATCCTGCATCCTGCTCGCAATCGACTGTTCCATCATCATCCTGCTGACAATTGGTTGTGCCGGAACCACCACCGGACCCACCGGACCCACTGTTGACTGGGTAGAAGGTTACTTTTGTAATAGGTTCAATAGGGAGATTGTACGGATCCGGGAGACTTGGAGTGGTGAAATCTTCATCTGATCCCCCGCCTTCGCTGCCATCCGGATACGATGTCGGAATCTCGGCCTGGAATCTGGACCTCCTTCCCGCGGGGTCGTCTTCGGCAAAGAGGGCAACAACCCGGGCTTCGACGGAAAATCGCCTTGGCGCGCCGTCGCGGGTCGTCGGATCGTTGAAAGCCGTGTGAAAGGTGACCCGGCATGCCGGATCCTCGATGCGGGAATCGTACTGCCTGAAGATCAGCGCCTCGCTCGACTCCATTCCGGGAAAGTAATGCCAGCACTGGGCCGTGTCGTGAACGAGACGGTACTGCACCAGGCGGGTGGCCGGCTCGGTCAGGCGCCGCCCATCGGAGCCGATCATGTCGCCGGCGGAGACGGTCGCATGATCGCACATGGCAAGGGGCTTTGACTCGATCGCCCGCAGGGGATCCGTACTCCGCCAGATGTTGTAAACGCCGAAGTGACGGCCGTCCGGTATGGCAAGCACATCCTCGACATAGGGAGTCAGGTCTGCGTGGGCCATTTCCGCATAGGCGCCGGCGCCGCCGGGCAAAATTGGCTCACCGACACGAAACTCGTGCTGCATGGTCCGTGCGGAAAGGCATCCAGTCGCATCCATGACCAGTTCCGCGCAATGGTCGTAGAAGCGGGAAACAACGCTGTCGCGATCGCCGTAATCGATGTCGAGAGGCGCGTGCACAAGCTCGAATCCCATGCGCCTGACTGTGGGAGCCTGTGCGAGAGCGCGTGCGTCGTGAACACGGATCGGCTTGATGAACAGCATTTCCGAAGGGGCGCCGCCCTCTTCGCGGCATGGCAGCCTGTATCCCCGGTATCCCGGCTTCACGAAGAGATTTTCCGAAACGACGAACGGCGTATCGGGAAACAGTGGAAGACTCCCCATGACGCTGACCCTGTCAGGCTGTCTGGCGCAGGGCCAGTTCACGAAACTTCCCGTTGCCGGAACGCCTTGCATGTCACGAAAAACGCCACCGGCAGGACTTCGATCACTGGAGATGAAGCGATTTTGTTTCTTGTTCCTACAAACATCTGCTCTCTACGTGGTCGAATCACGCTAATTCCTCATCGACCCTGCAATCGCGCCAAAAACTCGGTGCTGGTCAGGCAGGGGGCGTCGCCGGCGAAATCGTACCAGGGGGGTTTGGCGTCGATGTAGATATGCTCGGCTATGGGGCTGAGTTTCTCGTGCCGGTCGAGACTGCCGGCGGTTGCCACGGTCATGCCGTGGTCGGCCCGCAGCCGCCAGAACAGGGCCGAGCCGCAGGTCTTGCATGAGCCGCGTTCGGCCCAATCCGAACTCTGGTACCAGTTCACCGCGGCGGGGTCGGCGATCTGGATGCCGCCGCTGAAGTGCAGTGCCATCAGTGGGCCGCCGGCCCAGCGCATGCAATCAGGGCAATGGCAGCAATGGAGTTCTGGAAGGTCTCCCAAACCGGTGTATTCGACTGCGCCGCAGTGGCATTGGCCGGTCATTTTCTGCTGATTCATGGCTGTTTTCTTTCCCATGAGGCATATTTCATTCTTCGTCGCAGGCACGGATACTACTGCCGCCAGATGGAGATTCTGCGACTTCGCTTTGCTACGCGCAGAATGACAGGCTGCGGGTGGCTCCGATGCCAATCAGTTGATCTTCACCAGCCCGATCTGGTTGGAACTGCTCTGGTGGATCAACAGGTTTCTGTCTTCGGTGACCCAGACATGGCGCACGATGCCCACGCCCGAGGGAATCGCCCAGCTCTGGAAGCTTTCGGTCCGCGGGTTGAAACGGACCAGTGCGTCCGGTCGCTTGCCGGATTCGTTGTACCAGATGACGTCATCGATTACCGCAAGGGCGTAGGGGTGGGAATCCGGGCCGCTGGGAGAATCCCATTGAGTGATTCCGCCGGTGGCCGGGTCGAGCCGGCCGATCTTGCCCAGGGTGGAATTGACGAACCAGACGATGTCGTTGCTGTCGAGCCCGAGGCGGCGGATGCGCGTGCGGTCGTCGGGTACCTCGTAGTAGCGCACTTCCATGCTGTCAGGGTCCAGCGCGCCGATCTTGTTGGTGCCGTTGTATGCCACCCAGACTGTGCCCCGGGAGTCCACCTGGATGCCGTATGGCCGCGGCTCGGTGGGTATTTCGGTGATCTCGCCGGTTTCGGGATCGAGGCGACCGAGAACGGCGGCGCCCTGGGCGGTGAAATACAGGTTGCCGTTGGGGTGCCAGACCGCCGAGTGCGGATCGCGCGCTTCGGTCTGATATTCGGTCACGAGCCCGGTTTTCGGGTCGAGCATGCCGATGGTGGCGTTGCTGTTGCCGGTGTACCAGATGTTGCCGTCGGCATCGGGGACGATGGTGTGCGGCCGCGCAGTGGGCGGCAGGCGGAACTCTTCCATTTCGCCGGTTTCCGGATCGAGCCTCCCCGCGAGCGAGGCCCACATGCCCGTCCACCAGATCGAGCCGTCGGGCGCTTCCGCCGGATCGCGGGAGCGCTGGCCGAGAGTGGGCACGGTCCATTCGATGATCTCGATCTCGGTATCGCCGGCGATCAGATTGGGCCGGCGCGACACGTCTTCCGGGAAATGCTCAGCCAGGTATTCGGCCATGGTGTTCGCCTGGGCGTCCGGCAGTTCGATCATGGTCGCCATGACCCGGCGCCATTCGTCCGCGGTGCTGTAACCCGCCGCGCGGGAAATGGTCGCGGTGGAATGGCAGGAGGAGCAATGATTCCGCACAAGTTCCCTGCCCGCGCCCTCGGGCAGCGGCGCCGGCGCGGGACGCTGGCCAAGGGCGGGCTGCAGCATTGCGAACAGCACGGGAGCGAGCAACAGGATTCTCTTCATCAGGCACTCCGGGTTGGCTGAAGTCCGAAGAAACAGCTTACATCAATTCAAACCGGATTGGTCGAATCCGCACCCATGGCAGGCGCCGGTTTCGCCGGGGGGCAGGATTGTCTAACATCTCCCCCGGCGACCCGAGGTGCGGAGAAAGGGGTGCGGAGGATGAGCCGGACAAAATCAGCGCAATGGTATGCCCGGGCATGCGAATCCATACCGGGCGGAGTGAATTCGCCGGTGCGGGCGTTTCGCGGCGTGGGCGGCGAGCCGCTTTTCTTCGCATCCGGCGATGGCGCCTGGCTCACGGATGTGGACGGCAATCGCTACGTAGACTATGTGGGCGCCTGGGGGCCGCTGATTCTCGGGCATCGTCACCCGGCTGTGATCGAGGCGCTGGAGCGGCAACTGGAGAAAGGCCTGGGCTACGGCGCTTCCACGGAAGCCGAAGTGGAGCTTGCCGAAACCGTTTGCCGGCTGCTGCCGTCCATCGAACAGCTTCGTCTCGTCACTTCCGGCACCGAAGCGACCATGAGCGCGATCCGTCTGGCCCGGGGATTCACCGGCCGCGATGTGGTGGTGAAATTCGAAGGTTGCTATCACGGCCATGTGGACGGCCTGCTCGTCAAGGCCGGGTCGGGCGCGCTTACCCTGGGCACGCCGGATTCACCCGGCGTACCCGGAGGCTATTCCGAATTAACCCATGTGTTGCCGTACAACGATACTCCGGCGCTGGAAGCCCACTTCGCCGCCCATGGCGAGCAAACCGCCTGCGTAATCATCGAGCCCGTGGCCGGTAACATGAACTGCGTTCCGTCCCAGGCGGAGACTCTTGGCAGACTGCGGACGCTTTGCGATGAACACGGAAGCCTGCTGATTTTCGACGAGGTGATGTCGGGCTTCCGGGTCGCGCCTGGCGGAGCGCAGTCGATGTATGGAATCGATCCCGACCTGACCACCCTGGGCAAAGTGATCGGCGGCGGCCTGCCGGTGGGCGCCTTCGGCGGGCGCCGGGACATCATGTCGCATATCGCCCCCCAGGGCCCGGTGTATCAGGCGGGCACCCTTGCCGGCAATCCGCTGGCTGTCGCCGCTGGTCTGGCGACACTTGAAGTCATTCAGACCGAAGGATTCTTCGATACCCTGGCGGCGCGCACCGGCGGCCTGCTGGGGGAAATGCGCCGACTTGGGAAAGCCGCCTCCGTACCGTTCAGCACCAACCAGGCAGGCGCCATGTTCGGGCTTTTCTTCAGTGGGGAGGACAGCATCCGCAGCTTTGGGCAAGTCATGGCCGGCAATATCGAACATTTCCGCAAGTTTTTCCACGCCATGCTCGAAAACGGCGTCTACCTGGCGCCCTCCGCCTTCGAGGCCGGCTTTCTTTCGGCCGCCCATGGTGATGCTGAAATCGAACTGACGCTGCGGGCCGCCGAAAAAGCCTTCGCCGCGATTGGCGACTGAAGCGCCGTGCCGCCAATCGATGTGTATGGCGTTGGCAACGCCCTGGTCGACATCGAATACGAAGTCGAGGATGGGTTCTTTGCCGAGTACGGAGTGCGCCGGGGAGTGATGACCCTGGTGAGCCACCCGCGGCAGGAGGAACTGATCGCGGCGCTGCGCCAGCGGGGCGACATGCGCAAGATGATGGGCGGCGGCTCGGTAGCCAACTCGCTGTACGCCATCAGCAATCTCGGCGGCCGGGCCTTTCTCAGTTGCAAGGTGGCCGACGACGAAGCCGGCAATTTCTATCTGCGCGAGTTACGCGAGCAAAGCATCGGCACCTGCGGCGATTTCCACGAAATCGAAACCGGCCGCTGCCTGATCATGATCAGCCCCGACGCCGACCGCACCATGCACACCTTCCTCGGCGCATCGGAGTTCCTGTCTCCCGCGGACCTTGATCTCGAAGCGGCGCGACGCTCGCAATATGTTTACCTCGAGGGCTACCTCGTCAGTTCCCGCGGCGCCCGGGCAGCGGCAGTCGAACTACGGGAATTTGCCGAGGCCAATGGTGTCAGGACCGCCCTCTCCTTTTCCGACCCTTCGCTGCTCGAAATCTTCCCGGAGCAAATGCGGCAAATGCTCGGCGGCGGTATCGATCTCCTGTTCTGCAACGAGCAGGAAGCCCTGCTCTGGACCGGCGCGGAAAATTTCGAGGCGGCATGCGCGGCGCTGCGAAACGTCGCGAGACAATTCGCGGTCACCCGGGGAGCAAAGGGCTCGATCCTGTTTGACGGCGCCAACTTCACGGAAATCCACGCTCCCAAGGTCAATGCCGTGGACACCACCGGCGCCGGCGACGCCTTCGCCGGCGGCTTCCTCCACGCCCTCAGCAAAGGCCGGAGCTTCCCCCAGGCCGGCCAACTCGCCACCAGAATCGCCGCCGCAATAGTCAGCCGCTACGGCCCAAGACTTGAGGCGGGAGATTATCGCAGGCTGTTGCAAGGCTTGCCAAAGTGCTGAATTGCAAGGATGGTTTTTCAGTTATCGCCCGAAATACCAGAGATTGAGGCTGATGAACGCCAATATGAACAGGGCGATCAAGAAGGCCCCTTCGGAGATCGAGTAGGCTATCCAGATTAGGGCGAGTATCGTCAGGGGGACAAGGATGCCGACAATGTTCTCCAGTTTGAAAGGGTTTTTGTCCGTTGGAGTTCCCGCATAGGTACCGTGGTATCCCCCGCCCATTTTCCTCCTGGCTTTTTCCAGTTCCCGGATGAGCAGGTCCACCTGGGCCCGGGAATTCAGTTCGCCTGAAAATGTGCCGCCGACTTCAATCAGGAGAGAATCGAATTTTTCGAGTTGTGCCGGAGTCGGAGGCGCAACCCTGGCTTTCAGCTCTTCGTGAACTTTTCTTGCCTCGTCAAGCGAACCGGGCAGGTCGCCGGGAGGCATGCCCAGTTCCTCGCGCATGAATTCGATGCTGTTGCGCAACCCGTCCAATTCACCGGGTTTCGGCTGATCCAGAATTACGAACTTCTCAAGATTGCGCATACTGTTCTATTCCCGCTGATTTTCGGCTTCGTCAGGCCCCGGACTGGTGGCCCCCACTGGAGTATAGCCAATGACGCCTTCGAGTTCGATGATCTTCCATAATGCGCCGATAGTTGTCATCCAAATTCCCCGCAACTCTGGATTAGCCGGACTTTTATTCCCGATTGGACGGTGATAAATTCCTGATTGGACGGAAGCAAATTCCCGTTTGGACGAACACAATGCCGGCACCGACAAAACAGGACGAGATACTGCGACGCCATGCGGAGGCTCCGATTCGCATGGCGTTGGGCGATGCCAGGATTGTCGCCCTGGTCGGCCCCCGCCAATCGGGAAAAACAACTTTGGCCCGCAAGATAGCCACGGAAGAAGGCATGACCTTCGTTACTCTCGACGATATCCAATATCGTCAATTCGCGATAAGCGATCCCGCGGGTTTCATCCAAAGTCTGGACCGGGCGGTTATCGACGAAGTGCAACGCGCGCCCGATCTGATCCTTGCGCTCAAACTGGCGGTCGATGAGGACCCGCGGCCAGGCCGATTCCTGATCACCGGCTCTGTGGACCTGTTTCGCGGCGCGCTATCACCAGACTCGCTGGCGGGAAGAGTGGAAACGATAGAGCTTTTGCCTTTTTCCCAAGCCGAAATCGAACAGCGCGATTCGCCGCAGTTTCTGAACCGCGCCATGGATTGCGATTTCCCGGCATTGCGGGAAACCGGGCGCACCGGGAATCTGATGGAGCGTGTGGTTGCGGGAAGTTATGCCGAAGCGTTGCGGCGCAGGCAAGGGGCGAGACGCGAGATTTGGCTGAAAAACTACGCCCGTTCGCTTGCCGAACGCGATGTGGCCGAACTGGCGCGAGTGTCGAGGCAAGACGGACTGTCGGTGTTGCTGGAACATGCCGCGGCGCGCACCGGACAATTGTTGAACCTTGCGGCAATGGCCTCACCGTTGGGAGTTGACGCCAAAACCGTAAACCGCTGGTTGACGCTTCTCGAACAAATGTTCGTCATTCGAAAACTGGGCGCGTGGCATCGAAACGACCGCAAGCGCCTCGTCAAGGCTCCCAAACTTCACTTTCTCGATTCCGGGTTGCTCTCCGCCCTGAGCGGAGTGAATGTGGAAATCCTGAAGCGGGACCGAAACAGATTCGGCGCATTGCTCGAAGGATTCGTATTCGCCGAATTGACGAAACTGGCGGGCAGAGCGCAAGTTGGCGAATCCATCAGACACTATCGCGACAAGGACGGAGTCGAAGTCGACTGCGTCATCGAACGCGGCGGCAAGGTTCTCGGGATAGAAGTGAAAACCGGGATGACAGCAAAGCCCGAAGATTTTCGAGGACTCAAACGTCTACAGGACGCTGCCGGCGACACGTTCGCCTGCGGCATCGTGCTGCACGACGGCGAGCGCATCCAACGAACCGGCGACCGACTCTACGCCATGCCGGTAAGCCAACTCTGGGCCTGAGCGGGATGTCGATTAGGGGAACATTCAGGTTTATTCAAGAGCACTACTCTTACCGATATCCCTGCGGTGTGTATTCCACCGCGCCTTCGAATTCCATTTCCTCGATGATGGAATGGCCGACGAAAATCGCGTCGTGTTCGGTTCGTTGGCGGTTCCAGGTCCACATGAAATTGTCGCCCTCTTCCTGGCTCGGCACTCCTCCGGAAAGCGCGAGCTTGACGATCTTGGCCAACTCGGCCGGTCGGTCGCGTTGCGGGTAGTGGCTTGCGGTGGGCAGAACCCAGAAGGAACTTTCCACATCGCGCTCGTTGAGATATTCGGCCCAGACGTAGTTGGCTGTGCGAAGGGGATTGACCGGGTCCAGCGCGCCCCACAGATAAGCGACGGGAATCGGACTTCGTGGCAGATTGTCGAGCCAGCGATACTCGTTGGCGACGCGTTCTAGCAGGTACTTGCCCACGTGCAGCCTGGCGCCGATGCCGTCGTTGAACGCCTGCATGTCGGCATAGGCGACGCTCACCGGATCGCCTTCGGTCAGGCGCGGCCTGGCTTTCGCTTCCGCCGTGGCGGCCGGGCCGCGCACGGGATCGAGCAGCACGGTCTGGCCCGGAGTGAGATTCGCCAGCGGCAGAAACATGCCGCTGTTGGAAAGAAAGTGGTAATTGATCGTATAGGGTCGGTCTTCGTCGAGATAGTGGCCGAGGAAGGCGAGACCGACGCTGACGCCGCGGTCGTGAGTGAACATCGCGAAGTCGTCAAACTCGACGATCTCGCGCAGGAAGTAATCAAGCAACCGCGCGTCGTCTTCGAGCAGGTAGGAATAGTCGTTCAGGGGCTTCTCGGAAAAACCGAAGCCGGGGAAGTCGAGCGTGGCGATGTAATAGTCGTCCTGCAGGTGGACGATCATTTCTTCATAGTCGAAGCTGGACCTCGGATAGCCATGCACGAGCAGCAATTGTGGATCCGAGGGGTCGCCGAAGGTCCGGTAATGCACGTCGACCACCGCGCCGTTGTTGTTTTCTGTCGTCGATTGCCATTCGAAGTACGAACCGGCTTCATACCAGCCCCTGGCCAGTTCGGAATAAAAGACAAAGTCGCCGTCCTGGGCGATGGCATTGCCGCCCGCGGCGAACAGCAGGAACAACGCGAGAACGGAACCGGGCTTTCGTGGCGGATTCATGGACGGCCTCCTCTCGGCCATTGATCGACACCGCCAATGTTAGCGCGATTTCTTCTCCGCGAAAGTCTGTTTGCCGCAACCGAATCCGGCAGGCGCAGCGGTTTCGCGACGGACCAGACCAGATAGGCCAGATACAGCATCAGGGAGCCGTTTATCAGGATTGCGGCTGGACCAAAAGCCGCGGCGCCGAAGCGGAGCAGATGGGCCCCGAGCAACAGCGCCACCGTCGCGATGGAGGCGATTTGCAGATGACGCTTTACGCGGCGCTCGTCCCTGACAGAGCCGCTGAAGATCAGCAGCGCGGTCAGGCTCAGCCAGAACAGTTCGGTCGACATGGTCTGGAATGCGATCTGGCCGATCATGGGAATCATCAGGGCAAGCGGAATGCCCCACACGCATCCTGCCCAGAGGCCATTGATCGCATCGCGCTTCTTGCGCTTTCGAAGCCAGATATTGACACCGGTCACCGAAACCACGGTAAGCGCGAATCCGAGCACCGCATAGGCAAGCTTGACGATATATCCGCCGAAATGCCCGGTGTGCAGATTGAACATGGAAAAGACCACCTGTCTTCCCGCCTCTCCGTCGCGCAGTCCCGCGCTGCCGAGATACCCGCCGTCCGGGCCGAAATGATAGTTTTCTCCGCCGATCATTCTGCCCGGCTGGGCGGCGGAGATTTCGATGTACTGGGCCGGCGTGCCGGCATTGTGCACGATCACCCGGCGGGGCTCCGCCTCCGGGTCCACCTGTTGCAGATTATTGAATGCCGCTGCCAGCCCCAGCCTGGAAACCGGCTGCTCCAGCGCCGGAGTTTCGCCAAAAACTTCTTCCAGCAATTCTTCCTGGCTCATGCCGGAAATCGCCCCGAGCGCCGCGAGCATCGGCAAGGCGAGACCAAAATACGCCCCGGTGATGGCAATCAGCAGATGAAACGGCGCGCCCCAGACGCTGAGCCGGTTATGCAGATCCACCTGTTCCAGCCGGCTGCCCGTGCCGAGCCGCAGCTTGAAGGCTTCCCTGATCAATCCCGGATGCGAGAGGAATCCCGAAATGATCAATCCACACAGCATCGCCCCCAGGGCGCTGACCAGAATGATGCCCCAGGTCCGGGGCAGGGTCAGGTATACATGCATCTGAATCAGCAAGTCGGTCCAGTGGGCGGCTACCGGTTCTCCGGCGCTGCCGTCGGTTTCGATAAACCGGCTTTCCTCATTGGCCCGGAAATACAACCGGGGATAGGCCTGGTGAGGCAGATACAGATAGGCCGGCCCCAACTCGGCGCCGCCTCCGGCGACAATGGCGTTGAGCGATTCTTCGAGCGTGGCGGGATCGTATTCCAGTGATTCCCGGATGTCGGCCTGTTCCCAGCGTTGAAACTCCGGATAGAAAACGCAGAGGGCGCCGGTGAGGCAGATCAGATACATGAGGGCGCCGGTCATCAGGCCGGTCCAGGAATGTCCGGCAAGTTGTTTCTTGACCAGTTTCGGGGACAGCAGTTGGGTGGGCATGGATCAAACTCTCATCTCAGGTAAATGGGCAACAGACTGACTGCGGACAGCAGAATCAGCACCGCGGAGGGCAGCACAGGCCGCGGGCTTGCCGCGATAAAACAGCCCGCCGCTCCCCAGATCAGGGGCAGCGCGCAGACGGCAAAAACCATCTGGTTCAACTCACCCATCGGCAACAGAAATCCCAGCCCGATGCTCGGCAGGACGCTCGCCAGCAGGGCGAACGGCACGATCAGGGAGAATCGGCCCAGATGTCCCAGGGCAGCGCGCCAGCCCGGCCGGCCCAGGCTTGTCACCGGCGGCCATGCCGCCGTCGTACCGCGGGGCTCGGCATTGAGCACCGCAATTACAAAAGCGAGCGGCGGTATGACCGCAATGAAATAGATGAGCCCGAAAACCCAGCCATCGAACACGCTCCAGCTCCAGGCCGCCAGACACAGCAAGGCCCAGCCGGTGATGCTGTAGGTATCTTTCAGCCGCACCCAGGATTTCCAGGCAATGAACAGGAAGCTCATGCCGATTATCGAATAGGTCAGGCTGAACAGGTAAAGCCAGGATGTGTTCTCAATCATGATGCGCCCTCATCCCGCGAATTCAGTGCCTGACCGCATCGCTGCCCCGTGGCGCCACAATCGCGTCTTGTCCATCTGGCCGGACAAAGGAGCCGGCAAACATCCGCGCCACGCCATGGAAAACATCCGCCTCCATGCGAAACGACATCGGCCCGATGTGGAGATGATAGACGCCGCAATCCGGGCAGACCGTTACGGAACCGAACGTACCCTGGGCGACAACTTCGCTGCGGCAGGTCCTGTGATTTTTCATGGGCTTCCCCGTCAATATATTCAGCCTGCAGAAGCGTAATGCGAATCATTCCTATTTGCAAGTACTAATTTTCAAGCTGTATTTTCCCCGGCTTCAGAGCGCTATCGCCTGGGCAGGCCATAATATTGCAAATGCGAACACTTCCCAGTTGCATACGCGATTAAACCGCATTATCATCTTTCAGTCCTGCGGCACAGGGATGTGTCGCCGAATTCGATGGCGTAAGCCATTGAATTCGCGAGCAAAACAAAACCACGCTTTTGTTTTGCGATAATGGAAAATTCCAAGGAGGGAATTTTTCAGAGAATACCTAGGTCTTGAATGGAATAAATGAGGTAACGATATGGCCAGCGAAGACAGCAAAAAGCAGGATGGATTCACCCGCAGGTCCTTCCTGGAGGCAGTGACGGGAGCCGCGGCGGTGGCGTCGGCGACTTCCTTTCTGGGAGTGGTCTCTTCTGCCCACGCCCTGGGGCAACAGGAAGGCACCGACAGCAGCGATCAGGCCGGCGGGGAAGGCACTGACGCCAGCGACCAGGCCGGCGGCGAAGGTACAGACGCCAGTGACCAATCTGGCGGGGAAGGCACCGACGCCAGCGACCAGTCCGGCGGCGAGGGAACCGACGCCAGCGACCAGTCCGGCGGCGAGGGAACCGACGCCAGCGACCAGTCCGGCGGCGAGGGAACCGACAGCAGCGATCAGGCCGGCGGGGAAGGCGCCGACAACAGCGGTCGCAACGGCAGGGGCCTGGACTACTAGTCGGGCATGGCTGAAGAAATCGGGATGGCGGATCCGCTTTCCTGGCTGATCGGTCCGGTTTCGGGAAGGGAGTTCATCGAGTCCCATTACGAACAGCGCGCCTTGCATTGCCGGCGCGCTGATCCCGCTCGCTTCGCCGAACTGCTCAGCCTCGACCGCATCGACGAGATCATCGCGGGTTCAGAACTGCCGTCCGCCTCTCTGTCGATGGCCCGCGGCCAGCCACCCATCAAACGCTCGGACTACACCTTCCGCAATGGCGCCATCGACCGGGGCGCGGTGATCCGGCATTACCAGCGCGGGGCCACGATCATCCTCAACCAGTTGCAGCAGGGCGACGCCCGCCTCGCCCGCTTCTGCCGTGCGCTGGAAATGGTCTTCAGTTGCCATGTGCAGACCAATGTCTACCTCACGCCGCCGGGAAACCAGGGCTTCAATACCCACTACGACGACCATGATGTCTTCATCATCCAGCTCGCGGGCCGGAAGCAGTGGCGCCTGTACGAAAAGCCCGTGGAAAACCCCTACCGCGGCGAAGCTTTCAAGGCCGGCGCCCACAGCCCGGGTGAAATGGATCAGGAATTTTTGCTCGAACCCGGCGATTGCCTCTACATCCCCCGGGGCCTGATGCACGATGCTTCCGGCTGCGGCGATGCGCCTTCGCTGCATGTCACCACCGGGCTGATGGTGAAGAAATGGGCCGACCTGATGCTCGAAGCCGTCTCCGAGGTGGCGCTGCGCAATCCAGAATTCCGCCGATCGCTGCCGCCCGGTTTTGCCCGCCCTGATTTTGACTCCAACCTGCTCGCGGAGCAGTTTCGCAAGCTGTGTCGCGATTTCGCCGAACAGGCGGATTTTGACGAGGTGCTGGCATTTTTCCGCGAGAGCTTCCTGCGCCAGCGCCGCGGCAATCTGCGGGGGGCATTGAACGCCGCCTCGATGCCGGTGACAGAAAACGACCGCTTTGTGCGGCGGCCGTATCTGCAAGCGATCCTGCGGCAAGGCGAATCCGAAGCGGTCATCGTCGGCCCCGGCGGCAACCTGCATTTTGCTATTGAGGCTGCGCCGGGGCTGGAAGTTTTTCTGTCCGGGGAAGTGTTTACCCCAGCGGCCTTTGCTGCGCTTGACGGGGCCCAGCGGATCGAGGCGGTCCGCAAGCTTTCGGCATTCGGTCTGATTGAAGCCGCGCAATGAATGCCTCGACCCGCCTGGCCGCGCAAAGGGCTGCGGGCAAGCGCCTGACGGGAAAGCAGACCAGGGACCGGCTCTGGTTCACGATCCATTCCTGGATCGGGCTCAAGCTTTCACTGCTGATGACTTTCATCCTGGCGACAGGAACCATTGCCGTTTTCAGTTACGAGATCGACTGGCTGCTGAACCCGGAAATGCGCGCCACGGAGCGCATTGCCGTGAACGAGGTGGCCTGGGGCGCCGCTTTCGACAGCATGCGCCGGGAATATCCAGAGTATCGGCCACTCAATCTTTCCCGCTTTCAGGACAACTGGTTCGCCCTGCAAATGCTCGCTCAGGGCTCCGGGGGAGAACTCGTGCGGGTCTGGTTCAATCCGGCGGACGGCGCAAACCTTGGCATGACTTCATTTTTCAACGTGCAGCGGCTTTTCCGCGAGCTTCACCGGCATCTCATGCTGCCCCTGTATATCGGCATACCCCTGGTAACTGTCCTCGCCTTTCCCTTGCTGATTTCCCTGGTCGCCGGTTTTGTGGTCTACAAGAAGTTCTGGCGGGGCCTGTTCAAGCGGCCGCGCTTCGGGCGCAAGCCGCGAATCTGGAACGGCGACCTGCATCGACTGCTGGGACTGTGGGGAAGCTGGTTCATCGCCCTCATCGCCATCACCAGCATCTGGTACTTTGTGGAACAGCTTGGCGGCCGGGCGCCGCCTTTTCCGGCAGCGGAAAAGGAAATGGCCGATAGAAACGTGGCCCTGCCCCGGAACTTTGACGGCGTCGCAATCGCTCTTGCCTTGCAAAACGCCAGGCGTGAACTGCCGGGCCTGGAACCCGGTCGCATCCTGTTCCCCGGCAATGCCGGCGCGCCCCTGACGATTCAGGGGGAATTGTCCGCCATGCTGGTGCGGCCCCGGGCCAATGGCGTCCATATCGATCCGGCGAACGGGGAAGTGCTCGGCAGCTACCGGGGTGAGGAACTCGACTCCCACACGCGCATTTCAGAAGCCTCGGATCCCCTGCATTTCGGCTATTTTGGCGGCATAGGGACCAAGCTGCTGTGGTTCATTCTTGGCCTGATGATGACCGCCATGTCGGTAACCGGAATCTGGATCAACGCGGCCCGGCTGAAGCGCTCGTGGCTGGCGGCGGCGACTTTCAGTCCCGCAGACTTTCGACGAAGCGCTTGACGCCGTCGAACCAGTTTTTCCGCCTCGGGGACTGGCGGCTGCCCTGCTCTTCCTGAATCTCGCGGAATTCATCGAGCAACTCGCGCTGGCGCGAAGTGAGCTTGACCGGCGTTTCGACCACGAGGCGATACAGCAAGTCGCCGGGCGGGCCGCCGCGAACCGGGGTTATGCCCTTGCCGCGCAGGCGGAACAGTTTGCCGGTCTGGGTTTCCGCGGGAATCTTGAGTTTTACCCGGCCGCTGAGCGTCGGCACTTCGAGATGGTTGCCGAGAGCGGCGTCGGTAAAACTGATGGGAATATCGCAGTGCAGGTCGGCGCCATCACGCTCGAAAACCGGATGCTGGCGAACTTCGATTCTTACATACAGATCGCCCGACGGCCCGCCCCGGGCCCCGGCCTGGCCTTCGCCGGAAAGCCGGATGCGATCATCGCTATCAACGCCTGCGGGCACTTTCACCGACAGGGTGCGGGATTCTTCCACGGCGCCGGCGCCGCGGCAGGTGGAACAGGGGTCCTTGATCTGCTTGCCTTCGCCGCGGCAGCGGGGGCAGGTCTGCTGCACCGAGAAGAAGCCCTGCTGCATGCGCACCTGACCCACGCCGCCGCAGGTGGTGCAGGTTACTGGCTCGGTGCCTGGGCGCGCGCCGCTGCCGCCGCAGGCGGTGCAGCGCACCCGGGTGGGTACGCGGATATTGCGCGATACGCCCTGGACGGCTTCTTCGAGGCTGAGTTCGAGATGGTATTGCAGGTCGGCGCCCTGGTGGCGACCGCCGCCGCGTCCGCCGTGACGTCCGCCGAAAATGTCGCCAAAGATATCGCCGAAAATGTCGGCGAAATCCGCCGCCCCGGCGCCGCCGGCCCGGCCTTGCACGCCGGCGTGACCGAACTGGTCGTAGCGCGAGCGCTTTTGCTGGTCGGACAGGACTTCAAAAGCCTCGCTGGCTTCCTTGAATTTGGCCTCGGATTCCTTGTCACCCGGATTGCGATCCGGGTGATGCTTCATGGCGGTGCGCCGGTAGGCCTTTTTCAACTCGGCTGTGTCAACGTCCCGGCTTACGCCAAGGACGTCATAATAGTCGCGTTTGCTTGCCATTTAAGGTACCAGCCGGGCTTGGGGAGTCTGCCCCCGTTCGGTAAACCTGCGCGCCAACCACTTCTGTCATTCTGCGCGTAGCGGAGCGTAGTCGCAGAATCTCAGGCAGTGGCCCCTTCAGGGAGATTCTGCGACCGCGCGCAGAATGACAGAGGGGCGGGCGGCTCCGCTACGCGCAATATGGCAGAGGGGCCGCGCGGAATTACGGAAAAACGCTCAGCTTCAATGTTGCAGTCTATTTGTTTTCTTCCCTGACTTCCTCGAACTCCGCGTCGACGGCTTCGTCGTCGGCCTTGTTGCCGGAACCGGGCTCCGCCTCCCCCGCGGCGCCTTCCGCCTGGGAGGCCTGTTCGGCGTACATCTTCTGCACCACGGGCGTGGAAGCCTCGGTCAGCGCCTTGGTGGCTTCTTCAATGGCGGCAAGATCATCGCCCTTGACAGCCTCTTCAAGCTTGCCGATGGCGCCTTCGATGGCGGCCTTCTCATCATCGCTGGCCTTGTCGCCGGCTTCATCAATGGTCTTGCGGGTGGCGTGGATCAGGCCGTCGGCGGTATTGCGGGCGGTGATGAGTTCCTCGAATTTCCTGTCCTCGGCGGAATGCGCTTCGGCATCCCGGACCATCTTCTCGATTTCCTCATCCGACAGGCCGCTGGAAGCCTTGATCTCGATGGACTGCTCCTTGCCGGTGGCCTTGTCCCTGGCGGACACATTGAGAATGCCGTTGGCGTCGAGATCGAAGGAGACCTCGATCTGGGGCATGCCCCGGGGCGCCGGCGGAATGTCGGCCAGGTCGAAACGGCCGAGCGACTTGTTCTGGGTCGCCTGCTTGCGCTCGCCCTGGACCACATGAATCGTCACCGCGGTCTGATTGTCGTCGGCGGTGGAGAAGACCTGGGTTTTTTTGGTGGGAATCGTGGTGTTCTTGTCGATCAGCGTGCTGGCCACGCCGCCGAGGGTTTCGATGCCGAGGGAAAGCGGCGTCACGTCGAGCAACAGGACATCGGTGACATCCCCGGCGAGCACGGCGGCCTGAATGGCCGCGCCCACGGCGACGGCCTCATCGGGATTTACATCCCGCCGGGCTTCCTTGCCGAAAAAGTCGGCAACTTTCTGCTGCACCAGCGGCATGCGGGTCTGGCCGCCCACGAGCACCACATCGTTGATGGCGGAGGGGTCGATGCCGGCGTCCTTGAGGGCGATCTTCACCGGGCCAAGGGTGCGGTCCACCAGATCTTCCACCAGGGATTCGAACTTGGCCCGGGTGAGTTTCTGCACCAGGTGCTTGGGGCCACTGGCGTCGGCGGTGACATAGGGCAGATTGATCTCGGTCTGCTGGGAGGAGGAGAGCTCGATCTTGGCCTTTTCCGCGGCTTCCTTCAGGCGCTGCAGGGCCAGTGGATCATTGTGCAGATCCATGCCGTGTTCCTTCTTGAACTCATCGGCGAGATAGTCGATGAGGCGCAGGTCGAAATCCTCGCCTCCCAGGAAAGTGTCGCCATTGGTGGAGAGCACCTCAAAAGTGTGCTCGCCGTCGGTTTCGGCGATTTCGATGATGGAGATATCAAAAGTGCCGCCGCCCAGGTCGTACACGGCAATGGTGGAATCGCCGGTGCGTTTGTCCATGCCGTAGGCGAGGGCCGCCGCGGTGGGCTCGTTGATGATTCGCTTGACGTCGAGACCGGCGATGCGGCCGGCGTCCTTGGTCGCCTGGCGCTGGGAGTCGTTGAAATAGGCGGGAACCGTGACCACGGCTTCCCTGATTTCCTCGCCGAGATAGTCCTCGGCGGTCTTCTTCATCTTCATCAGGGTCTGGGCCGAAATCTGCGGCGGCGACATCTGCTTGCCGTTGACTTCCACCCAGGCATCGCCATTGCCCGCCTTGACGATCTTGTAGGGTACCATCTTGATGTCCTTCTGCACCACGTCGTCCTTGTACTGGCGACCGATCAGGCGCTTGATGGCGAACAGCGTATTGTCCGGATTGGTAATGGCCTGCCGCTTGGCGGGCTGGCCCACCAGCGTCTCGCCATCCTTGCTGTAGGCGACAATGGACGGAGTGGTGCGATCACCTTCCGAGTTCTCGATAACCCGGGGTTCGCCGCCCTCCATGATCGCCACGCAAGAATTGGTGGTTCCCAGGTCGATGCCGATGATCTTTCCCATGTTCGATGTCTCCACTGAATCCGCGGTCCGCACAGCTTGCGGGCCGCCATAGATAGGTATATTGCCGCGAGATTTTCAGTTTCAAGGGCGCGGGTTCCTGTTTCCGCGCGATTCGGGACGGTTCAGCCCCCCGAATTTGCAGCCGCTTCGGTGGATACCACCACCATGGCCGGCCGCAGCATCCGGCCATGCAGGGTATAACCCTTCTGCATGACCGAAATGACGGTATTGGGCTCCACCTCGTCGTTTTCCTGAATCGACATCGCCTGATGCAGGGCGGGGTCGAAGGGCTCGCCTTCCGGGTCCACGGCTTCGATCTGGAATCTGGCGAAACAATCGATAAAGCTTTTCAGGGTCAGGTTCACGCCTTCGTGAATCGCCTTGACCACCTGATTGCCCGCTTCGCCGTCGTCGTGCCTGCCCGCCGCTTCGGCGGCGCGTTCGAGATTGTCCATGACCATGAGCAGCTCGCTGCTGAACTTCTCCTGGCCGAATCGGTGGGCCTTCTCGATGTCCTGCTCGGTGCGTCGCCGCAGATTCTGCATTTCCGCCTGCACCCGCAGCAGTTTGTCCCGGGCCTCGCGGCTTTCGGCTTCTGCCGCCGCCAGACGCTCCAGCGCTTCTTCCAGCGACACTTCGCCCCCGGTTTCAGCAGCTTGTTCCGCCGGTTCCGTCCCGGTGTCCTGCTCCGCAGCCGCCGACTCTTCCCCTGTCCTGGAATCTTCAGTCTTGCTCATGCCTCGCCATCCCAACCACGATCCGCGAAACCCTATATGGGGACAGGCCCCAATGTTTCAAGCGAATTGCCTTGAGACGACCGCTCTTGCCCGGGCGGAAGAGCGGAATCAACGAGAATCTTCAAGTTCGGGGTAATACGAGATGAAGAATGGGAAGCGGTGAAGGAGAAGTCCCGGCGGAAAACCGGGACTTCGTCGGGACAGGCTGAAACTGCTGTTACGGCTTGCGGAACCTCAGGGTCATGCGATCCGACTCGCCGATCGCCTGCGTATCCGGGTTGTCGGTCGTCGTTGGCGGCAGACGCCATACGAAGCTGTCGGCGGAATCGTTGGGATTGGCGTTTATCTCACTGGCTTCTTCGAAAACGAATCCCGCCCGTTCGAACGCGGCAACGACATCGCTCTGTTTCAGGTATCCGTTATTGCCGTTGGCAAATTCGGGATCGGCGTCTTCCGGAGCGCGGTGCTGAACCACGCCGACCACACCGCCCGGAGCGAGCACATCGTAGGTTTCGGCCAGAGCCGCATCGATAACGGGTTCATCGAACCGGAACAGGTGGTGCATCGCCCGGAAGTAGAGAACCGCATCGGCTTGACCGTCCTCCCGGTCGGGAATATCGTCGATCGCGTAGCCGACGATCGGTTGCGCGCTTTCGACTCCTTCAACACTCAGATACCGGCCCATCTGGGCAATGTCGGCGCCGGTGCGCTCGGCGGCGGCTTCATCCCAGGTGGAGAACAATTGACGGAACAGGCTTTCCGGATAGGTCGCGCCGATCAGACGACCCTGCTCGGCTGTGAGCGGAGTCAGTATCTGGGAATACCAGCCGCCATTGCCGGGAAAGACCTCAACGATCGTCATGTCCGGCTCAATTCCGAAGAAGGACAGCGTGTCCAGCGGATTACGCCATTCGTCCCGGCCCCGGTTCCCGTCCCGGCGTTCGTGGTTGATGACTGCTTCCAGGGCGGCGTCAGCCGACACGTTCTCCGCCGCAAATGCCGCATCGTTGGAGTAAGCCGCCAACATCAACGCCATTGCGCTCGCCATAACTGCAAATCTCATGAAATTCTCCTGGGAATTGTCTGATTTTGGGTGTTTCAGCGAGGAAGCTTATCAGATATCCGCGAAGAGTGCTGTTGTCAGGGTTGTCGAGCCAATTGATCGGTATGATGAGTCGCGATTTCTGGAAAACCCTTCAATCTCCGGGGAATTCTCGTCGAACATAACCGCCTGCAGTCCGGATTACCCGCTGGAACCCAGGATGGCCTCCGCAACAGCGATAAATCCCGCCATTGGCAGGAATCGGTCGATCCATCTGCAAGGCTAGGAGCCTGCGCCGTAGGAATTCACGGCTGCAAATCCGCTCTCATCCACGCCCCCGGCCGCTCGATTTCGTTGAATATCCGCCAATATTCGCCTCAATCGACCGGCCAGGGGCGCGGCGATAGCGAATTTTCGCTTTCGCGAATTCCTGCGGCGCAGACTCCTGGGAGCCTGCGGCAAAGACCTATCCGGAAAACTGCCACTCGCGTGGAGTGGGCATCCCCTGTTTCCTTTATACTTTCAACCCCATGTTGAAGCGCCTTTCCATTCAGAATTACGCCACGGTGCGGGGTCTCGAAGTGGACTTTCCCGCCGGGCTTTCGGCGCTGACCGGGGAGACCGGCGCGGGGAAGTCGATCATCGTGGGTGCGTTGGGGCTGGCCCTAGGTGGTCGCGGCGACAAGACTGCCGTGCGCAGCGGCGCCGGGAAAATGTCCATTACCGCGGAGTTCGACCTCTCTGGCAATGCCGCCGCCCAGGAATGGCTGGAGGTCAACGACTTGCGGGAAGACCTCACTGGTGTCTGCCTGCTGCGCCGCACCATTGCCGGCGATGGCCGCTCCCGGGCTTTCATCAATGACTCGCCAATAACCGTTGCGAGCTTGCAGCAACTTGGCTCGCTGCTGGTGGATATCGTCAGCCAGCAGGAACACCAGTCCCTGATGCGGCGGCAAACCCAGCTCGAATTGCTCGATGATTATTGCGTCGAGGGGGAATTGCTCGCCGGATTGCGCTCCATTCATGGCCAGTGGCAGGCCAATGAAGCCGCCATGGCCCGACTGCGGGGCGATGACAGCGACAGCCATGCCGAACTGCTGGCCTACCAGGCTGCGGAATTGGAGGAACTCGCCGCCGGGGAAGGCGAAGCCGAAGCCCTGGAGCGGGAACACCGCCGCCTGAGCGGCGCCGGCGAGGCGCTTGGGGCGCTGGCGGGAGCCGTGGCGGATATTGCCGACAATGAACAATTCAACGCCCTGGCGAGCCTGCACCGGGCGCGGCGATTACTGGAACAGGTTCCCGGCGACAGCGGCCCGGTGGCGAACGCCATCGAACTCTTGACCGCGGCGGGTATCCAGTTGGAAGAAGCGGCCGCCGACCTGCGCGGCGCCGCCGATGATTTCCCCATGGACCCGGAACGTCTCGCCCAGGTCGATGAGCGGCTCGGCAAATTGCACGATATGGCGCGCAAGCACAAGGTGCGGACCGCCGAGCTAGCCGAATTGACGCAATCGCTTGCGGAAAAACTCGAACAGATTCGCGGCCGGGAAACCGAATTGCAGCGCCTTGAGGAGCAAGACGGGAAGCTGCGCGAGCGATATGCCCGGGTGGCAGCCCGGGTCGGTGAGCAACGCCGGGCAGGGGCGACGGGTCTGACCCGGGCCATCGAGGAGCATATCGCCCGCCTTGGCATGGGCAAGGCCAGCCTCGATATTCGCTTTGAAGAACTGGACCCGGGCGCGATACACGCCAGCGGCCTGGAAAGGGTCGAGTTTCTGGTTGCCGCCAATCCGGGCCAGCCGGCGGGGCCGCTGGCGAAGATTGCATCCGGCGGCGAATTGTCGCGCATCAGCCTCGCCATCCGGGTGGTGACCGCCCGGACTTCAAGCACTCCCACCCTGGTGTTCGATGAAGTCGATGTGGGCATTGGCGGCGGCGTGGCGGCCCAGGTGGGCGCCTTGCTGCGGAATCTCGGCGAGGCGGCCCAGATTCTCTGCATTACCCATCAGCCGCAAGTCGCCAGCCGCGCCCGCCAGCACTATTCGGTGAGCAAACACGGTGATGCGTCCAGCACCCACAGTGAAATCCGCAAACTCGGCCCCGAGGCGAGAGTGGAGGAAGTGGCGAGAATGCTGGCCGGAGCGGAATTCAGCGAGGCCTCGCTGGCCCATGCCCGGCAGATGCTGAGGGATACGGAATCGGCGGCTCAGGAACCGGCCTGACACTCCTCGCAGATGCCGTACAGATTCATGCTGTGGTCGGTGATGCGAAAGCCGAGTTTTTCGGCGATCTCCACCTGGCGTTCTTCAATGATTTCGTCGAAAAACTCCCTGATCTTGCCGCAGGAAGTGCAGACGATATGGTCGTGATGGTCTTCGGAGGTCAGTTCGAATACCGAGCGGCCGCCCTCGAAATTGTGCCGGGCGACCATCCCCGCCCCTTCGAACTGGGTCAGCACGCGATACACCGTGGCAAGGCCCACTTCCTGGTCGGATTCCACCAGCGCCAGATAGACATCGTCGGCGCTCATGTGCTTGCGTTCGGAATTTTCGAGAATCTGCAGGATCTTGACCCGGGGCAAGGTCACCTTGAGTCCGGCCTTGCGCAATTCCTGGTTTTCGCTGCCCATGGTCTCCTCGGGGATTCGGGGGAAGGTTTTGCGGTATTATGCCCCTTGGCTGGCGAATGGGGAAGCCCGCTTCCCAGCCAAACGCGGCAATTCTCGTTCTTCGCGCTGAGCGCCCCCATGTCAACTATGGGATCATGGCACCGCGAATAGTTTCGATGCCGATGATCATTCTCCGGGGCTGATCGGGTAACGGTGCGAATCCACTGGTAATGTAGAACTTCGTTCGTTTGTCCGTAATTTCCGCACCACCGTCCTCGATCACATCGAGAACGACTGCTTTCAGGCCAATCTGGCCGGCGACGGTCACCGCGCGTTTCAATGCGTCCCCGAGCAGAATCCTGCCTAGTCCCTTGCCCTGGTGACGCAGATCAACCGCGATCATCGACAGATACACTGCCGGAATGCCGCCGTGCGAGGGAGCGTTCCGGGTCAAATCGGGTGGTAGCGATTCCGCTTCGAGCCGGTGCGCATTCAGGGCATAGTAGCCGGCGATCTGACTTTGGCCTGCCGATGTGGCGACCCATACCCTGGTAAAGTTCCCCGCCTGCCGCTTTCTGGCGCTTCGTTTCAGGAAATTGTCGAGCCGGGGGATTCCACAGGCAAACGATTCCCGATCATGTTGTCGAGGATCAAGCGGCGTTATTTGTATTTCTGATTTTCCCGTAGATATTTCAGACGTCACTGGAGGCACTTTCCTTGTGCAGCGTCATCATCTCGCGTAGCGCCGCAGTCGGCTCGGCGGGTGATTCGATGGCGGCCAGGACCATTTCACGGTCCCTGGCGGAAAGCAGCGTGCGCTCGTGGTCGGCGAGCGTAGCCCTGGCGCGTTCCAACGCAACGCTAGTCACGAAAGTAGTCTCGTCAACGCCAAGCAGCGCCGCGGCCTGCTGGATCTGCGCCTTGATTGACGGCTTGGTGCGTTGTTCCATCCGCGCAGACCTAGGCTCCTTGATGTCCACCGCCAGATTCTTGAAGTTCAACATGGCCCCATCTCCTCTAGCCGGACAATGTACGGCAAGCTACCGGACAACGCAAGTCACGAATCCAGTCAAAAAGAGACCAGCGGGGCTATTCCGCAGTCTGCCACATATGCCTTCGTTCGGGTTTATAGTAAGATTCCCGTCCGCCGGAGAAGTGGCAGAGCGGTTTAATGCACTGGTCTTGAAAACCAGCGAGGGTGAAAGTCCTCCGAGAGTTCGAATCTCTCCCCCTCCGCCAATTGTCCCTTCAGGGTTTGCTTACGGAACGGATTTCCGCATCCCACTAACCCGGCTGTACTTCTCGCCCAATTGACTATTCTTGCATAAAAGGCTAATTTTATTAGCCTTATTGTGAATAATCAGTATTGGAGTGCCACAGTGCGCCTCACCGACTATTTTGCTTCGCACCCCGTGTTTACTACGGAGGAACTGAAGAATTGGCTGGGGCGCCGGGATTCGCATAATCCCTGGACGCGGAAGGCCTTGCTTGCGTATCACGAAAAGCAAGGGCGTCTTCGCCGGGCGCGCCGCGGTCTGTACTATGTGGTGCCACCCGGCGCCAATCCCGAAAATTTTCCGGCGGATGCTTATTTGCTCGCGGCGAAAATGACGAGTGATGCGATACTGGCATATCACACCGCTTTGGAATTCCATGGCAAGGCATATTCGATTTTCGAAGAGCTCCAGTACCTGACTGGCCACGCGGCCCGCCCCGTGACTTTTCGCGACCACCGCTTCAAACCAGTGCGGTTTCCCGGAAAGCTGGATTCTGATCGGAAGCGGTTTTTTTCGGTCAAGGAGATGGACCGCGCCGGTATTACCGTGGCGGTCACCAGCTTGGAGCGCACCCTCGTGGATGTCCTGGCCCGGCCTGACCTTGGTGGCGGCTGGGAGGAAATATGGCGCTCATTGGAAATGGTGGAATTTTTCGATGCGGAGGCAGTCGTTGAGTATGCAATGCTTCTGGAAAATGCGACTACGGCGGCAAAGGTGGGTTTCTTCTTGGAGCAACACCAGGAAACCTTGATGATAGAGGATTCGTATATAGAGCGCCTGCACGCCCGGCGACCGCGCAATCCGCACTACCTGACGCGGGGTGAGCGTGGGGGACAACTCGTTCCTGACTGGAATTTGGTGGTGCCCGACGAAGTACTGGAGCGCTCCTGGGAGCGGGAGACTTGAAGCTCTCCACTGAGATGTTGCAGCGCGAGGCGGAAAAGACCGGATTTCGCCCTGAGGTGCTGGAAAAGGTTCTACAGCTGCTCAACCTCTTGCAGGCCTTGCGCGATCACTCGTTCCTGAGAGATCGAATTGCGCTAAAGGGCGGCACGGCTCTGAATCTGTTTGTATTCAAAATGCCGCGGTTGTCGGTGGACATCGATCTCAACTACATCGGGGCCGCGGACCGAACCGCCATGCTTGCAGAGCGGCCGGAAGTGGAGAGGGCCATTAAGGCGGTATGCTCCCGCGAAGACTTTTCGCTACAGCGAGTTCCCGGCGACCATGCCGGCGGCAAATGGTTGCTGCGCTACGAAAGCGCGCTGAGGCAAGGTGGGAACCTCGCGCTTGATCTGAACTACATGTACCGGGTCCCATTGTGGCCGATAACCTTGCAGAATTCGTCCAAGGTGGGCGCAAGCAATACCCGACAGATTCCCGTTCTTGAAATCCACGAACTGGCTGCCGGCAAGTTGGCCGCCTTGCTGGCGAGAAGAGCAAGTCGAGATCTTTTTGACGCGCATCGGCTGCTGACCGAATGCGAGTTCAAGGAGGACCGATTACGCACGGCATTTGTATTGTATGGCGCGATGAACAGAAAAGACTGGAGGTCAGTGAGTGTCGAAGACGTTAATTTCGAGCCAAACGAATTGAAGAACCAGTTGCTGCCGACGCTTCGAAACGAATATGTAAATGGAATTGAAGATATCCAAGACTGGGCACGAACTCTCGTCAACGAGTGCCGCAGTGCGCTGAGTGCCGTATTGCCCTTGTCCGAACGGGAAAGAGAGTTTCTGGACCGGCTCCTGGACCATGGTGAGATCAACCCTTCAGTGCTAACGGATGATGAAGTGTGGGCGGACCATGTGGGGCGACATCCATTGCTGCAATGGAAAGCTCTCAATGTACGCCGGAACAAGAATTACTGACCAGGCGAGAGCTCGACCTACCTGCTAGGATGGGTGTCCCATCATGCTTCATTATCCTTCGCTCTTGCATTCGTGATTCTCCGTTTAATCAACTAGATTTTCACTCGCAGTCTAGTTCCTCGCGCATTTCTGCCGGGTAGATCATTTCGTCGCCGAATTCGGCGGCCATAAGTTCCGTTAGTTCGGGGAAGAGATTTTCATATTCGACCAATATCTGGAGCAATGCACATATAAATGGCCCTTGAGTTTCGAGCGCCTCCCGAGTGTCGTCCTGTATTGCGATGATTTCTTCATTGGCCGCGTTTATCTGCTCCGACGTTTCTAACATTTTTTTCTGAAGTTCATTCTGCGCTGCCATCTTAATTAGCTCGTTTCCCAGCTGAATCCGGTCCCACCCACGTATTCTAGTTGCATAATCCTCGGCGAAGGCTCGTATTTCTTGTTCCAGTTCCATATTGCGTCCGTTCGCCCTGGCTTCGAGATTGTCAAGAGATGCTTGCGTACCGCTCGGCAGCACCTGAGCGCCAGCTACAGGGGCTAGCAGGATCATTAACAGGAAAATTGTAAATCGCATCATTTCAAAAACCCCCTAGTGGGTGCGGGCAGCGACAATAGCGTCTGGCGGCCTATACCGCTTCGCTACTCGAACCGGGCCACCGCCCACGACGGAGATTCTAGCACACCGGAAAAATGTGGTAAAAACGTGATTCGCGAAAACGGGCGGCGCTCGAAAAACCTAGTTTTTATGCGGCTTCCGGGGCGGTTTTGGAGTCCTGCCTTAAGTTCTCCTCCTCCGCCAGAACACTATCATTCATAGTATCTAGATCATGCGGAGGCGCTAAACATGGAAGAGCAGCGGGTGTCCCATGGCCTCCCCTGAGTGCCGTACTGCCCTTGTCCGAACGGGAAAGAGAGTTTCTCGACCATGGCGAGAACTCAGTCTACCTACCAGGATGGGTGTCCCATCTTGCTCACAGGTGGGCACTCGCTTATAAATGTATGCCAGTGCGAGTCATTAGCATGTATCGAACGCTATTTGTCTTTGTCGCATTGCTTTCAGGTTGTCTCTCTTCAACTCAAAATATAAATTTTGGCAATGACAGCAGCGAATCCGCAAACTTTGACGGTCAATGTGATGACAATCGTTTTATTGGGCCTTAAAAGTACTATATGCATTTCGACCATGGGGGTCATAATTTTAGAGATGTTACAGATTGTCGTGAACTGCTGGCTTCGGGGCGAATCAGGTTGCGTACCGCCCAAGAAGCCTGAGATGATGTAATTGCAACTGACTTGTGAGTTAAGACGGCAATCAAAGCGGTCATGGTTATGATCGACAGATTTAGCTTGATATCAAAGCACTCTATTTGAAAATGGACGTTTTGAATTGCATAGAAATCTGAGACCTGTCGCGATTTTGCATCACAATCAGCTCTACAAGAGCTATGGTCAAATCTGGTGTATGGCGGGTTGGTCATGCGGCCTCTCTGCTGACTTCATTAATTACTTCCTCTCCGTCCTTGAACCTCACTCCCTCGATGACCTTGCCGAGTTGCCGGAAGCCGCGTAGCCGCTTCCAGG
>JAJECW010000025.1 GCA_022821865.1 Pseudomonadales bacterium
CCTGGAAGCGGCTACGCGGCTTCCGGCAACTCGGCAAGGTCATCGAGGGAGTGAGGTTCAAGGACGGAGAGGAAGTAATTAATGAAGTCAGCAGAGAGGCCGCATGACCAACCCGCCATACACCAGATTTGACCATAGCTCGTGGGAAATGGAAAACGAGGGTTTGTAATCACGAGAAAACTATCTTAACTTTGCCCTCGAACTGTCCAACCAGACCCGACCACCTCAACTCATGTCGAGCCATCCAGGATGCAAATGGTGACTCAATAAATCGAATCAGATCGGATGGGCTATAAATCAGTGATCCGGTTAGTTTGTCGTATTTCATTTTGAATGTTGGGTGTGGAATTTACCTATAATTGTACTCAAGGAGAGTAACCCTTTATGAAATCTAGAAGTATCCTCATCACCGGCGCGACCGGCCTGATCGGCGGCGCACTCCGTAAGCGCCTGGAAAGCCAGGGGCATTGCGTGTTTGCGCTTAACCGGAGCGATGCGGGAGCGGCTTTCCGTTATTCGGCTCAAAAGCGGGAAATCCGTCTCGACCCGGAAGTTGAACTCGATGCCGTCATCAATCTCGCCGGCGCGAACATCTCCGCAAACCGCTGGAGCGATACCTACAAGCGGCTCATCATGGATTCCAGGGTGGAACTCACCCAAGCGCTGGCCGAGGCGATGGCGGCGTCGACACACAAGCCACGTGTTTTTCTTTCCGCAACCGCTATTGGCTACTACGGAGACACCGGCGCGGAAACCGTCGACGAGTCCTCTCCCCGCGGAACGGATTTCCTCGCCGAAGTCGCCGGCAGTTGGGAAGCGGCTTGCAAGCCGGCACTGGCTGCCGGGATTCGCACCGTCAACATGCGATTCGGCGTCGTGCTGAGCCGTGACGGCGGTGTACTCAAGGAAATGTTGCTGCCGTTCAAGCTCGGAGGTGGCGGCAAGCTCGGCGACGGCAGTCAATTCATGAGCTGGATCGCCTTGAGCGACGTGATTTCCCTCATCGAGGTGTGCATGTGCGACGACAACATCAGCGGCCCGGTCAATTTCGTCTCGGGCCAACCTTCGACCAATGCCGAATTCACTCGCGCCCTGGGGAAGGTCCTGAGAAGACCGGCGTTTTCGCCCTTTCTGCGAGCCTGGCTGATCAGACTGCTGTTCGGAGAAATGGGAGAAACCCTACTGCTCGGCAGCAATCGGGTTGTTTCCCACCGCCACGAGGAGATTGGCTTTCATCCCGAATACTCCGATCTCACCGAAGCACTGACCGCCGAACTTTCCTGAAATCGGATCAGGAAAATGCGAAACGGAATAGTAGGAAAGCAATCAACCTCCCTGGATCAGCGTTCCCCCGCCTGTTCTAGCACGGCGGCTACGACTTCGCGAGACAATCGAAAATTGCTCGCCTCCAGTCTTTCCAGCAATGGGCGGACTTTACTTACCAGCCCCTGTTTTCTGGCGGCGACCAGCACACCTGCCAGACCGGTGTGCGCGAGACCGTTTGCCTTGGCATGCGCGCGACCGGAAGGATCGTCCATGAGAACCAGACACGAAGCCGGATGGCCGATAGCGTATTCCAGTGTGCTGGCTTCCCCGGCGCCGAGACCCGGAAATGCGGTGGCGTCGAATGGCGCGTTCACCACGACTGCCCATCCGGCCTGAATCGCTGCACTCAATTCACGCGAGCCAGGTAATTCGTCGCCGCTCAGCACTTCATCGCGAACTGCGCCGGTAACCGTGACCTGGCCGAAAAGCTCTCGCAACAGATCGAATTCACCAGCCGCGGCGAGACCGATCAGCGGACTGGCATCGGCTACGACGCGCCGGTTCGCCATGCTTCGACGGATTCAGCGTCTTCCCGCACTGTTTCGGCCGTGCCCGCTATGATCGGGATACCGAGTCTTGAGACATGATCGATAAACTCCGCGACCGCGAGTCCCGAAAACCTCGCCGCAAGCCCAAGGGACAGGCTCCCGTCCCTGAACAGGGAAGTGGCGATCGCCTGCCGCATCCCGGTTTCGCTGAGCAAGAAGTTGTCGCTGAGGTGGATCAGCACCGCCTCCGGCTCGTGCCGATTGAGAACCATCACCGGGTCCTCGCGCGCTGACCGCAACGCCGCCGAAGGATTGTTCTTGAGTTCACGAACGCTTACGGCTTTCATGGACAAGCCCCCAATGCGGGAATGTACTGTAGAACTTGCTGTAGGAACATAACGCAGGCGCAATCGCGAGTCAATGGAGAAACCGCCGGCGAAGCCGAAAGCGCCCGTACGGAGACTTTCTGATTCTGCGTTCAGGTATCAATTTCGATCAGCAGGCGACAATGATCGCTCGGACCCCATTCATCGGGACCATTGAGAGCGCGGACACGGATATCCTGGTGAAAACCACGAGAAGCAAAAGCGTGGTCTAGGAGCCTGCGCCGTAGGAATTCGCGAAAGCGAAAATTCGCTATCGCCGCGCCCCCGGCCGGTCGATTGAGGCGAATATTGGCGGATATTCAACGAAATCGAGCGGCCGGGGGCGTGGATGAGAGCGGATTTGCAGCCGTGAATTCCTATGGCGCAGGCTCCTAGGAGCCTGCGCCGTCATTTCCGCCAAAACGCGCCAAGGCTGAAGCTGCTTGTTGATATTCCAGCCAGGGCCTGTTCACACTATACGCTGTTGCCCTGTTGTGTCTCTTTTTCCTCCGGGCGGCGTTGCCGGACGAAAAAAGATATCCGGCAGAGCGACAGCGCATAGTGTGAACAGGCCCTAACTACCCGAATCAACCGGGGTCTCCTGTCGCCGCAGATGGCCGTAGAGCAGTTCCTCGGTAAACTCGACGCATTTGAATTCGAGCAGTTGCATGTTTTCGTCGAGGCGGCGGTAGAGCGGCATGCGGATGGTCCAGGGTTCGTTGTACACCGCGGGATCTTCCATGGTGGCCTCGTAGAGCAAAACGTCGCGGCTCATGTGGGTCCAGCGTTCGGTGACCCGGAGTCCTTCGGTATGGTGGTTGCCGGCGTGGTCGAACCAGGTGTCGGGTACCTGGTCGGTGACTTCAACCACCATGGCGTCACCTTCGAAAGTGACCAGGTTGTGTCCCATCCAGGTGTAGATCGGCGCTTCGAAATCGGGCTGGTCCACATAGCCGATACGGCTTGCGCTGGCGAATTCGTAGGCAAAAACCACATGGTCGGGGGACTGGATGATCTGGAAGGGAAAAGGCAGGTAATTGGAACGCGGAATACCCGGCATATAGCACTTGACCACCGGGTCCAGCGCCAGCCAGTCGGCCTTGTTGGCCTGTTGCCGCTCCCGGCCTTCCGGGGTGTAGGGAATTTCCCCGCCCACCACAATGCCGAGTCCCGCGGGAATCGCGCCGATGGCACCGGTTTCCGGCAGTGGACCGAAGTCGGCCGCATGCGGTTCGATATCGTAATGGGCTGAACCGATCGCCTGCCAGATGCCGTTGAAATCGGGACGGCCATCGGCGGTGCGCGGTATATCGGTGTTATCAGCGGCCTGGGCGATGGAGGCCGAGGCAAGGCTGGCAAGCAGCAAACCGGCGCGAAGTGAAAAATAAAGCGAACGGCCAAAGCGCATGTGATTCTCCCAGGCTGTCGTACGGACCGAAAATTCTAGCACAGCATGAGGCCCGGCTGGCGCTAGGCCGGCAGGAAACGCAGCTTCGCGCAAATTGAAGAATTTGTTGGATTTTCTTCATTTTGCACTTTTATCCAGAGCAATCAGCAGCAACTGCGCCACAGTCATACAGCCGGATAAGTTCAGCATGCCATACATCCGCGTGGGCGGTGCGGACAGCACGACATCGGCATCCCCGATCCGACTGTTAGCCGCGGAATCGGTAATGGCCAGTATTCGCACCCCGCGCCTGCGGGCTCTGGCGAGGGCGCCAATGGGTAATCGGCTACCGGACATCCGCACCACAATCAGCAGGTCGCTCCTGCCATATCGGGCGAGTTCCCGTTTTGCCGATGCCTCCGCGTCGCTGGCGGGAAGATCGCAAACACCACAGTCGCAGCCCCTCTCCCGCAGCCCCTGGGCGAGCAGGACCGCAACGGGAGAAGCCTCGTCGGAACCGATAACGCATACCGAAGCCGCCCGCTGCAGTAAATCCACGGCGAGTCGCAGCACCGATAGCTCGATACTGTTTTTCAATTCATTGACGGATTGAACAGAGGCTTGGGAAATTGTTTCGAGAATATCGGAAACCCTGCTCCTGGCATCGTTGGCTGCGGGCCGGGCGGGTTCTGTTGCGGAAGCGTCCATCCGGTCCTGTTTCCCGAGTTGCACTGGCTGGAAGTGGACGGAAATATAACAAATATTCTATTCAAGTTGAAGTAATGGAATTTATTTTTCTCCAAGTATTCTCTGAAAAACCCCATCCGTGGAGTTTTTCATTATCGCAAAACAAAAGCGTGGTTTTGTTTTGCTACCGAATTCAATGGCTTACTCCAGTCGCAGAGCATAGCTCTGCGCCGTTGCGGCCACGCTCGAAGCCGCGCTTCGAAAACGCTTGCCTTCACCCATCGAATTCGGCGGCACTTCCATGTGCCGCAGGGAAGCTCTGACTTAATCAGAGCTTCCCTGAAGCCAACGGGGGAAAGTTTGAATTTTTCTGGTGATACTGTCACCATTTCACCGCTCACGAAAACTGGGACGCATGTTTAACATGCATCGGAAAACGCAATGAAAGAAGAATCATTACCCAAGGATTTCGACTGGCTCCAGCAAGAAATCAAGCGTCGCTTCGATTCGCTCAGTCCGCACCTGCAACGCATCGCGGAGTATGCGCTTGCGGACCCGAACCGCTTTGCCCTGCAGACCGTCGCCAAATCCGCCAGCGAAAGCGGCGTACAACCCTCGACCATGGTCCGCTTCGCCAAGCTGTTCGGTTACACGGGTTTCACCGACATGCAGCAAATCTTCAAGCTGCGCCTGACCGAAGTCGCCGATTCCTTCCGCAATCAGGTACGCGAGCACCGGGCCACTCTCGAGTGGGCCACCGGCAGCGACCTTGCCTCTATTCTGAACACCCTGGCGGACTCCTCGGCCCTTGCCATCAGCCAGTTGCGGCACGACCTCAACCCCGCCGAGCTGCAGCAGGCGGTGCATATGCTGGAAGGCGCCAGGAGCATTTATGTGCTCGGCCAGCGCCAGGCCTATCCGGTGGCCGCCTGTCTTTCCCTCGGCCTGCTCAAGCTCGGGCGGCGCTGCCATCTGCTCGATTCGGCGGCGGACATGCTGCCCCAGCATATCGCCAACCTGACCTCCGAGGACCTGCTCGTGGTGATCGGCCTCACCGACTTTTCCCGCACGGTGCTTGAGATCGTCCCGAAAGCCTATCAAAGAAAGGTGCCGGTACTTGCCATCAGCACCAGCCAGACCAATCCCCTGGCGCGCAATTCCACCCTGAACCTGCTCGTGCGCGACCCGGAAGTGCATCATTTCGAACCGATCGCGCCCTACATCGTTCTGGTGCAGACTCTCGTGATCGCCCTTGCCTCTTCAGGAGACTGATTTCCCGCCATGCCAATGAGCCGGGCCTTTTCCATCGGCGCATTCCGAATCCGCATCAACTGGATCATCCTCGCGGCGGTGCTGATGAGCATTGCGGGCCTGCTGCGGCTGAGCTGGTGGCAGCTTGAACGCGCCGGGGAGAAAGTCGACGCCCAACGCGAACTGGAAGCGGAACTCTCCCAAAGCGCCCCGCCCATCGAGGAAATCCCCCGGGGCCATCTGCATCCGGCGAATCCCGAGCTGTCCAACCGCCATGTCACCCTGGATGGGGAGTACGACAATGAACGTCCGATCCTGGTGCTCGCCGAGTTTTTTGACGGACAGATCGGCTATGGCGTTGTAACGCCCTTCCGCATTGCCGCCACTGGAGAACTCGTGCTTGTGGAGCGGGGCTGGGTGAGTGGCATCGGCGTCGACGCCGGGCAACTCAACCTGCGGCCCGTGGCGGGCCCGACAAGCGCCAGCGCCCAGATTCATGTGCCCACCGCCAATGCCCGGGCGCTGCGCAGCGAAATCGATCCCGAAGTCTGGCCCCTGCGGGTGCGCAGTCTGGAAATCGACGTGCTTTCGGGCGTTTTCGGCGAAGAACTGTTTCCGTTTTCGGTCCGGCTCACCGACGGCCAGCCCGGCGTCTTCACCCGGCACTGGCCCGCGGTCAGCGCTGACATCGCCGGCTACGGGCAGAATCTTTCCTATGCCCTGCAATGGTTCGCCGCCGCCTTCCTCGTACTGCTCATCAGCCTGCTGGCAAGCTCCAATCTCTGGTCCCTGCTGCGCGATTCAAAATGATGTTGCACGAACTGAAATCGTGGTAACCTCCACGGCACATTCATCGTTGGATGAATTGATCCATCGGCCAATGATGGACAGGATAACAATCGCTCGGCAATCGAGGAGAAACCACTCATGCGTAACTTGACCGGAAAATGCCTTGCCCCGGCGGCTTTTGCAGCCGTTTCCACATTGGGCGCGGGCGGCGCTGCGGCGCAATCGGACGAAATCACTTTCCACCGCGATATCGAACCCATCCTGCAGCGCAGTTGCCAGAATTGCCACCGCATCGGCGGCGCCGGCCCCATGCCGCTGCAGACCTATGAGCAGGTTGCGCCGTTCGCCGGACTGATCGAATACAAGACCGGCCTGCGCGACCGCGCCGGCGCCATGCCTCCCTGGTATGTCGAGAAGAATATCGGCATCCAGGAGTTCAAGGACGATCCTTCCCTGAGCGACGAGGAAATCGCGGCCATTTCCACATGGGCTCGCGGCGGCGCTCCGCAAGGCGACGCTGCGGACGCTCCAGAGCCAATGGAATTCGACGACAGCGTCAAATGGCGCGCCGGCGAACCCGACCTGATCGTGCGCATGGCCGACGTGACCAAGCTGGCCGGCACGCCGGACTGGTGGGGCGAAATCGAATCGGCGCCTACCGGGCTGACCGAGGACCGCTACGTGAAATCGGTGGAAATCGTTGAAGTCAACGACGTCAACAACCAGGTCGGCACCGGCCGCGAGACCGTCGGCGGACGCTATATCTTCCACCACATGATCTGGGGCACCGCGAAGTTCGACGAAGAGGGCGAACGCATGCCGGGGCCGGCGATCCCCTGGCCGGTACACGAAGTGGGCCGCAACGCGGACATCTTCGACGAAGACGCGGGCAGGCTGTTGCAGGCCGGCTCCTATGTCGTTTCCGATTCGGTGCATCTGCATTCCAACGGCCGCGACACCACCGGCCATCTGGAAATCGGCTTCCGCTTCCACGACAGGGACTATCAGCCCAGATACCAGAACACTTTCATCGGCCTGGGCAACGGCGTCGACATCAGCATCGCCGGTAACGAGAAGGACCAGGAACTGCACGCCTACACGGTACTCGACCAGCATACCAAGATCATCACCTTCGAGCCGCATCTGCACGCCCCGGGCGAGCGCATGTGCCTGGAGGCGATCTGGGGCTACACCGTCGAGACCCTGTCCTGCGTCGGCTACGACCACAACTGGGTGCGCGGCTATCCCTACGCCGACCATGCGGCGCCGCTGCTGCCCAAGGGCACGATCCTGCACATCGTCGGTTACATGAACAACACCGAAACCAACCCGAACGTTCCCGACCCGCGCAACTGGCAAGGTTCGGGCAACCGCTCGGTGACCAACATGTTCATCGACCTCGGCATCCGGGTCACCATGACCGACGAGCAGTTCCACGAGGCCATGGCGGAGCGCCGCGAGACGCTCAACCTCGGCCCGAACGATCACGTGATCGGCTGCCCGCTGTGCCTGGCGCCCCTGGTCGCGCCAATCAGCGATGAAGTCGAGGTTGAAACAGCGGCACCCTGACCGGGAAACCATGAAAATACAGTCCGTTGCACGGCCAGGCAGTTGGTTCTGTCTGGCCGTTTTTCTGACGATATCGGCCAGCGCCGCCGGTCAGGCGCAGCCCGGATATCAGTTCGGGCGGCATATCGAGCCCGCCTACGAAGGCTGGCGTCCCAACGAGGACGGAACTTTCAGCTTCATGTTCGGCTACATGAACGAAAACTGGGCCGAAACTCCCGACATACCGGTCGGCGAGAACAATTTTTTCGAGCCCGGCGATGCCGACCGCGGCCAGCCGACGCATTTCCTGCCGCGGCGCAACCGCTGGCATTTCGAGGTCGTCGTTCCGGCGGATTGGGGCGACCGTGAACTTGCCTGGACGGTTGCCCATAACGGCGAAACCCGTACCGCTTTTGCCACTTTGCGCCAGGACTACCTGGTCGACAACATGGTGATCGCTTCGGAAACCGGCTCGCTCGGCGCGGGCACGAGCAGCCCGGAATCACGCGCCAACGTGCCGCCGGTGGTCGAAGTGCTGGGCGACGCGATTCGCCAGGCGCGCGTCGGCGAAGCGATGGAATTGAGCACGCTGGTGACCGACGACGGCCTGCCGGTGCGCAGGCGCGACTCGACGGTGACGAGCGAGGAAGCGCTTGAGCGAATGTTGCGTCCGCCCAGCCGTGTTACCGTCGGCAAGGTGAACGGCCTGTTCCTGTCCTGGAACAAGTATCGCGGACCGGAAGGGGGCACGGTGACTTTCGACCCGCCCTTGCCGAAGCCCTGGGAAGATACGCGGGCATCGGCCAATTCTCCCTGGGGGCCGTTGTGGCTGCCGCCTCCGGTTCCGGAAGATGGGGTGTACGAGGTGACGGCGACTTTCGACAAGCCCGGAACCTGGGTGCTTTGGGCTCGGGCCGACGACGGCGGCCTGTATCACGATCAGTACATTACGGTGAATGTGACTGAGTGAGTTTGGGGGCTTCGGGCGGCGCCGAAGTGTATGATCCCCGGATTTGATGGTGGGAAGGGAGTTAGGGCTCTTCGTTGTCGAGTTCGATGGTGAAGGGCGGGTCGAAGCGGGGTGGGTCGCGGTCGATGATGATGCGCGTGGGGGGCGGCGCCACGTAGCGGGTATCCGGGTCGGTTCCGGCGCGCTCCCGCAGAAACAGCTCCTCTGCTTCCCGGATCAGTGAGGGCGCCTGGGCGCCGGGGCCGAAGGCGAAGCTGAAACTGCCGCGAATCAGTTGCTCCCGGGCGGAAAGAATCGCCCACTCGGCGGTGTAGTAGACTGCCGGGGGCAGTTCCGGCAGTTTCCAGACATGATCGCTTCTCGGCCTGGGGTTGTAGCGGAAATTGATATCCACCCAGGCCCGGTTTTCATCGCGCAGCACAAGCTTGACCAGCCGCACATTGGCGGAAAACACCAGGCTCAATTCTTCCGGCGCCAGATCAAGCACGGCGTCATCGAGAGGCTGGGTGGCGGCATTGGCGGCGAGGCCGTTTTCATCCCGGGGCGGATACGAAGCCGGATTGACCTGGGCGGGCGTTGCGCCCGCCGCGAGTAGCAGAAATGCGGCAAGAATGCCACGGCTCAGGCCGGAACAGGTCATGACAGGAAATTCAACAGTATTGTGTACGAGTCCCGGCAGTTCCCCATCCGGGCCGGTCGAAAGCATATCATTAGCGATTGCGGGTGCGCTATTGAGGCATTGGGTTGATCGGATATCTCGCCGCTGTCGGGAGTGGGTATGCAACATGCCATTCTGCGCGAAGCGAAGCGCAGTCGCAGAATCTCTCCGGGAGTACCGTGAGCCGCGCCCGGTGCCATAATGAGAATCGCTGCAAATCTGCTTTACATTTGAGGGTCCGAATGAAAGACAGTGATTTACCTGAAATTCTTGGTGGACTGAGGGATAGCGGGGACAATCTGGCGGATGTTTCCCGGAACTGGTCCCAGGGGCGATCGGTGTATGGGGGTGTGGCGGCGGCGCTGGCGGTTACCGGCATGCGCAAGGAAGTTCGGCGGGAGCGTTCCCTGCGCTCGCTGATGGTTTCTTTTGTGGGGCCGCTGCAGCCGGGCAGGTCACGGGTGCATACGCGGGTTTTGCGCGAGGGAGGCAATGTCAGCCAGACCAGCGCCGAGATCGTGCAGGATGGCGAAGTCTGCCTGCAGGCACTGGCAGCCTGGGGCAAGCCCCGGCAAGGCCTTCATGTTGCGATTGATCATGGTTTCAGGCCCGGGCGCCCCGGGGTGGAGGATCCCTTGCGGCATCAGGATCCGAAACGGATGCCGGGATTTTTGCGCTTTTTCGACGGCCAGTGGGTTGGTGGCGGGACGCCCATGTCCGGCGACGTGAAGAACCGGATCAATATCTGGGCGGCCCACCGCGCCGACCTGGGCGATTTTCCGGACGAAGCCATCGTTTCCATCGGCGACCTGCCGCCGCCGGTACTGCTCAACCGCTTTCGCGACAGCCGGGCGCCTTCGAGTTCGCTTTCCTGGGCGCTGGAATTCGTTACCCCGCCGGAGCAAATCGAAAGCCGCTGGTTCCTGCTGCGGTTCGACCTGGAATGGGCCGCCGACGGCTACACCCAGCAATCCGGCAAGATTTTCGCGGAAGACGGCCGCCTCGCCGCGCTATCCCGCCAGACCATGGTCTACTTCCAGCCGAAACCGGAGTAATGGGCGCCCTGTGGAAACACCGTCATCCCGCGCGTGGTCGCGGAATCTCCAGAATCCGGCTCAGCGCCCCGTCGGGGAGATTCCGCGACTATGCGCGGGATGACGGGAATTCTGATAGGCTCCTGGCGACAACAGTTATGGCGAGTGGCGCTTTTGGGTAGCATTGCGGTCGTGATTTCGCGAATTTTCCTTGGCCTGCTGCCGGCGGTCTTCGCCGGGGCGCTTCATGCCCAGCATTCCCATGGGGTGCTTTCGCCGGGGGTGACTTTTCCGCCGGATGATTCGGTGCTGTCCGACCCGCCGCGGATGATCACCATGAGTTTCCGGGTCGATGTGCGGCTGCTGAAGCTGGCGCTGTACACCTCTGACGAGCAGTGGGTCAATATCGGCTTCGTCTACGACCCGGAGCGAATCGGCCAGAGTTTTGTCTATCCGATTCCCTTCGAATTACCGCCGGCGGACTACTATATCGCCCGCTGGTCGGTTACCGACGATCAGCGGGCGCGGCTGCTCAACGGCGAGTTCCTGTTCGCTTTCGGCGACGGCGCGATTCCCCCGTCGGAATTCATCGAGGCCCGGGTCAGCGAGCTTGAGGAAGTTCTCCCCGACACCGGCGCCTACCGCATCAGTATCGACGATCAGTAAATCCGCCTGGGAGCGCGCTCACATTGGTCATCCTGCGCGCAGTCGCAGGATCTCATTGCGCGGCCACCGCAAGAGATTCTGCGACTCCGCTTCGCTTCGCGCAGCATGACATGAAGGTTGGAGCGCCAGAATGCGAATTCCTGTGGCGCAGGCTCCTACTTGAAGGTAAAACCCCGCCCCGCAAGAAAATCCCGCATGTGGGGGCGGGATTTTTCCGACAGCAATACCGAAACCTGTTCCGACCAGCTGATGCCGTGGCCGCCTCCGCTGCGGGTGGCGTAGTACTCGCGCACGGCTTCATCGTAGGCTGCGATGGCCTCCCGGTCGCCTTCCTCGTGGTAGCGCTCCTGCTTGAGGATCACAGAAAGCGGCAGGCGGGGCTTGACTTCCGGGTCCTGGGCGGGATAGCCGAGGCAAAGCCCGAACACCGGATACACGCCTTTGGGCAATTCCAGCAATTCGCCCACCTGTCCCGGATTGTTGCGGATGCCGCCGATATAGCAGATGCCAAGCCCCGCGGATTCGGCGGCGCAGACCATGCTTTGCGCCATCAGGGCCGCATCGACGGTGGCGATGATGAAGTGCTCGGTGTAATCCCCCTCGAATGGCTTGCCGTATTCCCGGCACCAGTTGCCGGCGCGCTTGAGGTCGGCGCAGAAGATCATGAATTCCGCCGCGTTTGCCACATAGGGCTGATTGCCAGCGAGTTCCGCAATCCGGGCGCGTTTGCCGGCATCTGTGATCCGCACGATCGTCGAACCCTGCAGGAAACTCGAAGTCGCCGCGGCCTGCCCGGCCCGCACAAGTTCCTCGAACAGCTCCGGCGCGATGGGTTCATCGGTGAATTTGCGGATGGAGCGGTGGGATTTCAGCATTTCGATAAACGGATTCACTTTCGGTTTCCTCGCACTTTTCCTGAAGTGGAACGCATGTCCTGCCGCAACGTCGAACCGCGCCGCAAGGAGCCTGCGCCGCAGGTCGGGGCGAATGGTGAAGCGAACCGCTTGCAATCGCAAGTCAGGCTGCGGGCGAACTGGAAATTTCGGAACACATGTTTTATATTTTCATGCCAATGATTGTTTTATTCGAGTCAAAATATTGACATCAGGGAAAACAGTCTGTAGCGTGAAAGTCACAAGGTTCGGGGAAATTGCGATTCGCGCTTCCCCGGACCCGGCCATTTGATGCGGGAAACCACTGCGATTCCGTATTTCGCGATGGTCCGCAGGGGGTCAAGGGCATGGATCAGCCGTTGAATGGGGCGGCAGGTATCCATGCTCAAGGTATCTGCGAAAAGGAGTGCGGGCAGGTTCCGCGCTTCCGCCCGAGTGCTGGAGTGTCGTCGACTTGCCGCGAGCATGAGGCGACGAGGCGACCCGGTTCGCGCCATCGATCTGGCGGCGTGAGAGGGGAGCGGTTGTGCCCGCGCTGGCTGACCTGTCTCCTCGGATTGCCGCTGACGGCGCTGCTGACTCTCCACACCCCCGCCATCGCCCAGACCGCCACGCCTTCCCTGGAAATCAGCGTCACCGAACTCAGCGCCGATGGCGGCACC
>JAJECW010000029.1 GCA_022821865.1 Pseudomonadales bacterium
TTGCAGCCGTGTTCCGCCACATAGAGAATCGCGTTGAGCACTTGCAGATTCGACATGCCAACGTTGCCCCGCTGCCTGGGAAGCAACGGCGCGATGCGATCGTACTGGTTCTCGGTGAGTTCCACTGGATTGATTCTCCGGTCTTTTCCCGTCAGAGACGGCGTGGTCGAAGAATACCATATTTGGGGATATATGTGTTAACACGCCCTAGATAAGTGACATAACACTAGTTGGGCGGTTCAATCTTGAAAATGTGATTTTCCAGCCGGAGCAACCTTTCTTCCATGCTGTCCAGTCGTCGATCAATTCCCTGCACGGTGGCTTCCAGTCCGGCCATTCTCTCGCCCAGGTCCGCGATGCTTTCCTGAATGCCTGCAGCGCGACTGCTGTCGAGGCCATTCAGAACGATCAGAACGATCAGAACGATTGCTGTTTGCGCCCAGTTTCCGCTACTGGAAAGTGCCGCTTTTGCGGTATCGGTGTCCATTGCCTCTCCTCATGGGTATGGATCCAACCACTATTCCATAATCGGACGGTACTGGCAATCTGATAGGACGGGTCAGGCAAAGTCAAGCGGAATCACCATAGCTAAGCTTGCTTTCAAACAAAAATCCGCCCCGGATTGAGGATGCCTTGCGGGTCAAGGCTCAGTTTCAGTTTGCGCATCAGGTCGATCTCGGCGTCGCCGCGGCTGTAGGGCAGGAAGGGACGCTTCATGATGCCGATGCCGTGTTCGGCGGACACCGAGCCTTTCAACTCCCGGATCAGGCCGTAGATGACTTCATCGATGGGCCGATGCAGGGCGTGGGTGTCGGGCCCCACATGGATGACGATATGCAGGTTGCCGTCGCCGATATGGCCGAACAGGCCGAGAATCGCCTCCGGCCATTTCTCCCGCAGGCGGCGTTCGACCTCGTCGCCGAAATAGCCCATGTCGGCCACATTGAGGCTGACGTCGTAGGTATGCAGGTGGCCCACCCCCTGTGCGGCTTCGGCGGCGCCGTCGCGCACCGCCCACAGCTTCCTGATCTTTTCGCTGTTGTCGGCGACGATGACGTCTTCGATCAGCTCCCGCCGGGAAGCTTCGTCGAGCATGTTGAGAAAGAGTTCGCTGTCGGTGGCCTCGTCCGAGCCCATGCTTTCCACGAGCGCGTAGAATGCGTGGCTGTCCGGCAACGGCGCGGTGGCGTGGGGCACGTGCCGGTCGACGAGCTGGTAGGAATTGCGCCAGAGCACTTCAAAGGCGCTGAGGTTGGCGCCGAGCCGGGCCTGGGCGTGGACAAGCAGGTCCGCCACCGCCTGGAAGGAGGCCAGGCCGCACATGGCCACCTGCTGGCTCGCCGGGCGCGGAAACAGTTTGAGCACCGCCCGGGTGATGATGCCTAACGTGCCTTCGCTGCCGATGAACAATTGTTTTACGTCATAACCGGTATTGTTCTTGCGCAGCTTGTGCAGATTGTTGATGACGGTGCCGTCGGCGAGCACGGCTTCGAGGCCCACGGCCAGCTCCCGGGTCATGCCATAGCGGATCACGCGATTGCCGCCGGCATTGGTGGACAGGTTGCCGCCGATGGTGCAACTGCCGCGGGCGCCGAGGTCGAGCGGGAACAGCAGGCCCCGGGCGTCGGCCTGCTCCTGGATGACCTGCAGGGGCACACCGGCTTCGACGGTCATGGTGCTGGTGTAGGGGTCGAGTTCCACCACCCTGTTCATTCTTTCGAGGCTGAGCGAGATCTCGTTCTCCAGCGGCGCGGCGGCGGAAACCAGCCCGGTCATGCCGCCCTGGGGCGCCACGGGCTGGCCGGCTTCGTGGCACAGGGCGAGGATTCCCGATACTTCTCCGGTGCTGGCGGGGCGCAGCAGCAGGGGCGGGCGGATGGCCCGGTCTTCCATGAGGTCCCGGTAGTTCTTCGGCTCGATATCGTCGCCCTCGCGGTAACCCGCCGGGCCGACGATTCCCTTGAGTCTGTCGAAAAGGCCGATATGCGTGTCGATGGCTTGAACTGTCATGGCGCGGCGATGGTTTTGCGAATGAGGGGCGAATCTTAGCACATGGAGTTGTCGTCTCTTTTGTATTGATTCGGCTGAAGGCAATTTGTGTTCTTCCCGCTATAAGCCATGTGGTAGGCTTTGGTCGCAATTTCACATTCTGGATTCGCGGGAGAGAAGAAAATGATGAGAAAGACGATGGGTGCATTTCTGCTGCTGGTGGCTTTCGCGGCTCAGGCTCAGGAGGCGGACAATGCGACGCATATTCCGTCAGGCGAGATCATGACGGTTTTTGAGAATCTCGGCGATACGATCGACCAGCAGGTGCGGGTCGTGGATATTGGCGATGAACTGAATGTGGGGGTTGGGGTGCTGCGGCGGGTTGGCGCCCGTTCGGATGGGGAGGAACTCAACGCTATCGTGCATCATAGGGTAACCGAGGTGTACTACGTGCTTTCGGGTTCGGGGATACTCGTTACCGGCGGCGATGAAAGCGACGGCATCGAGTTTCCCGCCGACTCGATCTCGGTGCGGGAACTCATCGGCCCCAGCGGGAGAAGGACCGTCAGCAATGGCCAGGTGCAAACCATTGCCGCCGGCGACATCGTCGTGATTCCGGCCGGCGTGCCGCATGTGTTCAGCCATATCCAGGACCAGATCACCTACCTGAGCATCCGGGTGGACCATGAGCAGGTGCTGCCTGCGGGCTATGTTCATCCCTCGCTCGAGTGAATCATGGGCGGTGTGCGCCGCATCTGTTTTCCCGCCGCCACGATTCCGGTCAGCCATGCGGGAACGGAAATTCGCTTTGGCTGATTTGCGATGCGTCGATCGGTGTACCTGTCAACGAAAGAATGTTCAGGGAAGTCAGCGACGGGTTTGAAGGCGGAATTTCCACAAAAACAAAAAAGCACATGAAAATCGCAGATTGCCCATAAGCCACCGCAACTCGCGATCTCCACTTCGCTACGCGCGGAATGACAAACACCCGCAAAATCCATTATCCTCGACGGTTGATTATGCACGCATACCAACAACTGGCGCGAATTTTCACCGTCGCCGCCTTCACCGCGGCCAGCGGCCCCGCGCTCGCCTGGCAGCCGTTGTACGAGGATATCGATAACCTTTCCCTGAAAGACAACCGCCTCACCTGGCATGTCTGGGTACCCGGCGCTTCCGACGGCGGTGACCGCTGGGACCCGCTGTTCCACGATTCGGTGAGTTACTGGAATTCGCAGCTTCCCTTTTTCACCTTGAGCGCCACCACCCGGGATGCGGGAGACTGTTCGTCCTGGGGCAGTTCGGAAAATCAGGTAAGCACCGTGACCTGGCGCAAAGACACCTGTCATGGCCTGTCCATGGACGATGCGGCAGGCTGGGCCCAGACCTATCTGGGCTATCCCCCCGGCGAACAGGTCATCTCCGAGGGCGACATTTTTTTCAACGACACGTATCGCCGGGATTTCGGCCGCGAAGGGCAGATGGTCTACGATGAAACCAGTTTCTATTCGGTGGCCCTCCACGAAATCGGCCACAATCTCGGCCTTGGCCACGGCATTTTCGACGGTGCGGTAATGGCTTACGGCCCCACCCACCGCTGGCACAAGCGACTTTCCCCGGATGAAATCTGCGGCGTCGCCGTCATTTCAGGCAACCGGCGGCACTGCCCCATAGGCCTCGGCGAGGCGGTAACCACCAGCGGCGCACCCACGGAAGCGCATTTTTCCGGCTATGCCAGCGCCGACGCCGGATCTTCCGCCCGGGAGGCATTGCGCCCCTGGCAGGAATTCAACATCTACGCGACGGTGCTCATCGACTCCGCCCACCGCTACCGCCCCGGGCAATTGCACGTGATCGCCGAAACCGAGCAGGGCCGGTTCTTCGCCCGGGACGCCGAAGGCGACTGGCATGCCCACCCCGGCGGCCAGGCACTCCCGGCGGCCACGCCGCCGGGAGTGCTTGGCCATGTCATGGAACTCATTATCCTTGGTCGCAATGGCATCTCCCGGGGTGAGCCCACCTTTGATCCAAAACACGGCTATCGGCTCTACCGGGAAGCGCTGACGGGCTACCGCCTCGGGCTCGAGGGCGTCAAACTCAAGTTCTGGGTCGCCTACAGCAGCGATTCCGCCCCCGGCGAACTCATATATGGAAACGAGCCCATAAACGTCGAGTGGACGCTGGAGTAGCGCGGCGACGAAACCCAATCCAGCGCCTCCAGTCTGTACTTGGTATTCTCTGAAAAACTCCATCCGTGGAGTTTTTCATTATCGCAAAACAAAAGCGTGGTTTTGTTTTGCTACCGAATTCAATGGCTTACTCCAGTCGCAGAGCATAGCTCCGCGCCGTTGCGGCCACGCTCGAAGCCGCGCTTCGAAAACGCTTGCCTTCACCCATCGAATTCGGCGGCACTTCCATGTGCCGCGGGGAAGCTCTGACTTAATCAGAGCTTCCCTTGGGAAAACCTCAACGACTGGCTTCGCTGACCGGGCATCCACGTGCTATGCTCCTTGGCGGAAGAGTATCGTCCCCGGTGGGGCGCCCGGACTTCAAACCCGGTGAAGTCCGTTAGAAACGGGCTTGGTGGGTTCGACTCCTGCCTCTTCCGCCAAACCGCCACCCAATGTCTGCGCAATGAAAACAACCGAACCGCAGATGTTGCCGACCGTTTTCGGCTTTCTGCTCATCGACAACTTCACCCTCATCTCCATGTCATCGGCGGTGGAGGTGCTGCGCATGGCGAACCGCGTTGCCGGTTCCCGGGTGTACCAGTGGCGCCTGTTTTCCGCCAGCGGCGGTCCGGTTACCGCCAGTGACGGGCTGAGCATCAATGCCGATTTCAGTATCCGGGACGATGTGGAGTCCAGCGCCGCGGAGGCGATCATCGTCTGCGGCGGCGAAGGCATCGAACGTTATTGCGCCAGGCCGGTGCTGCGCTGGCTGCGGAGCTGCGCCAGCCGCGGCCTTGCCCTGGGCTCCATCTGCACCGGAGGCTATCTGCTGGGCAAGGCCGGTTTGCTCGAAGGTTACCGCTGCAGCATTCACTGGGAACAGTATGCCGCGATGACGGTGGAGTTTCCCAGGGTGAACGTCAGCCGGAGCATCTTTACCATCGAACGCGACCGCTTCACGAGTTCCGGCGGCACCGCGCCCATGGACATGATGTTGTACTTCGTTCGCCGCCAGCTTGGCGCCGAGATCGCCTCGGGCGTGGCGGACCAGTTCGTCCACGAGCGCATCCGCGATACCAGGGACTTGCAGCACGTGCCGCTGCGCCATGTGGTGGGAGGGCAATCGGCCAAGCTCGTGGCGGCGGTGGAACTGATGGAAAGCAACATCCGCGAGCCGCTCAGCCAGTTGGAGCTTGCGTCCTACATCAATCTCTCGCGTCGGCAACTGCAGCGCCTGTTCCAGAAGTATCTGCTCAGCTCGCCCTCGCACTATTATCTGCAATTGCGTCTTGCAAGGGCGCGGCAATTGCTGTTCCAGACCAATCTGAGCATCGTCGAAATCGCCGCCCAAACGGGTTTTGTATCGAGTTCGCATTTCAGCACCACCTACAAGGAACTCTATGGCAACACCCCGAGCGCCGACCGCATTGATCGGTGAAGCCCGGGCTCCGGCCCCGGCAAGTTCTCCCTGCGAAACCATGCTTCCCTGATTGCGACAAAATCTGCTCCAGATGTGACAGCATCGCTTGAACCCTTGGGGACAAGCCGTCTACTCTTCGCAACCGAACCGCCGACCGCGCCGGAACGTAACCCACTAATCCACTCGCTGAAAGGACCGGGATTCCATGTCTCACCCCTCCGATATTGAAATCGCCCGGGCGGCTGACTTGCTGCCCATTCAACAGGTCGCAGAGAAGCTCGGCATTGCCGAACATGCGATTCCCTACGGCAAGACCAAGGCCAAGGTGGATTTTGCAGCCATTGACGCCGCACAACCAGCGGGCAATGGCAAGCTGATTCTCGTGACCGCGGTCTCGCCGACCCCCGCCGGCGAAGGCAAGACCACCACCACCGTCGGCCTCGGCGACGCCCTCAACCGCATCGGCAGGAAAGCCCTGATCTGCCTGCGCGAGCCGAGTCTCGGCCCCTGTTTCGGCATGAAGGGCGGCGCCACCGGCGGCGGCTATGCCCAGGTCGCGCCGATGACCGACATCAACCTGCATTTCACCGGCGATTTCCACGCCATCACCGCGGCCCACAATCTGCTCGCGGCGCTGGTGGACAATCACGTCCACTGGGGATTCGAGCCAGCGCTCGACCCGCGCCGGATCTCCTGGCGCCGGGTGGTGGACATGAACGACCGCGCCCTGCGCCAGATCACCATGGGGCTTGGCGGCACCGCCCACGGCGTGCCCCGGGAGTCCGGCTTCGATATCACCAGCACCTCGGAAATCATGGCGATCTTCTGTCTGGCGCGCAATCTCGCCGAATTGCGGCAGCGCCTTGGCGCCATCGTGGTGGGTTACACCCGGGACCAGCAGCCGGTCACCGCCGGGGAACTCAAGGCCGCCGGCGCCATGACCGCCCTGCTGCGGGACGCCCTGTCGCCGAACCTGGTGCAGACCCTGGAGCGGAATCCCGCCTTTATCCACGGCGGCCCGTTCGCCAATATCGCCCATGGCTGCAATTCGGTGATCGCCACCCGCACCGCGCTCAAGCTGGCGGACTATGTGGTGACTGAAGCGGGTTTTGGCTCAGACCTGGGCGCCGAAAAATTCTTCGACATCAAATGCCGCAGCGCCGGCCTTGCCCCCGATGCCGCGGTGCTGGTGGCCACGGTGAAAGCGCTCAAGATGCATGGCGGAGTTTCCAGGGACGACTTGCCGCGGGAGAACTGCGCCGCGGTGGCGGCGGGTTGCGCCAATCTGGGCCAGCATCTGGCGATTCTGGAAACCTTTGGCGTGCCCGCGGTGGTGGCGATCAATCGGCACTCCGGCGACAGCGACGGGGAAATTCGCGCGATCGCCGACTATTGCCGCGGGCATGGGATCAACGCCATCGAGTCGCGGCACTGGGCCGAGGGCGGCGCCGGCGCAACCGAACTTGCCGGCGCCGTGGCCGAAGCTGCGGATTCCGGGTCGGCGGATTTCCGCCCGCTGTATGAAGACGATCTCGACCTGTGGGAGAAAACCCGGCGGGTGGCGCAGAAAATCTACGGCGCCCGGGATATTGCCGCGCCCTCCCGGGTGCGCGGGGAGTTCGACCGCCTCCAGCAAAACGGCTATGGAAACTTCCCGGTCTGCATGGCCAAGACCCAGTACAGCTTCTCCACCAATCCCCAACTGCTTGGCGCGCCCCGGGACCATATCGTGGAGATCCGCGAAGTGCGGCTGTCCGTCGGGGCCGGCTTCGTCGTGCCGGTCTGCGGCGCCATCATGACCATGCCGGGATTGCCGCGCAAGCCGTCGGCCCATGACATACATGTGGATGCCCAGGGGCAAATCGCAGGGCTTGGTTGAAGAGGCTGAACCTTCCCTACCCGTTATTCCGCGCGCCCCTACCCGAACTCAGCAACGAATGCGGAGATTGTCCGGGTCGTACATGGGTTTGGCCGATGCTTCCGCCGGGTAGCGCTTGCCGGCGACTTCGATGCTGAAATCCCCGGCTTCCGCCGCAGGCGCTTTTTCGAGGTCCACATAACCCAGGCCCACGGCGCCGCCGAGGGTGTGGCCAAAAGCCCCGGAGGTGATGTGGCCCACCAGGGTGTCCCCCTGCCAGACGGGTTCGTCGTGATACAGCAGCGGTTCGGGGTCAAGCAGGCGGAACTGGAGCAACTTTCTGATCGCTCCCGCCCGCCTTTGCCGCAGCAGGGCATCCCTGCCGATGAACCCTCCCGCCTTGTCGAATTTCACCGCAAATCCAAGGCCGGCTTCCAGCGGCGTATCCTCGTCGGTAATGTCGTGCCCCCAATGGCGGTAGGCTTTTTCCATGCGCAGCGAATCCAGGGCATGGTAGCCGGCATGGGCAAGCCCGAATTCCCCGCCAGCTTCCACAATGGCTTCATACACGCCCAGTGTGAACTCCGCGGGAATATACAACTCCCAGCCCAGTTCGCCCACATAGGTGATCCGCGAGGCGCGGACCAGGGCATGGCCCAGCTCGATTTCCCGGCTGTGGGCGAAGGGGAAGGCCTGATGGGAAAGATCGTCCGGGCTGAGGGATTGCAGCAGGTCCCGGGACTTTGGCCCCATCAGGGAAATCACCCCCATGGCCGAGGTCGCGTTGCTGGCGATGCAATGGCTGTGCCGGGGGATATGCCCTTGCAGCCAGTGTAAATCCCGCACTTCGCCGGCGGCGGCGGTAACCACCAGAAAACGGTCCCCGGCCAGCCGGGTGACGGTCAGGTCGGCTTCGATACCGCCCCGCTCGTTCAGCCACTGCGTATAGACGATGCGCCCGGGCGCCACGTCCACTTCATTGGCGCAGATGCGGTTCAGCACTTTGGCCGCATCCCGGCCCAGCACTTCGAACTTGGCGAAGGAGGACTGGTCGAACAGCCCCACCCGCTCGCGCACGGCCCGGTGTTCCTCCGCGGCATGATCAAACCAGTTTTGCCGGCCGAAGCTGTATTCGTAGCGGGCGAGTTCGGGGGATGGGGCATACCAGTTGGGCCGCTCCCAGCCGGCAAGCTCGCCGTGGCAGGCGCCCATGGCCGCAAGGCGCTGGTGCAGCGGTGACCTGCGAACCCCCCGGGCGGTGGCAAACTGCCGGTAGGGGTAATGGGTGGCGTAGAGCAGGCCGAGGCTTTCGGAAACCCGCTCGCGCAGGTATTTTCGGTTGCGCTGGAAAGGCATGTTGCGGCGCAGGTCGACTTCCCACAGGTCGGCAGGCGGGTGTCCCTGGCGAATCCATTCGCAAAGCGCCTTGCCGATGCCGCCGGCGGATTGCAGGCCGATGGAGTTGAGCCCCGCCGCGACAAAGCAGTTGTCCAGTTCGGGCGCCTGGCCGATGTGATAGCGCACATCGGGAGTGAAGCTTTCCGGGCCGCAGAAGAATTTTGCCAGCCCGGCGGTTTCCAGCGCCGGCACCCGGGCCATGGCCTGTTCCAGAATCGGCTCGAAGTGATCGAGGCTGCCGGGGATTTCATCAAAGCAGAAGTCCTCGGGAATGCCCTCCACGGCCCAGGGTCTGGAGTCCGGCTCGAAAGCGCCGATCAGCAGCTTGCCGGCGTCGTACTTGTAGTAGGAGCAGGCGTCGTAGTCGCGCACCACGGGCATTTCGGGGCCGAGGCCCGCCACCGAATCGAACAGGGCGTAATAGTGCTCGCAGGCGTGCAGGGGAACATTGACGCCGATGGAGGCGGCGAGTTCCCGGGTCCACATGCCGGCGCACAGCACCACATGATCCGCCCGGATTTCGCCCCGACCGGTGGCCACGCCGCTGACCCGGCCCGCGCTGGTGAGTATCTCCACCACCTGCGTATCCTGGAAAATGCGCGCTCCCGCGGCGGTCGCTCCCCTGGCCAGGGCATTGGTGACATCGACCGCATTGGCGTAGCCGTCGCTGGGAATATGGATGCCGCCGAGCACGCCTTCCATATTGAGCAGGGGAACCCGCTTTCCGATTTCCCCTGGGTCGAGCGCCCGCACCTCAAGCCCGAAGACCTTGGCCATGGAGGCGCTGCGCATGAGTTCCTCGTGGCGCTCTTCGGTGGTGGCCATGGAGATCGAGCCGCGGCGGCGGTAGCCCGTGGCCTGGCCGGTTTCCGCTTCGAGCCGCAGGTAGAGTTCGCTGGTATAGCGCGCCAGGCGCGTCATGTTGATGGAGGTTCGCAACTGGCCCACGAGCCCCGCCGCGTGCCAGGTGGTGCCGGAAGTGAGTTGCCTGCGTTCCAGCAGCACCACGTCGGCCAGTCCGTCCCGGGCCAGATGATAGGCCACGGAACAGCCGATCACGCCGCCGCCGATGACCACCACGCTGGCGCGCCGGGGCAAGTCGGCCTGGCTCCGGGCGCGGCTGGTCACGGTCTGGCCGGGCGCATCAGGCGCGCAGACGCCGGTTGGCCGGGTCGTAAGCCGGTTCCGCAAGCACCGTCGCCTCACGCCTTTGTCCGAGCACTGCCACCGTCAGTCCCTTGCCGGGGCCCGCCAGGGCGGGCGGGACATAGCCGAATCCCAGGCTCAGCCCCACATGATGGCCATAGCCGCCGGAGGTGGTTACGCCCACGCAGCGTTCCCCGGAGAATATCGGCTCGCCGCCCTGGACGTCGGCATCGCCGGAATCGAGGCTGAAATAGATCAGTTGATACTGGCTTTCGGACTGCCCGAGGCTTGCTTTCCGACCGCGGAAATCGCCCTTGTCAAAGCGGATGAAGCGCGCCATGTCCGCTTCCAGCAGGTTGATTTCATTGGTCAGTTCGGCACCCCAGCCGCGGTAGGCTTTTTCCAGCCGCAGGCTGTTCACGGCGTAGAGGCCGAAGTTGCCGATGCCGAATTCGGCGCCAGTCCGCATCAGGGCATCGTATATCGCAGGCAGATGCTCCATGGCGGGATGCAGTTCCCAGCCGAGTTCCCCCACATAGTTCACCCGCAAGGCCCGCGCGGGTATGCCGGCGATGTCGATTTCCCGGACGCTGAGCCAGGGAAAGGCGCTGTCGTCCAGCGGCGCGGCCGTTACCCGTTCCAGCACGTCCCGGGCTTTTGGGCCCGCCAGCACCAGCACGCCGCGCCGGTCGCTGATATTGTCGATTCGCACATCCTCTCCCGGCGCAACGCCCTGCTTGAGGTGGTCGAGATCGCGCAGTTCGGCGCCGGCGGCGGAAAGCAGGTAGAAGGCGTTGTCGTCCAGGCGGCTGATGGTCACTTCGCCGTTGATGCGGCCGTTTTCCGACAGGAAATGGCTGAGAGCGATGCGGCCCCGCCGGGGAATCCGGTTGGCGCAGAGCCGGTCGAGCAGCTTTTCCGCATCGCTTCCAGTCACTTCGTACTTGGCAAATCCCGAAAGATCGAGAATCCCCACGCTGTCGCGCACCCTGTGGCATTCTTCGCGCACCAGCCCGAAGACATTGCTGTGGCGAAAACTGTACTGTTCTTCCCGGCCGTCGCTGGAGAACCATTTGGGCCGCTCCCAGCCGAAGGTTTCGGTGTATACGCCGCCCTGGTCCGCCAGCCGGTCGTAAAGCGGGCTGGTTCTCAACTTGCGGGCCGCGGGCAGTTCTTCCCCCGGCGGCAAGGTGGCATAGGTCAAGCCGTAGTCCTGCCGCCCCCGGGCCTTCATGTAGTCGGTATCGGCAAAAACGCCGAAGCGGCGCGGGTCGAAACCGGTCATGTTGATTTCGGAGTCGCCATGGAGAATCCACTGGGCGAGATACTTGCCGCTGCCGGCGCCCTGGGCGATGCCGAATGAAGAGCCGCAACAAAGCCAGAAATTGCGCAGCCCCGCCACCGGCCCAAGCAGCGGCAGCCCGTCGGGGCTGTGGGAAATCGCGCCGTTGACGATGCGCTTGATTCCCGCGTGCTCAAAAACCGGCATACGCTCCATGGCGCGGCCAAGCCAGGGCATGAGCCGTTCGAGGTCGTCGGCGAACAGTTCGCTGTCGGATTCCCAGGGCGGCAATCCCTCCGGCCGCCAGGCCTCGGTAATGCCTTCGGCCTCATAAATGCCAATCAGGCCGGATTTCTGTTCCTGGCGCAGATAGGAGGAAGCCCAGGGGTCCCGGGTCACCGGCAGCTCGACGCTTCTTTCGGCCAATTCGGGAATATCACCGGTTACCAGGTAGTGGTGCTGGATATTGCTGATGGGCAGGTCCGCCCCCACCATTCGCGCCACCTGGCGGGCAAAGCAGCCCGCCGCATTGACCACGATCTCCGCGGTGATGGCGCCCTGCTCGGTCTGCACCTCCCATTCGCCGTTGGCAAGAGCCTGGATACCGGTAACCCGGTTGTGGCGCAGGATGCGGGCGCCCCGGTTGCGGGCGCCGATAGCCATGGCCTGGGTCAGCCCGGAAGGGTCGGCATGGCCGTCGTTGCCGGTCCAGGCGGCGGCGAGCACGCCTTCGGTATCGACGAAGGGATTGAGTTCGCGAATCTTCGCCACATCGATGATTTCCATGTGGTAACCCACATTGGCGGCGATGCCCTCCAGATAATGGAACCAGTCCAAGTCGCCCTGGCTGAGGGCAAAGCGGATGCTGCCGCAGCCGTGCCAGCCCACGGCCTGGCCGGTGAGCTGCTCGAGTTCGCGATAGAGCGAGACGCTGGACTGGTGAATCCTGGCGAGATTGTAGTTGCCCACCAGATTGGGGCACTGGCCCGCCGCGTGCCAGGTCGAACCCGAGGTCAACTCTCCCTTTTCGATCAGCAATACATCGCCGCAGCCTTCCGCGGCCAGGTGATACAGCAGACCGACGCCCATGATGCCGCCGCCGACGATTACGATGCGCGCCTGCCTGGACATCTTGTTCTCCGGCAATAGACGTTTACGGCCTGATTTTCGCCGCAGCCGCCGCCCTTGCGCAATGCTCCCCGCGACCAAAAGTATCGAAAATCGGAAGTTTTGGATTGACAGGACTCAACAATGGATTGACACTCGCGAAAGGCCGAATTCGATGGCGCAAGCCGTGGAATTCGTGAACGGGAAAACAGCCATGACAAGAAGAGCAGGGGGCAGGCAGGCGCGCCGGGCCGCGCGCGCGGCGCCATTGGCCGAAACGGTCAAGCCGGTGCGTCCCGGGCAAACCGGCGGACAATACCGACCATTCACCGACGAAGGCGTCGCGGCTGTGGTGGACAATGCTTTCCGCATTCTGGAAAAGGTGGGTTTCGCCGACGCCACTCCCCATTGCATCGAAACCTGCACCGCCGCCGGCGCCGTGCTCGGCGATGACGGTCGCCTGCGCATGCCGCGCGGCGTCGTGGAACAATGCCTGCAACACGCCCGGCGCAATCTGGTGCTGCACGCCAGGGATACCCGCCTCGACCTCGACCTGAGCGGCGCCAGGGTACACTTCTCCACCGCCGGCGCCGCGGTGCAACTGGCCGACCCGGAAAACAACCTCTACCGGGAATCGGAAGCCCTGGACCTCTACCACACCGCCCGCATCGCCGATACCTGCGAACACATCCACCTGTTCCAGCGGACCTGCGTCCCCCGGGACATTACCGACAATTACGCGCTCGACATCAACACCCTTTATTGCTGTCTCATGGGCACGTCGAAACACGTCGGCTCGAGCTGGACCCTGCCCGGGCATGTGGAGAAAAGCTTCGAAATGCTCCACATGATCGCCGGCGGCGAAGCGGCATGGCGGGAGCGGCCTTTTGTCAGCCAGTCCAACTGCTTTGTGGTGCCGCCGATGAAATTCGCCGCCGACGCCCTGGAATGCCTGCGGGTCGCCGTGGAAGGCGGCATGCCGGTATTGCTCCTGTCCGCGGGCCAGGCTGGCGCCACCGGCCCCGCATTGCTGGCGGGCACCGTATCCCAGGCCTGGGCCGAATGTCTCGGCGGGCTGGTCTATGTGAATGCCATCGAGCCTGGCGCACCGGCGATTCTCGGCGCCTGGCCCTTCGTTTCCGACCTGCGCACCGGCGCCATGAGCGGCGGCTCGCCGGAGCAGGGCCTGCTGTCCGCCGCCTGCGCCCAGGTGGGCAATCATCTCGACCTGCCCTTCGGCACCGCCTGCGGCATGAGCGACGCCAAGTTTCCCGATTTCCAGGCCGGTGCCGAGCGCGCTGCCACGGTATTGTCCGCCGCGCTTTCCGGGGCGAATATCGTCTATGAGTCCGCCGGCATGTACGCCAGCCTGCTCAGCGTATGCCCGGAAAGCCTGCTGCTTGATAACGACCTCCTCGGCGGCATCGGCCGCGCCACCCGGGGCGTCGAAGTCAACGAGCGGACCCTGAGTTTCGACGAGATTGAACAGGTCTGCACCGGCGGCGAAGGGCATTACCTCGGCTCCGGCAACACCTTGCGGGTCATGCAGAGCGAATACGTCTACCCCGACTTCAGCGACCGCAACAGCCCCACGGTCTGGGAAGAAATGGGCAAGCCCGTGCTGCTGGAGCAGGCCATGGCCAAAAAGCGGGAAATCCTCGCCACCCCGGCCCCGGCCCACATCAGCGACGCACTCGACCAGGAAATCCGCAAGCGCTTCCCGATATTCCTTTCCCGTGAAGCCATGGGCGCGGGGCGCTTTGACTAGGGCCTGTCCACACTATGCGCTGTTGCCCTGTTGTGTCTGTCACGTCGCCAATCAAGGCGCGGGGAGCGTAGTTTGGTGATTCCAAATGAGCGGGTCGCAACACCGGGTGGCGATGTGACAGACACAACCCGAAGGGCCGGGTCTCTTTTT
>JAJECW010000125.1 GCA_022821865.1 Pseudomonadales bacterium
ACAGGCTTCTCCCCGGGGCGAATCAGCAAGAACTGGCTGGGGCGGTTCACCGGCAGCCACTGGGCGAAATGGCCATAGGCCTGAAAGGGCACTTCCCGGTCGTCGCCGAAGTAATGGCCGCTGCCACCGCTGTGCAGCAGCACCGCCGGGAAGCGGTCCCCCATGGCCTGCTCGTAACGTTCGTCCAACTGCGCCACATGGGCCGAATAGCTGTCCGCCTCGTGCATCTTATGCTTTCTTCCTCGATCAACAACTCTGGATTATACCGGCAAGCCGGGTTCTTTCCGGCCAGGTATTCTCTGAAAAATTCCATCCATGGAATTTTTCATTGTCGCAAAACAAAAGCGTGGTTTTGTTTTACTCGCGAAAGCGAAAATTCGCTATCGTCGCGCCCTTGGCTGATCGATTGAGGCGAATATTGGTGGATATGCAACGAAATCGGGCGGCCGGGGGTGTGGATGAGAGCGGATTTGCAGCCGTGGGAAAATTATTTTCGCCAAAAATTTGGCACGTCCGGAATTTCTTGCCTACACCTATGGCCAGCCCTTCGGCAAGGACCCAGTCATGGCCCGCAACAAGACCGAATTTTCCGTGGAACAGCTCGCTGCTGTCGCCATCTGCCTGCGCGAGACCCGCGACCGGACCCGGCGGCTGCTTGCCGCCAACGACCGTTGGCTGACGCAGCTTGAGCATCGCCGCAACCATCCCCTGCCGCCGCCCGAGTTGCGGCGGCTCGTGGCGGACCTGCATTTCCCCCAGCGGCGGAAACTGCGTGAACTGATCGCAGCCGACCCGCGGTCGCGACTGCTCGTGAGCTACCACTTCGGCGACTACATCTACGGCCTCAATCTGCTCGGCGCGGGCATCGGCGACCAGGCCAGGATCTACTACCTCTCCCAGGCCCGAGGCAGTGACGGGTATTTCCAAAACATGAGGCGCGCTTTCGGCAAACGCGCCCAGGGCCCGGAATCACAACTGATTGCCGACGAATCCGGCATCAGCACCCTGGCGCCGCTGCTGCGCAGCCCCGGCGTGCAATTCGTGACCTTCTGCGATTTGACCGAACAATTCGGCGGCACCGCAAGCGTTGCTTTTCTGCAACGCCCAGCCTTTTTCCCCAGGGGCCCGGCGCTGCTCAGTCTCACCAATCGCATTCCCATGCTGCCGGTGATCAACTGGTTCGACGGCGAACGCGGGCAAATCGTCCTCGGCGAGCAGCTTGAGCCGGAGCGGTTTCGCGGCGAATCGCTTGCCGCCGCCGCCAATCGCCTCACCGCGGCGCTGACCCGCTTTTTCGAACCTTTCTTTCGCATCAATCCAGAGCAATGGCGCTACCTCGGCGCCTTGCCGCTGTATTTCATCCAACCCGGCGCTCCGGACGCCACGCAACCCCAGGAGACATCCCATGCAAATCCGCAGCAAGACACTGCACCTGCTGGCCCGTTACAGCAATGAGTCGAATCCCCGGGCCATCGATCTCGACAGCGAACTCGATGAGCTCGACCTCGATTCCCTGGCCATGTTCGAGGTGGTTTACGAACTCGAGGAAAGCTTCTCGGTGGAACTCGACGAGAAGGAGCTCGTTGCGGTGGAAACCGTGGGCGATCTCGTGGAGCGCATCGAACGCAAGCTTTCGGGCCAGGACTGAACCCGGGCCGTCGAGGATCGCCAGATGGAAAGAAATGAACTGATCCGGCCCCAGGCGCTGCAACAGAAGTACCGCATTGCCGAGTCGCGCCCCCTGGCCGGTGGAAAGAATCTGCTGCGCAATGCGGTCTTTGTCCTGGTGGCGATTACCGTGGGCGCCGGGCTGCTGCTGACGCTGACTTCCTACAAGGTCACCGAACAGGCCCCGGGAGTGCTGGTGCCGGTGGAGGGGCTGCAGAAACTCTCCATCGGCGGCTCGGGACAGGTGGAGGAATTGCTTGTGGCGGAAGGCGAGGCCGTAGAGGCGGGCCAAGCGCTGGCCCGGGTTTCGCTGGCCGCGGTAAGCCAGTTTTCCGAAGCCCATGACCTGCGCATTGCAGCCCTGCGCGAGCGCCGGGCGGCCTTGCGGGAGAAAATCCCGCTGCACCAGGAAGAACATGAACTCGCCCTGCGCCGCAATCTGGAGTTGCAGGCGCACGCAGGCGAATCCCTGGAAACCGCCAGGCGCAAACAGGCGCTGCTGCGCGAGCGTATCCGCGTCAGCGAGCGGCACCTGCGGCAAATCGAGTCCCTGCTCGAAGCCGCCGCAATCACCAGCTTCCAGTTCGACGAAGCCTATGCCGCGCATCTGCAACTCGCCCAGGAAGCGGCGGAAACCGACCGTCAGACGGCGGAGCAGGAGCTTCGCATCAAGGATCTGAAAGCCGATCATGAGCAGCAGAAACTTGCCAAGAATCAGCTTGACCTCTCGCTCGACGAGGAAATCGGCCAGCTCGGCTCCGAAATCAGGCAACTGGAAACCCAGCAGTCGGTTTTTCTCCACGCCGACCGGGACGGCCTTGTGGCCACGGTTGCCGTGGGCATCGGCGACAGCTTTCGGGCGGGGCAGCCGCTGATCTACCTCGGCCCGGAGCAATCCCGGCTCAGCGCTGAAATTTATGTGCCGTCCCGGGTCATCGGCAAGGTGGCCCTCGGCCAGCAGGTGCTGCTGAGCTATGAATCCTTCGACTACCGCGAATACGGCCGCTACAGCGCCACCATCGATTCGGTGCCCGGCGCCCGCATTGACCCCAGGGAGCAACTGCTGCCACTGAGCGTGCTCAATGAACCCGTCTACCGGGTGCGGGCGGCGCTTGAGCGGCAAAAAGCGTCAGCGGCCCGGAAGAGCACGCCCTGCTTGCCGGCATGCAGTTCCAGGCCAATATCGTTACCGACCAGCTCCCGCTGATCGGGCTTGTTTTCAAACCTTTGCGATCACTGCGAGGACTGATCTGGTGAACCGACTGTTTGCAAGCCGCCATAGCCTGCCCATGATTTTCCAGGCCGAAGCCAACGAATGCGGCCTCGCCTGCCTGGCCATGGTGGTCAGTTACTACGGCCATACCACCAATATCCGCTCGATTCGGGAAACGAGCAAGTTGCCGGCATTCGGCGCTTCTCTCAAGCACCTGACCCGGGCAGCGGCTGCGGCGGGGCTGAAGTCCCGCTCGCTGAAACTGGAACTCGAAGACATTCCCCGCCTGAGCACCCCGGCGATACTGCACTGGGACCTGGATCATTTCGTGGTGCTCAGGAAATGCTCCCGGGGCAGGGTGGTGATACACGATCCCGCCACCGGCATCCGCAAGTATCCCTTGCAGGAACTCGACGGACACTTCACCGGTATTGCGGTGGAGTTCAGCGCCGGCGGGGAAACCATCGCCGCCGAGCCCCCGCGCCGCCTGCGCCTGCGCGACCTGGTGCGCTTCTCCCACGGCATTACCCGGGGGATGGCGCTGATTCTGCTGTTGTCGCTGCTGGTACAGGCCTGCTCGCTGCTCAGCCCGCTGTATCTGCAGCTTGTCATCGATCAGGGTCTGGCCCGGGGCGATATGGACCTGGTGCTCGTGGTCGCCCTGCTGTTCGGCCTCCTCATGCTTGCCCGCATCGCGCTCGGCCATGCGCGCTCGCTGGTGACCATGCAATTCGCGATCCGGCTGGGATTCGAAATGGTCTCCAACCTGTTCCAGCATCTTATCAGCCTTCCCCTGCGGTTCTTTGAAAGGCGCGAGATGGGCGATCTGGTGTCGCGCTTTTCCTCGGCGGGAAAGATCAGCGGCCTGATCTCCGGGGACATGATCACCGTGCTCGTGGATGGCCTGCTGTCGCTGCTTTCCCTGGCCCTGCTCTATGTGTATTCCCCCATGCTGGCCACGGTCTGCCTCTGCTTCGTGATCGTGGCGACCCTGATCAAGCTCGCCTCGCTGCCCGGGGAGAAACTGCGGCGGCAGGAATCCATTGTGCGGGCGGCGAAAAGCGAAAGCCGGCTTATGGAGAATGTTCGCTGGGCTTCGGTGGTCAAGAACTACGCCATCGAAGACCAGCGCATAGCCGACTGGCAGAACCATTACGTCAATTCAGCCAATGCGGGCTATCACCTGGGAACTTTCCAGCTCTGGTTCGGCTCCGGTCAGGGTCTGCTTTTCGGGATTGAGCAGATCCTCGTCATCTATCTCGGGGCCCAGCTCATATCCGGCGGCACACTCACCATCGGGCAACTGATGGGTTTCATCTTTCTGAAACAGCATTTTTCGTCTTCGGTGCTGGCCATGCTGCCCAAGCTGGCGGAACTGCGGCTGATGCAGCTTGACCTGGAGCGCATTGCCGATATCGCCCTGGAGGAAGCCGAGGAAACCGACCCCCTGGGGCAATTCCCCCGCCGCGCATTCTCCGGCAAGGTGCGCGGCGAAGGGGTCGGCTTTCGCTATTCCGCCGACGAGCGCCCGGTGTTCGAGGCGCTGGACTTTCAGGTGGAGCCCGGCGAGATGCTGGTGATTACCGGGCCTTCGGGCTGCGGCAAATCCACCTTGCTGAAACTCGTCGCCGGCCTCGAACCGGCGAGCAGCGGCAGCCTCTGGTTCGACGACACGCCCCTGCCCCGGCTCGGGCTGGCAAACCTGCGGACGGGTGCCGCCGCGGTGCTGCACAGCGACGGTCTCCTCGCCGGAGACATCGCCTACAACATCAATCTGGAAGAAGAGCCCTACAACCAGCAAAGGCTCGAAGACGCCTGCCGCCGGGCCTGCATTCTCGAAGAAATCCTTGGCTTGCCACTGGGTTTCAACACCCGGGTGGGGGAGCTGGGCAACAGCCTTTCCGCCGGACAGGTGCAGCGGGTATTGCTCGCCCGGGCGCTGTACAAGCGGCCCAAACTGTTGCTGCTTGACGAAAGCCTTGCCTGTCTCAGCGATACGGTCGCCCGGCGGATTCTGGCCAATATCGCCGAACTCCACATCGCCGTGATTCTCGTCACCCACAATCCGGCGCTGGCCCGGCTTGGAACGAGTTCGATCCACCTGCCGGGCGCGCAACCGGCCGCTCCAGCCTTGCCATAGATTTTCAGGAACACACATGCCCCCTTCAAAACTGCCCCATACCGCCGGCCGCGCCTGGTTCGTGGTCAATCGAGCCAAGGTGGAAGGTCCGGCGTTCTTCGATGACACCTGCCTCGACTTCTTTCAGCTCAGGCTGCTCAACAGCCTCAGGGTTTTCCATGTGCGCCTGCACGCCTATGTGCTGCTGCCCGCCGAGGCCTGGCTGCTGCTTTCGCCGGACTTGCCCAAAAGCCTGTTTTCCCTGCTGGACTACGTCAATGGCTGTTATTCCGACTATTTCAACGAGCGATTCGGGCGCGATAGCGCGGTGTTTCCAAACCAGCCCTCCCTGGCCATCATCGACAGTGCGCAGTTGCTGCTGGAATGTCAGCAGATGATGGAGCGCTGGCCCCTGGCCCAAGGCGGCGCGAGCCATCCCGGCCTCTACGCCTGGTCGAGCTACAGCTTCAATGCTTTTGGCGGCAGCTCGCGGTTTCTCAGCCGGCATTCGTTTTTCCGGGAATACCTCGCCAGCGGCGTCAATGCCTTGCAGCGTTATCGGGAAACCATTGCCGGGCCGGTGGACCCGGTCCGGCAGGCGAGGCTCGAGCAGCGCCTGTTCCCGACAGGCCGGGATCCCGACCATTGCCGGACATTGAGAATTGACACCGTTCCGCAATGTGACTAGGAACCCGCGCCGTGGGAATTCGCGAAAGCGAAAATTCGCTATCGCCACGCCCCCGGTTGATCGATTGAGGCGAATATTGGTGTATATTCAACGAAATCGAGCGGTCGGAAGAGACTCAACATGGCCAGAACAGCGCTTGCCCTCATGATCTTGTCCACCCTGGGGGCGGGGGCCGCCGCCCAGCGATACGAGACGCCGCAGACCGAATGGGGCGTTCCCGATTTGCAAGGCGTCTGGAAGCACGCCACCGTCATGCCTTTCGAGCGCCCCGAGGCGCTGGGGGACCGGCAGACCTACACCGAGGAAGAAGTGCTGGCGCTGGAGCGTCAGGTGCAGCAGCGGTTCGACGCGGACAATGAGCCGCTGGACCCCGACCGGCCGCCGCCGGAAGTCGCCGAGTCCCTGCCTCCCATAGGCAATTACGACCTGTTCTGGCGCGATGACGCCCAGTTCCTGCCGACGATCAATGGCGAATTCCGCACTTCAGCGATTATCGAACCCGCCAACGGCCGCATGCCCGAAGTGCTGCCCGGCGCCCGGGAACGCCTGCTTGCGGCCCGGGGCGGACGCAACGGCCGCACCAATGACGGCCCCGAAGGCAGGGGGCTTGGCGAGCGCTGCCTGGTGGGTTTCGGCAATCTGTCCGGGCCGGTGATGAGCCCGGTGATCTACAACAGCCACCTGCAGTTCGTGCAATCTCCCGGCTATGTGGTCATTGTGGCGGAAATGGTGCATGATGCCCGCGTCATCAAGATCACCGACCAGCGCAACTCCGCCGGCGCCGCCCACCGCAAGTGGATGGGAGATTCCATCGGCCGCTGGGAAGGCGATACCCTGGTGGTGGAAACCCGATACTTCAACGACTGGCACAGCCTGCGCGGGCTGCCGGTGGACGGGATCACCATTACCGAGACTTTCCGCCGGGAGACCGATTACAAGCTGATCTATGGTTTCCGGGTCAACGACCCGACGGTATTCAGCGATGCATTCTACGGAGAATATCCGCTGTCGCGGATCGATGAGCCGATTTATGAATACGCTTGCCACGAGGGCAACTATGGCATGTTCGGCATTCTCCAGGGCGCCAGACGGCTTGATGTAATGACAGAACTCGAAATCGGCGGGGAAAGCGCCCGCTAATCGGCGACCTCTCCATGAGATCCTGCGCCTTCGCGCAGGATGACGGAGGCTGGATGTCATTCTGCGCGGAGCGAAGCGCAGTCGCGGAATCTCCCGCGGGCCGCTACTCCCTCGCCGACTGCTTCCTGGCCAGGCGTACCCGGTGCAGGGCGGGCTCCGTGTAGCCGTTAGGCTCCCGGACACCCTGAAAGATCAGGTCGCGGGCCGCCTGGAAAGCGAAGGAGCCCGCCGGATTCCGGGCCATGGGCTCGTAAAGCGGGTCAGCGGCATTCTGGCCGTCCACCACCGCCGCCATTCGCAGCAGCGATTCCTCCACCTGCTCTTCCCGGCACAGCCCGTGATGCAGCCAGTTGGCCACATATTGGCTGGAAATCCGCAAGGTGGCACGGTCCTCCATCAGCGCCACATGGTCGATATTGGGCACCTTGGAACAGCCGACCCCCTGATCGATCCAGCGCACCACATAACCGAGAATCCCCTGGATATTGTTGTCGAGTTCCCGCTGGATGCGTTCCTCTCCCAGGCAAGCCGGATCGGCCAGCAGGGGAACCGCCAGCAGGTCGGCCATGGCAACCGGCGCCCGCTTGCGCAACTCCCGCTGCACGGCGAAAACGTCCACCCTGTGATAGTGCATGGCGTGCAGCACCGCGGCGGTGGGCGAGGGCACCCAGGCGGTATTGGCGCCCGCCAGGGGGTGGGTGACTTTCTGCTCCACCATGGCCGCCATCAGGTCGGGCATGGGCCACATGCCCTTGCCGATCTGGGCCCGGCCCGGCAAGCCGCAGGCAAGCCCGGTATTGACATTGTGATCCTCGTAGGCGCCGATCCAGGTGGAGGCGCGCATTTCATCCCTGGGCAGCATGGCGCCGCCGTGCATGCCGGTGTGGATTTCGTCGCCGGTGCGGTCGAGAAAGCCGGTATTGATGAAAACCACCCGGTCCCTGGCTTCCAGAATGCAGCGCTTGAGATTGACTGTGGTGCGCCGTTCCTCATCCATGATGCCCACCTTGATGGTCAGTGGCTCAAGCCCGAACAGTTCCTCCGCCGCGGCGAACAACTGGCAACTGAAGCGCACTTCATCCGGGCCGTGCATCTTTGGCTTGACGATATAGATGCTGCCGCTGCGGGAGTTGCCGAGGCGGTTGCGACCGGCGATATCGAGGCAGGCCACCGCGGAAGTCATGACCGCATCCATGACGCCTTCGAATACCTGCCGCCCGCGGCTGTCGTGAATGGCGTTATTGCGCATCAGGTGGCCCACGTTGCGCACCAGCAGCAGGCTGCGACCGGGCAGGCGCAGGGGTTCGCCGCCGGGGCCGAGGTATTCCCGATCCTCGGCCAGGGTGCGGGTCATGGGGGCGCCGTCCTTGATGAAAGTCTCCGCCAGGTCGCCCCGCATCAGTCCCAGCCAGTTGCGGTAGATTTCGGTCTTGTCCGCGGCGTCCACGGCGGCAACGCTGTCTTCGCAGTCCTGGATGGTGGTAATCGCCGCCTCCAGCAACACATCGCTGATGCCGGCCGGGTCCCCGGCGCCAACCCCGGAGCCGCGGTCGATACGGATTTCGATATGCAGGCCGTGGTTGACCAGCAGCACTGCCGATGGCTCTGTCGTGCTTCCCTGATAGCCCGCAAACCGGGCCGGGTCTTGCAGGCCGTGTGCGCTGTCGCCGCCTTGCGCCACCAGGGCGCCGCCTTCGATGCGGTACTGCTCCACATTCGCATGGCTTGCGCCTTGCAGGGGGCAGATTTCATCGAGCAGGGTCCGCACATGGTCGATGACCCGCTGGCCCCGCACCGGGTTATAGCCGCCGGCGCGTTCGGCGCCATCGTCCCCGGGAATGACATCGCTACCGTAGAGGGCGTCGTAGAGCGATCCCCAGCGGGCATTGGCGGCATTGATGGCGAAGCGGGCGTTCTTCACCGGCACCACAAGCTGGGGGCCGGCGATCAAGGCGATTTCCGGGTCAACCCCGGTCGTGGAAATGGTGAAATCTTCAGGCTCATCCTGCAAATAGCCGATTTCGCGCAGAAAAGCCTCATAGGCGTCGCGGTCGTAATCCGGCCCCTGATTCTGGTGATGCCAGTCGTCGATCTGCTGTTGCAGGCGGTCGCGCTCGGCAAGCAACTCTTCGTTGCGGGGAGTGAATTCGTCGATCAGGCTTTCAAAACCGGACCAGAATTCCGCCTGCCCGAGGCCGATCTCCGGCAACAGATCCTCATTGACGAAAGTCGCCAGTTCCGCGGCGACCCGCAGCCCGCCCGTCTCGAAATCTTCAGTCATGGTTCACGTTTTCCCACGGCGCAGGCTCCCAGGTATTCTCTGAAAAACTCCATCCGTGGAGTTTTTCAGTATCGCAAAACAAAAGCGTGGTTTTGTTTTGCTCCCGAATTCAATGGCTTGCGTCATCGAATTCGGCGGCACTTCCATGTGCCGCAGGGAATCCCTGCGGCTCAGGTTCCCAATGAGATTCTGCGACTGCGCTTCGCTTCGCGCGGAATGACAGGCTGCGATGGGCAGCGTCAAAATGAGAATCACTGGCAAATT
>JAJECW010000081.1 GCA_022821865.1 Pseudomonadales bacterium
CCAAAAAATCAAGTTAAATCAACGCACTGCCGACGGCTGCGGCCAAAAGTATCCCGTATAGTGCAAGCAAGCCGGTCAATAAATAATTTTTCGTAGACTCCACTTCTTTCTTGGTCGCCAGATGTTCCGTCAAAAATTCCAAGTTGGCTTTGCTGTCCGCTTTCAGGGCGGCGATGCTAGCCTTGTTATCCTCTCGCAGGGCGGTGAAGCTGGCTTGAGTCTCCTTTCTAAAGGCGGCAAAGCTAGTCTGGGTCTCCTCTCTCAAGGCGGCGAAATCAGCCTTGGTGTCCTCTCTCAGGGCTGCGATGTCGGACTTGGTGTCTTCTCTCAGGGCTGCGATGTCGGCCTTGACGGCTTTGAGATCCTCCCTGGTGGCCAGCGGCTCCACGGCGGCGATGATGGTGTTGGCGATGATTTCCGATTGAGACCGGGTCATGCCGGTATCTTCCAGTTGGTGCGTTGCGGTCAGTATATCTGCGGCTTTCATGAGAACTCCAGTTTTCCACGAAATTAGTTGGACGGCGGCCCCCGGCGGGCCGCCGTGCCTTCGTTCATGAAAGGTAGTAGGGGTTGCGCCGATGTGCGTAATTTCGGGCGAAATTATTTGGCGGGGTGGCGCAAACGTTATTCGAGATTCTAGCGGGAGTGGCGAATGACACTCGCTCCCGCAAGCTATCGGGGTGGGTGGCATTGAGCCAGCCTTTCGGCATCATGTGTTTGATATTAGAGATTCGCTTGCTGTGTGGTCAGCTCGAACACCCTGGCTGTCATCCAGTGCCTGAAGCTGTCGTTGTCCATGAATTCTTTGAATAGCTGGTTGTCGTCTTTCATGATTGAGGTCACGACGCGCAGGAGGGCCTTGTCGTGTTCGATGCGGGCATTCTCCTTGTCTGAGTGCTGCCGGGCGTTCTTGTAGGCCACGTCCGCGGCCACGCGCTCGGGGATTGTCTTGGTGATCAATTCAGCGACTCGGTCTGCGTCTTCCCATTCCCTGTCGCCGAAGAGGTCGTTGAACTGGTTGATGATGTTGGATAGGCGGTCGAGTTCCAGCTCGGGACGGTGGCCCCTGTCACCTGTGGGCACTGGATCGATTTCGATTTCCTGGTCGGGCAGCATGATCTTCTGCATTGCCTGCTTCTCGACTCGATAGCTCTCCATGTCGATGGCTTCGAGAATGCCCTTGGACAGATCCTCCTCCTGCGGTGCCGGCAGCTTGGGGATCAGGAAGTTGAGGAAGATCGAGCGTGTTTCCCAATCCTTGTTGGTCCAGGGCAGAACGGCGGAAAGAAAGTTGTAGGTTCGCACGAAGCCTTTTGCCTTGCCTTTGAAGTCGACTTGCCCGTCCTCGTCCAGTTCGTGCTTGTAGACATCGACGCAGGCTTCGAGAGTCGGATCAAGCTGATCGCGGGGCGCTCCGGCGAGGTAACTGCTCGCGAAACTCTCTACCTGCTCAGGCGTGTACACCTGCGCATCATCGAGAGCGGACTGTAAGTCATGCAACTTGTTGGGGTCGGTCTCGTCGGCGAGTATGGTTGTGCGATAGAAGGGCGCGAAGGCTTCGCGAATGGAATCCGCATCGTTCAGGAAATCGAGTACGAAAACGTCGTGCTTGCCGGGATGCGCGCGGTTGAGCCGGGATAGCGTTTGTACCGCCTTGATGCCGGATAAAGTCTTGTCCACGTACATGGTATGCAGCAGCGGTTCGTCGTAGCCTGTCTGGAACTTGTCCGCGCAGATCAGGAAACGGTAGGGATCCTCCTGAATCTTTTCGGCGATCAGGCGGGAAGGGAAGCCGTTCAGCGAGGCTTCGCTTACTTTCGCTCCACCGAACTCATGTTCGCCGGAGAACGCGACAATGGCCTGATATCGACTCTTGCGCTCCTTCAGATAATTCTTGATGGCGTGGAAGTACTGTACGGCCCGCTCAATGCCGTTGGTGACCACCATGGCCCGAGCCTCACCGCCGATCTTACGTTGCGCGAGCACTTTTTCGTGAAAGTGATCCACCATGATTTCGGCCTTGAGGCGAATGGCGTGGTCGTGACCTTCGACGAAGCGCCGGAGTTTCTTGTGGGCCTTGTTCGCGTCGAACTCCGGGTCATCCTCTATTGTCTTGGTGAGTTTGTAGTAGCTCGAAACCGGCGTGTATTGAGCCAGCACGTCGAGGATGAAGCCTTCCTGGATCGCCTGCTTCATGGTGTAGCTATGGAAAGCGAGATGCTTGACGGCACCATCGGGCTGCGGGCTGGCCGCGCCGAAGATCTCGAGAGTCTTGTTCTTGGGCGTAGCGGTGAAAGCGAAGTAGCTGGCGTTGGAAAGCAGCTTGCGCGACTCCATCAATCGGTTGATCTGATCCTCGAAAGTCTCGTCTTCGCCCTCGGCGCCTTCTTCGGACAGCACCTGCGCCATCGCCGCGCCGGTTTTCCCGCCCTGGCTGGAATGCGCCTCGTCGATGATGATAGCGAAGTTCCGGCCACGCTGTTCGTTGCCGATTTCGTCGAGAATGAAGGGAAACTTCTGCACCGTGGAGATGATGATCTTCTTGCCCGATTCTATGAATCGGCGCAGATCTCCCGAACGCTGCGCGTGGCCGACCGTGGCACCGATCCGGGCGTATTGGCGGATTGTTCCGGTAATCTGTTTATCCAGGATCAGCCGATCGGTCACGACGATGATCGAGTCGAAAACGGCGGCGCCGTTGCGGGCCAGCCCGATCAACTGGTGCGCCAGCCAGGCGATAGAGTTGCTTTTGCCGCTGCCGGCCGAATGCTGGATCAGGTATCTTTTCCCCGCGCCGTTCGCCGCGGTATCGGCAAGCAAGCTGCGCACGACGTCGAGTTGGTGATAGCGCGGCCAGACCTGGCTGCGCTTCTTCCGTTTTGTCTTTTCGTCGCGAATCTCAAGCAGTTGGACATGGTTTTCGAGAATGCCGGTCAAGCTTTCGCGGGTTAGCACTTCGCGCCATAAATAATCCGCCTTGATGCCGTTCGGATTGGGCGGATTGCCCGCGCCGTCGTTCCATCCCCGGTTGAAGGGCAGAAACCACGATGCCTTGCCTTTCAGGTGCGTGCAGAACCGCGCTTCGGCTTCATCGACGGCGAAATGGGCGATGCAGCGGCCGAGTTCAAACAGTTTTTCGCGTGGATTGCGGTCCCGGCGGTATTGCGTGATTGCGTCGTCAACGGTTTGTTTGGTCAGGTTGTTTTTCAGTTCGAAAGTGATGACCGGCAAGCCGTTGATGAATAGCGCGATATCCAGTGAGCGCTGGGTTTCGTCACGGCTGTAGCGCAGTTGCCGGGTGACGGTGAAGCGGTTTTGAGCGAAGCGCTGTTGCGCTTGCTCGTTGCCCGGAGTGGGTGTGCCGTAAAAAAGTGCGAAGTCGTGGGCTCCGTGGCGGATGCCTGATCGCAAGACGTCTATTGTGCCGCGCTTTGAAATTTCACCTTGCAGCCTTGTGAGGAACTTGCGTCGAGTCGGGCCGTCTTCGTCGAGGGAGAGGGCGGGAACGGAGTCTGGCTGGGTATCACGCAGGAAGGCGGCGAGTTGCACCAGATCTACGCAATACTCGCGGTCGTAATCGTGGTAACTACCCCCACTCCAGCCGACTCCACCGTAGCCGGCGGGCGGTTCGCCGACAGCAACCGCTCCGGGAGGCTCGCATGGGTGTCCCGCCAGCGCGGTGCAGATCAGGCGTTCGAGACCGATTTCGGAGGTGTCCGTCGCCACGTCAGATGGCACCAATAGGCACTTCGATGAACGTTCCTGTTTGCACGGCAGTGATCGCTTCGCCAATCTCCGACACACAGCGGCGAACTTGCGGCCAGTTCGCTGAAAGCAATATGACGATGCCGAGTTTTTTGCCCGAGATATTCTGTTGATGTCTCAGGCTCTGGTCGGTTGTAACGAGTACCTGATACCCCTCCATCTCAGCCAGATCGAGCAACTCGCCGTTGCTCTTTTCCGACCACCCTTTTTCCGCGAGCGTATCCACGGAGTGCGTTGGAAGGTGATTCCGGAGAGGGGCTGGCGTGCCCTGGTCAAATAGCAGCCTCAACGCGCCAGAGCCGTTCTAAGCGCTTGGGCTTCGTATTCGAGCACCGTGCGAACCTGCTTCTCGTCTACGCCCGGGAACCACTCAACGAAATCATCGACCGTGGCGCCGCCGGCAAGGTTCTCATAAAGGGCATACAACGGAATCCGTGTGCCCGCAAAAACCCAGGCGCCACTGACTTTCCCCGGCTTTCGTTCCACCGCCGGGCAGGTGTCCCAGTTTGTCATAGGTCCGCCTCCCCGGCGCTGCCGAACTTGACCTTTGGGGCTTTCGACTCAGCCTGCATTATATCGGTTTCGTCGACGGAACTGGATAGGTCTGCGTTCGGCAGTGTTTTGGCCGCCTCGCGGACATCGAGCTTGCCGGTGACGACATCGGCGATGAGGCGTGTGCGGTATTCGCGGATAAGATTGATCTCATGTTTGTCCTCTTCGCCTGGGTCGGGGCTTGCGGCGTAGATCAGAACGTTGGAGTCAACAAAATGCACTACGCTATCCTCAAATCGAGCGCCCCCGAACGTACAGTTCTTCGCGAGGCAGATTTTCCGATGCGCTGAAGCCGGGCGAAGTTTGACGAATTTTCTCAACCGCTTCGAGTAGTTTTTCGCGCCGATGATTCCTTGCCTCAACAGAAGCCGGGGAGGACAGCTTGTCCGAAGCGTCGGCATCGGAGTTTTCCCGGTCGGAAACCAGGCTTTGCAGATACTGTCGCACGAGGGCGGAAATGGAAGTGTCAAGTTCCGCGGCCCGAATTCGCGCCTGACGATGGGTTTCCTCGTCTACGGATACGGTGATGTTCCGCACTTTCACAACCCCACAGTTTCAGTGAGGTCAGATTACTTACTGTCGGTAGTTTTCTCAACCTTTGGCATTGCCGAATTCGGCGCTTGGGAAATTTGACTCAGCTTCCATTTTTGGCCGGATCGCCCAGGCTTTTTTCGAGTTCCGAGCAGGCGCGGCGAACGATAGCGAAAAAGAAGCTGAACCAGGGCGTTGGGTCGTGTTCGGCTTCGTGCCACTTCCGGGAGCTTTGCTGCAGGCAGTCGTAATAGGATTCGTGCGACTCCTCGACAAGGCGTTCCAGGCTGATATAGCGGCCGATTTGGTAACCGTGCTGAAGCAGCGCCAGCAGCGTGAGCAAACGGGAGACGCGACCGTTGCCGTCGCGAAATGGGTGGATGCAAAGAAAATCCAGCACCAGCGCGGCGATGGCGACGAGTGGCGGCGCGTTGTCCTGTTCCAGCGTGAAGCGATAGAGCAGGCAAAGCTCCTCGATTGCCTCAGGGGTTTCGGATGCAGCAAGACAGCGAAAACGAATAGAGGGCGGCTGCCCCGGCGCGATGGAAACGATTTCGTTGTCGATGCGCTTGAACTCGCCGGCATCGCCGCTGGTGGACTGGCAAAGCGCGTGCAGGCGTTTAAGCGTCGCCGGGTTGACGGGCAGGGCGCTGGGGTCGGCGCAGATTTCGTCGAACGCCAGCCGATAGCCCAGCACCTCGTGTTCGGTGCGATCTTTTGGCCGGGCATTTTCCAGCACGAGCGGTCTCAGGCGATGTTGCGGAACGGTGACGCCTTCGATCCGATTGGACGATTCGACGCTTTGAATTGTCGAAGTGTCCCGCAATGTCTGCAACGCTTCTGGCGACGCGCCAACGAGAGTGTCCTGTTTACCCTTGAACTCGGCGATGTCATTGAGCAGCAGGACGCAACCCATCGGCGCCTCGTAATCGCGCAGCCGATGGTCTCGAAACGATTTCACGAGCTGGCCCCTGGGGTTGTTGGCGGTGCCTCATTATGCAAGGTGATGTTGGATTGTTGCGAATCGGGTTCAGCCGGAATCGTCTCGTCGCCGCCATCTGCAATGGCTTCCAGTTTCGGGAGATTGGCCGCCGCCTCGCATACATCGAGTTTGCCAGTGACGACATCGGCGATCAGGCGAGTGCGGTACTCACGTAGAAGTTTGATCTCACGTCGTGCGCACTTGTTTGCGTCGTTAATCCGTGTAATCTCGGTTTCGATAAAATCCAAGATGGCGGTCTGTTCGGCTATAGGTGGAATTGGGACTATTAATTCACGCCAGCACTCCGTGGGAAGTCGACGGGTTCCATGGCCGGCAACATCAACCCACAACGCAATTGTGTCCTGAGCAGCAGTCAGAGTACGTGCGAGAAATGCTGCGTACATATCCGACGTGGGGATCAACGCCTTCATATCTTGATTGATCGTAACTGGCTGGGACGTCCAGGCAATGGGAATTTTTCGAGCAAGTATCATTCCGCGGACCACCATGAGCACGACGGGTGGATTGATGAGGCGTAGGGTAGTGTCGGAAAGAGCGGCTTTGCTCACTCTAACGCTTGAATCGCTTACGATTTCACGTTTCATATCCTTAGGTGTGACCCAAGGTATTCGGCCATCCCAAAACCGCCGTTCTTCCATCCGTGGTGTCATTCCGCCTACGATTTTCACGCACTGGCGCAATTTCCTGACCTTCCATAGTGCTGGTACATTCCCCAGCCACTCGGCACCAGAGGGCTTGTAGGCCGGGTAGGGCTTGCCGGTGCGAACATCGATCCGGCCCGTGACGGCATCGTGAATCATGACCTGCTTCTGCTCCTCCAGCAGCGCAATCAGCTTCTCCTTGGCGCGGATGTAGCGTTCGATCTGGTCGATGGCATGATCCAGAAAGCGAGCGATATCAGATTGCTCCGCTTTCTTGGGTAGGGGCGTAAACCTGCGATAGGCGTCTTCGCGGTCTAGGCCTGGAATTGCGGAATCCTTGGTTACTGCATCTAGTCGCAACCATCCAAGCAAGTAATAAAGCCAGCGCATGTTAGCGTTGCTATATCGCGCATCAACGAAGAACGTCGTGTCGATAGCGAATATCGGGTCATAACCGAAGTTTACTTTACCGAACGAACCTTTCCGTCCAATCACGATACACGGAGCTACAGTATTCGCTTCGTTGTGGTGGCCTACAACTCCGTTTGACCCATAAACGGCGGTTCCGCCAAGAATGCGCGATTCGCTGTCCAAGGAGTCGCCATATTCAAATCGACAGATTCGCTTAAGCCGGCAAACATTCCAGTGCTCTGGCACTTCACCCAGCCATTCTTCCCCTGAAGTTTTGTAGGAGGAATAGGAAAATAGGCGCATGATGTAGTAATCGCTAACCCAGCTTTTCAACAAGGCTAAGTACTTTCGCTACTGCATTTGCATATGGAATGCCTTTGTTGAAAAGATCAAGAAATTTGCTTTTGGCATCAGGCTGTTTTTCGATCGCGTTTAGAAAATCGTAGCCCTGTGAAGTTATTCGTGCGACACCATCTGGATTTGACCATTCAGCATGACCAGCATCCGCTAGCTGTTCCACGTGGTGATAGCGATTCAATTTTGTTTCATTGGCATCCACCGCTCTCGGACACAAAATCCAGCCATCAGGCCGATTGCTCGCCTCTTGGAGAATTTGGATAAGGTACTCAGGATCTCTCACGAATCATCTCCTGTTTTCAATTTGGGCTGCGGTCTCGGCGCGTACCTCACGCACGAAGCTGATGCATCCGAATCGCTTTTCGGCCTTGTCAGTCACTACCACAGACTCGGCGCGACTTTTGGCCGCTGGCTTTCGCGCGCTCAGCCTCGATGGCCGTCAAGCGTTGCCACAGCGGGTCGTTTTCCCGGTACTTGCGCCAATACTCGTCATACTCCTCGCCAGTCAGGTGTTTCGTCTCCTCATAGATATTCCTGCGGGCTTCGCGCATGAATTTGATACAGTCGAAATCTTTGGGCGTATCACTCGTCATCATGTATGTCCCAGGGGGCTGAATGCGCCTCCAAATTACAAATGCGGCGACCTTGCCAATGCAGGCGATGGCAACATGCGTCGCATCATTCAGGCGAAGCGGCTGGGTCCGCGCCTTTTCCCGCACGCGCCGGGTCCGCCAGACGTTCCAGCACGGGGTCGTTGTAAGGATAGGTTCGATAGTACCTGACTCGCTCCTCTGGGCTCATGCCGGCAGTTTCCCGCGCAATCTCGGCGCGCACCTCGCGCACGAACCGAATGCAATCGAACTTTTTGTGGGTGTCCTCAGTCATGGTTCCTGTTACTGACTCGAAGTGGCTTTTGATCGTTGGCGCTGGCCTTGTTACGTTCAGCCTCGATTGCCGTCAGGCGTTGCCACAATGGGTCGTTCTCCCGGTATTCCCGCCAGTATTCGGCAAGCTCTTCGTGACTCATGTGCTTGGTCTCTTCGTAGATCCTCGCCCGGGCCTCGCGCATGAATTTTACGCAGTCGAATTTTTTAGCCGCTTTGCTCGCCATCATAGATCTCCGAGGGGCGTCGAATGTCGATTTCAGGGTGCTCGAAGCGCCTGTTCACCCTATTGTACGCCTGAATACGCCCCCAACTCACCATATGCTTCAAGTTCCAGCTCGCGATGACATCGACGCGGGCGATGCTGGCTATAGCGACATGAAGGGCGTCATTCGCATGCGCCGGTCCAATGGCGCCTGATGCAACGTAAGCCTCCGCCAGTTTCGATGCCTCCACGGATTCCGGCACGGTTTCGAAATGGGCCTCCGGAATACCTTCGATAAGCATGCGCACGGCGGCTGGCGCGGACTCCAGTTCCCTGCGGGTCACTTCGGAAAATACAAAAATCGCCTCTCCGCGGCGGAAAGCTTCAAATAACCGAAGCGACGCGTCTCGGAACTCGTCGTCCTTGCAGCCCCCGATTACCGAAGTATCCACATAAATACGGGGTATCGTCACGTAATCCGCTTCCGGTTCGCGCACGAGGAAGTCGGGAAGCAGGCTGTCGGCTTTGGTCTGGAGCGTCAAAATGTCAGCCTGAATTTCCTCCAGCGTGCGCATGGGCGCGGGCTTGTAGAAATAGCGGTTGAAGCTGATTTCGTAGCCGACCTTCACGCTGTCGGGCTTGTACCAGGCGTCTTTGGCGTAGGGCAGAACTTCCCGATGCAGGAAGGCTTCGATGCCGCCTTCTTCGGTGAGCGGGATTTGTTCGGTGTCGCGCAGTTCGGCGTCGGGCTCGTATTCGACCACGGCGGGTTTGCCGTTGAGCATGGCGACGAACAGGCCGCGCAATATGTCGGGCTCCGTGCCGCGCTTGTGGATTTTCCTGATGACGCGCGGCGCGTCTTCGCCGCGTTTGCCGGTTTCCTTGAGTTGCTTGATCTCCGCCGCCTTGTAGGCGCGGTTCGGGTCGGCGCCCTCGATTCGCAGCGGCCGCTCGACGGTCACCTTCCAATAGCCGAAATCGGCGTTTTCGAAAATCTTGCTCTGCTCGTTCTCCTCGAACGCGAGAAAGGTCTCGCAGATGCGCTCGATGTCGTCGTCGCCGAGTTCGCAGTTCTTCTTGCCGAGGTTCTTGCGCAGCGGGCGATGCCAGCCGGTCGCGTCGATCAATTGCACCATGCCGCGGCGATGCGCGGGTTTGCGGTTGGTCAGCACCCACACGTAGGTGGCGAGGCCGGTGTTGTAGAACAGGTTGAGGGGCAGGGCGACGATGGCTTCGAGCCAGTCGTTTTCGATGATCCAGCGGCGGATGTTGCTCTCGCCCTGGCCGGCGTCGCCGGTGAACAGCGAACTGCCGTTGTGTACTTCGGCGATGCGGCTGCCGAGTCTGGTTTGCCGTTTCATCTTGGCGAGCTTGTTGGCCAGGAACAGCATCTGGCCGTCGCTTGAGCGCGTGACCAGGGAGTATTCCGGGTCGCCGGCGTGTTCGATCAGAAAGCGCGGGTCGCGCATGCCCGATTTGCCGCCCATGCGCTCCAGATCGGTTTTCCAGCTTTTGCCATAAGGCGGATTGGACAGCATGAAATCGAATTCGCGGGACGGGAAGGCGTCGTTGGCGAGGGTGGAATGCTCTGGGCCTCCGACGATGTTGTCCGCGGCTTCGCCTTCGCCTTTCAGCAACAAGTCAGCCTTGCAGATGGCGTAGGTTTCCGCGTTGATTTCCTGGCCGTAGAGGTGGGTGGAAACTTGTTTGCCGCGCTCTGCCGCGAGTTCTTGCAGGGTTTCTTCGGCCACGGTGAGCATGCCGCCGGTTCCGCAAGCGCCGTCGTAGAGCAGATAGGTGCCGGATTCGATTTCGTCGGCGACCGGTTCGAAAACGAGTCTTGCCATGAGCCGCACGGCATCCCGCGGAGTCCAGTGCTCGCCGGCTTCCTCGTTTTTCTCTTCGTTGAAGCGGCGCACGAGTTCTTCGAAGATCGTGCCCATGCCGTGGTTGTCCAGGCCGGGCTGGCTGATTGCGCCGTCTGTGTTCTTTACCGGATCTGGGCTGAGATTTATGTCGCGTGACGTGAGCTTTTCGATCAAGGAGCCAAGCGCGTCGGCCTTGGCGAGGCGCGGAATCTGGTTACGGAACTCGAAGTTTTCGAGGATGTCCTGGACGTTGGGCGAGAATCCGTTGAGCCAGGCTTCGAAATCGGCCCTGAGTTGCTGCGGGTTGGAACGAGCGCGCAGGTCGCGCAAGGTGAACGGTGAGGTGTTGTAGAAAGCTTGACCGGCAGCCGAACGCAGTGCGGCATCCTGTTCCACGACCTTGGTTCTGTCGAGCGCGGCTTTCATGTCGAGGACGGCCCGCTTGTTGTCCTCCAGCACCGCGTCGAGCCGGCGCAGCACCGTCATCGGCAGGATCACGTCGCGGTACTTGCCGCGAACGTAGAGATCGCGCAGGATGTCGTCGGCGATTCCCCAGATGTAGTTGGTAATCCAGTTCAAATCCCCGTTGTTCAAGTGGCGGCTCCTTGCTCGGCGTGGGGCGGAGCATAGCACTCGACGGAAGGATCGGTCGATAAAGGGACCATTTCACGAACGAACGTCACCCGGACGGTTTCGGCATCCACCGGCGACGCCACAGTGTCCCGGGGCGGGATGGCAAACGGGGCCGATAGGAAGTTTGGTGAATGCTACAAGGCGGCTATGGCCAGTAGTGGGCCGACCAATCCGAGTAAGATAATCAAAAACCATATCTTCAAGGATTTAAGGCCGGAATCGAGGTCGGCCTTGGTGGCCATTTGCTCCTTCAGGGAATCGATACTGGATTCCAGGTCCGCTTTTGTGGCCAGCGGCTCCACGGCGGCGACGATGGTTTTGGCGATGGCTTCCGACTGGGAGCGGGTCATGCCGGACTCTTCCAGTTTGTGTGTTGCGGTCAGTATATCTTCAGCTTCCATGAGAACTCCAGTTTTCCACGAAATCAGTTGGCCGGCTGCCCCCAGCGGGCCGCCGCGCCGTCAGTCATAAAGAATAGGAAGGTAATTGTGTAAATGCGTAACTTCAGGTGAAATTGTTTGAATCAATGGCTTTTTCAGGCTCGGTTGTTCGGTTTGACCGGATAAACACGGTATTGCGATAGGTTTGCCTCATGTGCGGGCGGATTGTCCGCAGCCGTTACCCTGAACGCTGGTCTCGTATTTTTTGCATGTAGCGGCACTCCGGGTAGTTCGAGCAGCCATGGAATCGACCGTATTTGCCCATTCTTTCTTCGAGCCAGCCATTGCAGGCAGGGCAGGCTTCAATGGTCGCATCGCAATCCCGGCAGAGCCAGGAACCATTGGTCTTGACCAGCAATCCTGTGCCACACTTCGGGCAGGAACGTGCTGTGTATTCGCACAGCGGGAAGTTCGAGCAACCATAGAAGAAGTTGCTGTTTTTGGCATTTTCTCGACGCAGCAACTTTCCTCTGATGCACCTTGGACACGCGACATCCCCCACTGGCGGCCGGCCGAAAACCTCGACATCGTAGCCGCGCCCGGTCAATTCGTTGACAAAAGAGGACGGCGCGCCACCGTCGGCCAGCAGAAAGACTTGCCGCCTGGCCCGCGTGAGCGCGACATAAAGCAGGCGCCGTTCCTCCGCGTTCGGATGGGCGTCCGGCGCCGCCAGCACCAGGCCGAGCAGCGGGTCGTCGTCAATCTCCGAAGGAAATGCGTACTTGCCGGTGCAAACGCCGAGCACCACGGCGTAGTCCGCTTCCAGTCCCTTGGCGCCATGAATGGTCCGCCAGGAGAAGCGCAATCCCGGGTACCGCGGTCCCAGCGATGTCATATGGCGCGGTCGAAGATGCCTGTATCGGCCCAGCAGCAGCACTTCCGACGTCCCTTCGCGCCGGCGCGCATCGTCGGCGATTCTGTCGAGCGCTTCTTTCAGTAATGAGAGGCTTTTGTCGTCAGGGAGACCGATCCGCACGGCGGGCCGGTTCGTCTTGTTCGCGGAGCGGACTTTCTTGCGGATTTGCGCGGGATTGCGCAACACGAATTCGGTGGCGACCTCGGCGATGTGATCGGAGCAGCGGAACGTCGTTTCCAGGTCGATCCGCTCGTAATCGCCGAAGCGCCCGCCGAATTCCCGCATGACCGCGATGTCGGAGCCGGCGAACCGGTAGATCGCCTGCCAGTCGTCGCCGACTGCGAACAGTTGTGCGCCGGGGGAGTTGTCGAGCAGGGCCTTGAGCAAGGCTGCGCGCGAGGGCGAGATGTCCTGGAACTCATCGACCAGGATGTATTTGAACGGACTGCGGAAACGCCCGGATTCCACCAGTCCGGTCGCCCGGTTGATCATGTCGTGAAAGTCGATTTCTTCCGAACCGGCGAGCGATTCCCGAAGGATGCCCCCAAACGAAAGGTAATACGGACACTGTGTCAGCCTGGTTTCGAGGTCGTTCGCGAGGGCAATCATATTGCGATGCGGCGGCGGAACCATGACGGGAGTGTTACCCCGCTGACGATTCCCAATCATCCCCGCATGAAGTCTTCCACCTTGCGCGCGATCTGCAACCAGTCGGGTGTGTCGCGAGCCGATTTTCTCGCCGCGTACGAACAAGCCTGAATCGATTATCACGCACTTCTTTATCGCGACCTCAGCGATGTCGTATGGCGCGGGGTGTGTTCCGGCGCCCGCTTTACAAGCCGGGGCTGGGAGATGCGATGGCGCCATTGCGGTGGCAACACGTAGTGGTTTCGCTGCAAATGGTGTTGGAGCGTCGGATCGTCGTGGGTGGGCGCACCGCGTCTTCCCGACCCATGCCCTGCTCGAGGCGGCACAGGGTGGAAGCGCCGGCGAGCGGCCCGTCGGCGCCCACCGCCGTTTGCAGCGCCGGGTCCGAGCGCAGCTCTTCGTGGTCGTTCAAATCCTCGTATCCCAGCGCCAGCGCGTACACCCGCTGCCGCACCATCGTCAAAAGCGAGT
>JAJECW010000083.1 GCA_022821865.1 Pseudomonadales bacterium
GACGCGGGATACTGCAACGAAGCCGATCTGGCTGCCCTGGAGGCCCGCGGCATCGACGGCTATGTGGCGTTGGGCCGGGAGGGCGGGCGGCGGGTTGGGACTGTCGGTGGGAAACATCCGGCCAAGGCCCGCATGGCGGAGAAGTTGGCCACGCCAGCCGGGCGGGCGCAATACGCGCAACGCAAGTGGCGGGCGGAAGCGCCGATCGGGTGGATCAAGGAGGCGCTGGGCTTCCGCCGGTTCAGCCTGCGCGGATTGAGCAAGGTCCAGGGTGAGTGGGACCTGGTCTGTCTGGCGTTGAACGTCAAGCGGATGCGGGGGCTTCAGCCGGCTTGACGGGGCGGGCATGGCGGCCCGGTTGCAGCGTTCCGGCGCTGCCATGGAGTTGTTTTGGGGTGGACCGGGCGCGCATGGCGCCATCCCGCCCCGCCAGGTTGCATTCGACCAGTTTCATGCCTTGCCAGGTCGAAGTGCCACCATTTTGTACAGTTCGCGCCGCCGAGAACCGTTCTACGGCGCAGGCTCCTAGGTGGCGTTAAGGGGTGGATTGAAGGAGTCGATGAGAACGTATTCGAGCGTACGGCGTTCTTTTTCGTTTTGGACGACTCGTGCGTGGATGTGGGTCGCGCCGTGACGGACTGCGTCCGACCATCGTTCGTGATTATTGATCTGAGGCCCAAGGCGGTCTTTGAAAGACAGGGTTTGGCCAATGTACTTGGCTTGCCACCACCGTCCGTCGGAATTGGTGCCGGCGAAGATGTAGACGCCAGGAACGTCGTTCCAGTCAGTTTGGCCCGGTTCGTAGGAGGTGAACTTGTAGCCGCCCCATGAGACGGTTTGAGAGGCGCTCATGGATTTTTGGGCGGATTTGTGGGAGTGCCGGGCACGGTTGACTTGAACATTGCTACGGAGACGTACCAGATAGTGATAACGAGTAGCAATATCGCTAAAGCGGCAGTGTGGGCGATCATGCCCCAAGCGCCGCTGTTGGAGAGAGAGTCGAATTCGTTAAGGCCGATCATGACGGTGATGATGTGGATGATCGTTATCCATGAACCGGTGCCGAGCAGGAGAGCGATGTGGTTCACAGCTCGGTTGGGTAGGAGTTGAGACTCGTCTCGTATGTCGGCGGAAACTATGGCGGTGACGGCGACGAATATGGCTAATACGACGTAGAAGGGCGCGTCGGGCAAGATAAGGAGAGGGGCGGTGACACCCGGTTCCATGGCTCAGGCCGCCCGAGTAGCGTTTTGCAGGTTGTATGCGAAATGGTCGCGGTATCGTTCGCTGATACGTTTACGTGTCCTGAAGTCAAGCAGACTGGTGGCCCTGAGCAATCTGTAGGATCGTTCCTCTTCATGGTGTTTGTGGTACGAGGTATGAACGAGTTTCCCACCGTCTACGATTTTGTAGTGGGTGTCGGGTTCCTGCCTGCCACCGTGGACGTACCAGATTTCGATGTTGCGGCGAAATTCTTCGGAGCGAGCCAACTCAAGGATTTTCAGCGGTTCGTCCTTGTCGTTGAAGAGGCATCTGACTTTGATATTGCGGTCGCGAACGCCTTTCCGAATCGCTTCGATTACGCCGGGGTTGTTGTATATGGAATGGGCGAAGTCGTTGCCATCGTCGTGAATCTCGATTTGTGTGCGGGTCTCGTTGACCAGGTCGATGAACAGTTCGATCGCATTTTTGTTCGAGTTGGGCCCGGATACGTCCTCAAGGTTGAGATCGCCTTGAACGGTGGTCACGAGGTAGACGCAGAGCAGGAAGGTGCTCGCGACGATAGCTATGACTATCACTTCGGGGCCTTGAATCATTGCCATGGCTGGTTCTCGTTGGGTTCCTCTTGGGTTGGCGACTGGGAGGTCTGGCGCATTTGATGCGAACTGTGTCGGCTGTCGGTGTGCTTAATAGCAGCAGGGTTAAGACATGTCAACCTTTGTATAGTACGGATTCTGGCGGTTTTCAAGGGCTCTCAGGAAGCCGTCTGGGGTTTCTTGCCGAGTTTTTCCGCGATGCGGGCGGCTCGGCCGGAGAGCTTGCGCAGATAGTACAGCTTGGCCTGACGCACGTCACCGCGGCGTTTTACCTTGACGCCGGCGACGATGGGGCTGTAGGTCTGGAAAGTCCGCTCCACGCCAACGCCGTGGGAAACCTTGCGCACGGTGAAGGCGGAATTGAGGCCGCGGTTGCGGACACCGATCACCACGCCTTCAAATGCCTGGATACGCTCGCGCTCGCCTTCCCGGATGCGAACCTGGACCACAACCGTATCGCCCGGACCGAACCCGGGGAGTTCCTTGTCCATCTGTTCCTGTTCGATCTTCTGGATGATCTTGTTCTTGCTCATCGTATTCGCTCCTCTGTACCCAACTTCCCTGTGCCTCATTTGCCGGCCTGGTATTCGTCCAGCAACTGCCGTTCCTCTTCGTTCAATTTCCGGCCGGCCAGCAAATCGGGCCGTTTGCGCCAGGTGGCGCCAAGCTTCTGCTTGAGGCGCCAGCGGCGGATTGCTTCGTGGTCTCCGCTCAGCAGCACTTCCGGCGCCGCATCTCCAGCCACATGCCTGGGCCGGGTGTATTCCGGGCCAAGCAACAGGCCATCGGCAAAACTGTCGCTGCCGGCGCTGTCTTCATCGCCCAAGGCCCCCGGCAGCAGCCTGATCATGGCGTCGATCAGGGCCATGGCGGCGATTTCGCCGCCGCTGATGACGAAATCCCCAAGCGACAGTTCTTCATCCACCGCGCTGTCGATCACCCGCTGGTCGATGCCCTGGTAGCGGCCGCAAAGCAGCACCAGCTTGGGCGCTTTCACGAGCCGGGCCACGGCCCCGTGGTCCATTCGCAGGCCTTGGGGCGACAGATACACCACCCTGCCCCGGGCTTCCTGTTGCGCCGCCGCCAGACAATCGAGCAGCGGCCCGGTTTTCATCAGCATCCCCGGCCCGCCGCCGAACGGGCGGTCATCCACGGTGCGGTGCCGGTCGCCGGCGTAATCCCGCGGATTCCACAGGAGCAGCTTGAACAATCCCTGCCGCAGCGCCCTGCCGGTAATGCCATGTTCGGTCAGCGCGGCGAACATTTCCGGCAACAGCGTGACGATATCAACGCGCATGTCACGGCCTATTCAAGAAAGTCGGCGCCCCAGTCAACCTCGATGGTTCCCGCGACAAGATCCACTTTCCGCACCACCTGTTCCGGAACAAACGGAATCAGCCGGCTGCGGTCGTCGAGGCTGTCCGCGTTCGGCTCCACCGCAAGCACGTCGTTCGCGCCGGTTTCGAGCAGGTGGTTGACCCGTCCAAAGCATTCTCCCGCCAGATTCACCACCCGCAGCCCCTGCAACTGGCGCCAGTAATATTCTCCCTTTTCCAGCGAGGCCAGCGCGGACTCTTCCACCGATACTTCAAGGCCGGTGAGCCCGCGGGCCCGCTCGGGTTCATCGTAGCCGACAAAATGCGCCAGCAGGGTACTGCCCTGCCAGCGGCTCCGGTCGATTCGCAACTGCTCAAGCCCCTGGCCGGTTTCCACAAGCAGATATTCGAATTCCAGAATATTGGTCGCCGGATGGGTCCAGGATTGCAGCTTCAGCCAGCCCTTGACGCCGTGCGCCCGGCCGATGCGGCCCATGACGATGCGCCGGCTTGCCGGGCCGATGTCCCGCTGCTTGCTCATCGGGCAACTCGCTCACGGAGCCGCTGCGGTTCAGCTTGCGGCGGACGCTGTTCCGGCTTCCACGGCATCCTTCACCAGGGCAACCACCCTGGGGGTGACCTGGGCGCCCTGGGACTTCCAGTAGTCCATGCGTTCCAGGTCCAGCCGCAGCCGCTCTTCCCGGCCCTTGGCCACGGGATTGAAGAAGCCTATGCGTTCTATGAACCTGCCGTCGCGCGGTGAACGCACATCGGCCACGGTGATGTGGTAGAAAGGCTTTTTCTTCGCCCCGCCACGCGCCAGACGAATCGTTACCATAATCAATTCCTGTCGAGATCCGGCCACCGGAATCTTCGCTCTCTGGCGGATCAATCCTGCCCGGACAAAAAAGGCGGCTATTCTAAGGCAATTCGAAAGGCAATGAAAGACGAGTCCAGGCGAGACGGCAGTTCTTGTTCTGGCGCTCCAGCCTTGATGGTATGGTCCGCCCCGCTTCATTTCCTCGGCCTCAAGGGCCAAAATGACAAGGGACTTTCAACCAACGAGGCAGACCATGAGCGATATTAAACGAGTTGGCATCGACTTGACCAAAAAGACCTTCCACCTCACCGCGATGGACGATGGCGGGCAAGCGGTTTCGCCGTGCGCAACTGCAATCCTGCCTGGCCCGGTTGCCGCCGGGTTGCGTGGTGGCGATGGAAGCCTGCGGCAGCGCGCACCACTGTGGCTGGCTGGCGCGGCGCCAGGGCCACCGGGTGTTTCTGATGGCCTCCACAAGGTGGCGCCCCACATGCATCGGAACAAGAACGACAGGAACGACGCGGACGGCGTCGCCGAGGCTTCCAGCCGCCCGGAGATGCGGTCGGTCGGCTTGAAGTCGGTGCGCCAGCGGCATTTGCGGCAACTGCACCGGGTGCGCCAGATGGCGGTGCGGAACCGCACCCCGCGGACGAACCAGTTGCACGGCTTTTTGCTGGAGTGCGGGATCGAATCCCCCAAGGGCATGGGGAACCTGCCGCGGCGGCTGGCGGAGGTGCTGGAAGACGGGGAGAACGGGTTGCCGTTCGAGAGCCGAACCCTGTTGCGGGAGTTGGGGGAGGAGCCGCGCCGGCTGGCATGGGCGCGTCAAGATGTTTGACAGGCAGATCGATGCGGTCAGTCTCGCGGACCCGGCGTGCCGGCGGCTGCGGGAGATTCCCGGGGTCGGCGCGTTGTCGGCCACGCGATGAGATCTCGCGACTGCGCGCGGGATGACTGATGTGAGCGCGCCCATTGCCATAATGAAAATTGCCGGAAGAAGAGGAGACATCATCTGGTCTCCCAAAACAAGACCGTATATGATTGCGGTTTTACCCGGAGGACAGGCCCATGAGGCCTTTCGGAATTTCACCTGTCCGGCCCGCCCTCGCGGCGCTGCTGCTCGGCGCCCTGCTGCAGCCCGCCCTTGCCCAGAATGAATCCCTGCGGGACCGGCTGCACGAATCCATCGTGGCGGCTTCGGGCAATCAACTGGAAATCCTCACTATCCGGCCCACCCCCATCGCCACGATCTATGAAGTCGAGTTGAACACCGGCGAGTTGCTCTACAGCGACGCTTCCGGCCAGTACCTGTTCGCTGGGGACATGTACCAGACCACCCCGGACGGACTGCTCAATCTTTCCATCGCCACCCGCCAGGAGGCCAATCAGCGCAAGGTGGCCGAGATTCCCGATGCGGAAGCGGTCATCTACCAGCCCGAGGGCGAAGTGAAGGCCACGGTAACGGTATTCACCGACGTGGACTGCACCTTTTGCCGCCGCCTGCATGGCGACCGGGAAGTCCTGCTCGACTATGGCATCCGCATCCGCTACCTCGCCTACCCCCGGGGCGGAGAGAATGCCGAATCCTACGACAAGATGATTTCCGTGTGGTGCTCCGAGGATCGCCATCGCTCCATGAATCAGGCCAAGAGCGGCCAGAACCTGCCCAGCCGCGACTGTGAAACTCCGGTGCTTGCCCATTATGACCTCGGCAATGAACTCGGCATCCAGGGAACCCCGGCCCTGGTGTTCCCCGACGGACGCCTGATTCCAGGCTATGTGGAGCCTCCCCGGCTTGCGGCCATGCTCGGCATTGAATAGTTTGCCCAGTACGGCGCCGGAATCGCCGGGAAATCATTGGGTATAATCCGCGCGGTCACCCCCGGCGCGGAAGCCCCGCTTCATGCATGAACCTGTCAAGATAGGCATTTGCGGCCTCGGCACCGTGGGCGGCGGCAGCCTGCGCCTGCTGCGGGGCAATGCCGATGAAATCGCCCGCCGGGCGGGCGGCCCCCTGCGAGTCGCGCGGATAGCCACCCGGCGCCCCGAATCGGTTGCGGTGGATGGCGCCGTGGCAGTCGGCGGAGACCCCATGGCGCTTGCCAGGGATGATTCTATTCAGGTGGTGGTGGAAGCCATGGGCGGATTCGACCCCGCCCATGCCGTGGTCGCCGAGGCCCTCGCCCGGGGCAAGCATGTGGTTACCGCCAACAAGGCGCTGATCGCCGAGCGGGGCAACGAACTGTTCGCCATTGCCGCGCAATACGGCGCCACACTGGCCTTCGAAAGCAGCGTTGCCGGCGGCATCCCCATCATCAAGGCCCTGCGGGAAGGGCTTGCCGCCAACCGCATCGAATGGCTGGCCGGGATCATCAACGGCACCGGCAACTTCATCCTCACCGAAATGGCCGCCGGCGGTCGGCCATTTGCCGAGGTGCTCGCCGAAGCCCAGGCGCTTGGCTACGCCGAAGCCGATCCGGGTTTTGACGTGGATGGCGTCGACGCCGCCCATAAGCTCACCATCATGGCCGCCATCGCCTTCGGCGTTCCCCTGCGATTTGCGGACACCTTTACCGAAGGAATCCGCGCGCTGATACCGGAAGACCTGGCTTATGCGGAAGAACTCGGTTACCGCATCAAGCATCTCGGCATTGCCCGGCGCAGCGTCAGTGGAATCGAAATGCGCGTGCATCCCACCCTGGTCAGCAAGCGCTGGCTGTTGTCCCGGGTTTCCGGCGTGGACAACGCCGTGGTGGTCAAGGGCCATGCCGTGGGCACAACTCTCTATCAGGGCCCCGGCGCCGGCGCAGACGCCACGGCTTCGGCGGTGGTGGCGGACATCATCGATATCGCCCGCCAGCTTCGCGCCGGCGCAAGCCGGCCGCTGTTGGCCCCATGGAATGGCCGGCCCGAATCCGAAGAGTTGCCCACGGTTCCCATGGACAGCATCGAATCGGAATATTACTTGCGCATCCCCGTGTTCGACCGCATGGGGGTCATGGCGAAAATCACCCGGGTGCTGGAAAGCCACGCCATCAGTATCGAGGCGGTAATCCAGAAGGAGGTTCACGGCGGCAGCGTGCCCATCGTCTTGCTTACCCATGGTGTTGCCGAGGGCAGGATGAACGCCGCGATTGCCGAATTGCAGTCCCTGGCCGATGTGCAGGGGCGGATTGGTCGGATCCGGGTAGCGCCGTTTCCGGCCGGGGATTGACCGGTGGAGTATCTCAGCACCCGCGGCGGCTGCCCCGGCCAGCGCTTTGAGGAGGTTCTGCTCACCGGCCTTGCCCCGGATGGGGGACTGTTTGTTCCCCGCGGGCTGCCCCGGCTGGATTCAGCCGAACTGCGGAAGCTGCGAGGCCTGCCCTACGCCGAACTAGCCTTCCGGATCGCGTCGCTGTTTACCGACGATGCTTTTCCAGATGATGCGCTCGGGAGCATGATCGGGAAGAGCTATGCCGGATTCTCCCATCCCGAGGTCGCGCCCCTGACCCGGCTTGGCGAAGGGGAGTATCTGCTCGAGTTGTTCCATGGCCCGACCCTGGCGTTCAAGGACTTCGCCCTGCAGGTATTGGGCCGGATGCTCGATCATGTACTCAGCCGCCAGGGCGGGCGGGCGCTCATACTCGGCGCCACTTCCGGGGATACCGGCTCGGCGGCCCTGGAAGGATGCCGCCATTCCGGGCAGGTCGATATCTGCATTCTGCATCCACATGGCAAGGTCTCGGAAGTGCAGCGCAAGCAGATGACCACCGTGCCGGGGGGCAATATCCACAATCTGGCGGTGGAAGGCAATTTCGACGACTGCCAGCGGCTGGTGAAGGCCGCTTTCGCCGATCAGTCCTTTCTGCCTTCCGGCCTGCAACTCGTGGCGGTGAACTCGATCAACTGGGCGCGCATCGTGATGCAGGTCGTGTATTACTTTCACGCCGCCCTGCGGCTTGGCGCGCCGCGGCAGGCGGTTTCCTTTGCCGTGCCCACCGGAAATTTCGGCGACATCTATGCCGGATATCTGGCGCGGCAGATGGGCCTGCCGGTGGAGAAGCTGATCGTCGCCACCAATGAAAACGACATTCTGCACCGCTGCATCAGTCGCAACGAATACGTCACCGCGCCCCTTCGCCACACCCTGTCGCCGAGCATGGACATTCTCATCTCGAGCAATTTCGAGCGTTATCTGTTCGAATTGTTCGACCGCGACAGCGCAGCCCTGGCGGACTTTCTCGCCAGAGGAGCGGACCAGGGGGCAAGCCTTCCCCCCGACCGCTGGCGCGCCATGGGCGAGGTTTTCGACAGCGCCAGCGCAGACGATGCCGGCACCTGCGCCACCATCGCCGAGATCTGGCGCGAGCACGGCGTCCTGCTTGACCCGCACAGCGCGCTGGGAGTGCGCGCCGCCCGCCAGTGCCGCGGGAGCGCCGGCACGCCGATGATTTGTCTGGCGACAGCGCATCCCGCCAAGTTTGCCGGCGCCATAAGCGCAGCCGGCCTTCCCGCGCCGGAGTTGCCTCGGCGATTGCAGGAGCAATTCCAGCTTCCCGAACGCTTTACCGTCATCGACAAGGATCTGGACCAACTCAAGGATTTGCTTCGCGAATACGCCCCATGAACGATTCGGTGAACAAGCCATGACCAGGCTGGTTCGCCGGCAGGCGCAGGGGCCGGAGCTGGCCGCGGAGCTGCATCCGCTCATGCGCCGCATTTACCGCCAGCGTGGAGTTTCCGGGGTGGATGAGCTGGAGCTGGGGCTGGCCGGCCTCGAACCGCCGGACGCGCTGCTCGGCATGGACGCGGCGCTGGAATTGCTGCTCGCCGCCCTGCGCGAACAGTGGAAGATCCTGATCGTGGCGGATTACGACGCCGACGGCGCAACCAGTTGCGCCCTGGCGATAGAATGCCTGCATGCCTTCGGCTTCGACCGGGTGGACTACATCATTCCCGACCGCGCCCGCCACGGCTATGGCCTGAGCCCGGAAATCGTCGAACTCGCCGCCTGCCGCGAACCGGACCTGCTCATCACCGTGGACAATGGCGTGTCCAGCATCGCCGGCGTTGCCGCCGCCCGGGCCGCGGGCATGCGGGTGCTGATCACCGATCATCACCTGCCGGGGGAAAGCCTGCCCGAGGCGGACGCTCTCATCAATCCCAATCAGCCCGGCTGCGGCTTCCCCTGGAAGAACACCGCCGGCGTGGGCGTCATTTTCTATGTGATGGCCGCCCTGCGGGCGCGGCTGCGGGAAACTGGCTGGTTCGGCAATGCCGGCCCGCCCGAGCCCGATCTCAGGGAAAGCCTGGATCTGGTGGCCCTGGGCACCGTCGCCGATGTGGTTTCCCTGGACCGCAACAACCGGATTCTGATCAATGAAGGCCTGCGCCGCATCCGCGCCGGCCGCACCCGCCCGGGCATCAGCGCCCTGTTCGCAGTGGCGGATAATCGGCTCAATCCGAAACCCGATCCCGCCGCGGAAGCGGGCTCGCAAACGGGGCGCCCCGGACAGAGCCGGCAGAACATGGGCAAGCTGGCCCAGGCTGGCGCCGGACAACTTGCGGGCTATCTTGCCGGGGCGGGCCGCAACGCCACCGCAAGCGACCTCGCCTTCCGGGTGGGGCCCCGGCTGAATGCGGCCGGCAGGCTGGAGGACATGTCCACGGGAATCGAGTGCCTGCTTGCCGAAGACCCCTCGTCGGCAAGAGACCTGGCGCTGGAACTCGATGCGATCAATGTCCGGCGCCGGGAAATCCAGGCGGAAATGGATGCCCAGGCAAGCGAACTGCTGGCCGAGGCGGAATCCATAGCCAAAGCTCCCGGCAAGAATCTGCCCACGGGGCTTTGTCTGTACGACCCGGCCTGGCACCAGGGCGTGGTGGGCATTCTCGCTTCCAGAATCAAGGACCGGCTGCACCGTCCGGTAATCGCTTTCGCCGCCGACTCCGGCAATACCGAAGCCGACCTGAAGGGATCCGCCCGTTCCATAGCCGGGTTTCATATCCGCGACGCCCTGGACGCCATCGCGAGCCGCCATCCGGGCCTGATCAGCCGCTTTGGCGGACACGCCATGGCCGCCGGCCTGAGCCTGCCGCCGGATCGCCTGGAAACTTTCCGAATCGCCTTTGCCGAAGAGGCGTCGCGACAAATCAAGCCGGAACAATTGCAGGCGGTGCTGTTCAGCGACGGCGCCCTCGAACCCGAATGGTTCTCCCTGGAAGTCGCCCGGATGCTGCGCAACGCCGGCCCCTGGGGCAAGGATTTCCCCGAGCCTCTGTTCGACGGCGACTTCCTGCTGCGTCACCAGCAAACCCTCAAGGAGAAGCACCTGCGAATGGAACTCAGCCCCAGGGACAATCCCGACATCAGGCTGGGCGCCATCGCCTTCAACGTCGAACAATGGCCGGACCCGGAAGCCGAAAGAATCAGCCTCGCCTATCGCATGGAAGTCAACGAGTTCCGGGGGCGGAGCAGTTTGCAGCTTGTGGTGGAGCAGATCCTCACGAGAGCGCCCTGACCACATAGAAGGCAAGCCCGGCGAAAAACGCCAAGCCGCTGCCAAAGGCGGTTATCGCGCCTTTCAGTATCCAGATCTTCAGAGAATCCATTTCGCCCTTGAGCTCGGTACGGAGAGAATCCATTTCGCCCTTGAACTCCTCCTTCATGGTCAAACGGAACTCTTCGAGAGCGGATTTGGTGGCGAGCGGACGCACCGTGCAGATGATGGTTTCCGCCATGGATTCGGCCTGCATCTGGGTCATGCCGCTATCCACCATGGCGCGCGTCGTCCTGAAAATGTCTTCAGCCTGCATAAGACCTCCTATATATCATGGCTATCACGAAATTGAAAATGGACCCGACCTCAAAGCGATTTCACGCTCGAGCGCATAAGGTCTCGCTCGCGGCGCCCAGCCGGATGCCCAAGCCGGCCGCCATTCCCGGGCCTCGCCCGAAGGCGCAGGAGACTGATGCAGCATTGACTCAGTCAGTTACTCTCCCATCGAAATCCCAAGTCGCATCTGTTACGCTTTGCCACAGAATTCGGGAGCGGATTCTGGCCGTGTAGTCGCATTCTGTGAAGGATCCAAAATGGGAGAGCACCAGATCCCGCCCAAGCAAAACCCGGTTCTGCCGTTGGCGCGTTATCGACTCCGTTTCGAAGTTACTGATGGCGCGGATTCCTTGGATTGGCTGCGGGGAAGGTATCTCGGTTCAGCTTGGCGCGGCGCTTTCGGCAAGGCATTGCGCAACACCGTGTGTATTACGCGACAGCCGGTCTGTGATGGCTGTGCTTTGCTGAATTCGTGCCCATATCCACAAGTATTCGAGAAGCGCCCGCCCGCTGCCGCGAAAAAGCTGACTCGCTACCCCAGAACCCCTGGCCCTTATGTGCTGGCGCCCGCCATCCCCAATTACGATTTCGCCGGGCAGGCTTCATTGCAGCTTGGCCTGACCTTGTTCGGTTCGGCCAACCGGCAACTGCATAATGTAGTTCACGCGCTTGACCAGGCAGGACAGCGAGGGCTTACCTCGCGCAAGATTCGGCTGCAACTGAAAGATGTGCAGTTTGCAAAGGAACCGCCGGCAGGAACTTTCCGCAACAAGGAAACTCCAGAGAGTGATTCAGGCGAAAAGCTCTCTTTGGAAAGTGCGCCTGCGAATGGCTGGACGGAAATCTATCGGCCTGGCATGGAACTTTCAACTCCTTCGCCCTGGTCGCCGGGGATTCCTGAAGTTCCAGATTCCGTGCGGGTGCGTTTGCTGTCTCCCTTGCGATTACGGCGGGACAATCGAATCCTTGGGGCGGAAACGATCGACTTCAGCGCATTCACGTCCTCCCTGATTCGCCGAATCTCCATGCTTACGTATTTTTTCTCCACAACTCCTCTGGAAGCCGATTTTGCCGGGCTTGCCCGTCTCGCAAGAAAATCGGAGATGGGCGTCCGCGATCTCAAGTGGCGCGAACTGAAACGATTTTCCCAGCGCCAGCGCAGGAAAATTTCCATGGGTGGATTGGTCGGTGAATTTGAACTTGAAACAGGTAAACTAAAGCCATTCTGGCCCTTTCTCTGGCTTGGGCAATGGACCCATGTGGGCCGAACCTGCTCAATGGGGCTCGGGCGTTATGTAATCGAGCATAAGGACAGTAAACTGGACGGGGCGCTCGCACATTTGCGTCCGGCCCAGTCAAAGTAATTCTCCGAAAATCTTCTTCAACTCCCAAGACAATCGGTCAGGATTATCGTCTTGCATGATTTGGTTCGCTCTTGGCCAAGAAGATTTGGAACCATGAGTCATCACGTTTCGAAGTGTATTCAACAAGTTGTAGCATTCGCGTAATTCGATGTTGCTCCAATGCTCTGGTTTCTGCAGTAAACCCTTCGCTTTATCACGTGAATCATGATCCATAGCACTTAACCCGAGCTCATCACACTTTGTCGAAAACAATGCTTCAATTCCAAATTGCGCTGCTCGAATGAAATCCTTTCTTTCCAGATATGTCGATGCCAACTTTTTTTGATTTTCCGCAAGGGAATCATTTCTTGCCCAATTCAGCCTTTTCTTCAGTTGTTTGCGAAAAATTTCTGAGGAACCAGGCAATGGAGATTCCAGTATTTCAAGAAAGTTTTGTATCTTGATTCTGGCGCCGTAAAGATTGCTGGCTCTTTCGAAATGTGCCGCCGCCCGCAATAGTATCGCTTTCTCTTCCGCCACCCCGTCCGCAATTAGTAAATCCGAAAATACGCTGTAGTCGCCAGATGCATCGAAGCGACTGAGCGCGTCTACCCAGAGCTGGACATGAGTCAACCCTCTGAGTTCAACCACTGGCGCGGAATTGGTTTCGTTGGCATTTCGCCCGGCCATGTCCAAGGCGCCGTACCAGAGGACTTCGACTTGCAGATTGTTACGCAGTCGCTCCAGCATGAATGCCGAAACGAAACCCACCATGCTCAGGTGCCGAAATCCATGGGTGACGTCGAAATACACTTTGCCCTCGATAACTTCGCCGGCAATGGTTTGCAAGATATCTTGTTGTTCCTGCGCATTCTTTCCATAAGGGATCAGTCTCGGAATGACCTCACGTCCTGCCCAGGCGGTCATCATGGGGACAAGTTCGTCAAGCTGGGCCTGCTCAACGCTTTCCGCAGCCTAGGAGCCTGCGCCCTAGGAATTCACGGCTGCAAATCCGCTCCCGTCCACGCCCCCGGCCGCTCGATGTCGTTGCATATCCACCAATATTCGCCTCAATCGACCGGCCAGGGGCGCGGCGATAGCGAATTTTCGCTTTCGCGAATTCCTACGGCGCAGGCTCCTAGGCGTCCAAAAGCTTGACTCGAAGCTCTTCCTGCCCGCTGTCCCTGTTCCGCGCAGATTCTTCCACCAGCACTCCCCACTGGCTGCCGCGAGTCCCAAGGATCACCAGTTTGGAGACATCCAGGTACGCGGCCAACTTCATGCCGAAGAATGATGTCCTTATCTTGCTTCCGTCAGGAAACTGGTAAGTGGCGGTACGGTAGCCTTTTTCAGGATCATCACGACCTTTGCCCAGAAAGGTCACCAGAGCTGTTTTGCCCATTGAATCCACCTCATGCCGAAAAATGACAAGCTTGCCGGATCATGCGCCGGACGCTGGCAAGACTATACTTGCCATCCCGATTCTGTTAACAGGTCGCCGCCAGATCATGCCACGACTGCCACATCAGTTCCCACGCCGATTGCTGCTTGCTGTTACCGGGCTTTCGCCGCAGATAGTCACGGAAACACTCTACGCGCTCGCCGTGGGGCGAAACGAACCCTTCATCCCCACCGAGATCAGGTTGATCACGACGCGGGAGGGCGCCGAGCGCGCCCGACTCTCGCTCCTGCATCCCGCAAGCGGTTGGTTTCATCGGCTTCGCGCGGATTATGAACTTCCCGAGATTGCATTCAAGCCCTCCTGCATCCATGTGATCGAGGGCGCGGACGCGCAGCCGCTCTCTGATATCCGGTCAGCGGAAGACAATATCGGCGCTGCCGACGCCATTACCGAAATCGTGCGTAATCTCACCGTCGACGACGAAGCGGCCCTTCATGTGTCGATTGCCGGTGGCCGCAAAACCATGGGGTTCTACCTTGGCTACGCGCTTTCGCTCTATGGCCGGCGTCAGGACAGGCTGTCCCATGTGCTGGTAAATGACCCTTTCGAGTCGCATTCGCAGTTTTTCTATCCTACCTGGGAAAGCCATATCATCCACACGCCGCCGCCCGCAAATCGACCCTGCGACACCAGGGACGCCGTCGTGACCCTGGCGGACATTCCCTTCGTCCGGCTGCGGGAAGGACTGCCCCAGCGGCTTGTGCAAGGCCGCACCCGCTTCAGCGAGGCGGTGGCGGCGGCCCAGCGCGCAATCGGTCCGGTAGAGCTCGCACTTGACCTTCCCGGCAGGCGAATTCGGGCCGGTGGCGAAGTGGTCGACAATATGCCGCCGGTTTTGCTTGCCTTTCTCGCCTGGATGGCGCGGCGTCAGGCGAGTGGGGCCGAATGGGTGTCCTGCCCTAGCGACGGCGCCCCCGAACCAGGCCATGCCGCTGGTTTCCTGGCCGAGTATACTGAGATTATCGGCCCTCTCGGAGATTCCGAACGCACAGCCAATCGGCTGCGATACGGTATGGAAAACCATTTTTTCTCCCAGACCAAGAGCAAGTTGGTCAGGTATCTGCGGAGTCATCTCGGTGACCGTCACGCCGGACCATACCTGCCGACTGCCAAAGGACGCCGCCCCCAGCGGCGATTCGGGCTCGACATCAAGCCCGGGCTTGTTTCCTTCGAGTCGATCAGTATGGGGTAGGCCAAGGTCGAATGATTCAGGAATTCGCATTGGCGCCCGTGAGGACGGCGACGGTCAGGAAACCCGTCAAGGCAAGCGCAGCAGGGATGCCAAGCTTGCGGGCTGTGATTTTTCGGAGATAGTTGGCTAGTATGCACAACGAGTTGCGGTTCGTATCGGCCGCACAGGCTCAGGTCCCGCTGGAGTCAATGATGGGAAGAATGGAAGAGTTGGAATACCAGGTCGAGTTTCTCACCCCCGCCTTCCTCGGTAATGCGAAGCAGAACGGCCAGTGGCGAACCCCACCCTTCAAGGCGCTGCTGCGCCAGTGGTGGCGCGTGGTGTGGGCGCAACAGAATGGCTATCCGGATGAAGTCGGTGAAATGCGCGCCGAAGAAGCCGCATTGTTCGGCACCGCCGCTGATAAAGGAGCCATAGCAAGGAACCGCAAGAGTCTCGTGCGATTGCGTCTTGATCATTGGAGCAAAGGCAAACAGAACACGAAAGAAATGATAGATCATGGCTACGATCATGGCTACCTGGGTTTCGGGCCGCTGAGCAAAGCTGGTCAAGGAGATAGCAAGCTTCAATCGGAAGCAGCAATTAGAACAAAAGAAAGAGCGGTTTTGTCGCTGTATGCTCCGGCCAGTTCAGTGGAACAAATCATGACTGCGATTTCGCTGATCGATGCTTATGGCACGATCGGCGGTCGCAGCCGCAATGGCTGGGGGTCGATCAAGCTGATTCCGGAAGGCGATACCCCACCATTGTCGAACAATTTGTCCCGGTTTCTCCGTCCCTGGCAGGAAGCGCTGGGACTGGATTGGGCGCATGCCATTGGTTCAGACAGTAAAGGACCGCTCATTTGGTTGGTACATGATTTTGGTGATTGGCAAAAGCCGATGCAGGGCCTTGCATCGACCAAAAAGAAACTCCTGCATAATTTCAAACCAAAGGGGATTCAGCCACACCAGAAACCTCAGAAACGCCACTGGCTGTCTTATCCTGTAACCAAGCAGAATGTGGCTAGCTGGGGAAACCTGCGGCTCCCCAACAGCTTGCGCTTCAAGGTACGGCAGGATACCCGGAATTCGCGTAAGCTAGGGGGTATCATTTTTCATATGCCCTGCCTTCCACCAGAGGAGTTTCAACCAAAAACGAAAGAGCTAATAGAAGTCTGGGTTGAGATTCATGAATATCTTGACCGAGTTTTGAAGCGATCAGTCAGAACTGAAGGTTGACGTCATGAACAAAAAAACTTGGCAAACCAAGCTTCATGCCCGCTTGCACGACCCTGCGGAAAAGGCTCTCGTGCTACTACGCGACCCCTCGGGCCACGAAGGTGGAACAGTTCGAACACTTCACAATTTGCTATTCAAGGATGAACTTTCAAAAGAAATTCTTCGTTGGGTAAAGAAAGCCGACTGGTGGTCTTCCGCCGCGGACCGACCCCAGTGGCCGGTGGAAAAATTGGATCACCCAAACCGCGACGGCGAATCAGCAACTCGAATCGTGGACTGGGCCAGGGTCAATTGGGCGAAGCAACCAATTCTCATTCATCCTCTGTCTGGCCGGGAGGTTTCACTACGCTCGCTCGCCGAAATCGATCTTGGCGAGATCAAGGATCGCAGCCGTGAACACTTGGAAAGTTTGATCGTTCGCAATGACTCTGAGATCGAATGGAAGAAGACTCTGCTGGCATTCTGGCGGTTTGGGCCGGAACTGCGGGAAACCGGGGACAACAGCAAATTGGGCGCGCTTTGGCCGCTGCTGCCGGCGGACACCCGAATTCCGGATCATTCGATCTGGGATCATCTGGATCTCACTTCGGCTTTCGCCGGCGCTTTCGCCGCGGACGACAATGGCGAAGCCGCGCTATTGACCTTGTCCATCGGCCCTGTGCAGCCTTTTATCGCCGCCGCTAGGTCCACCTCCGACCTCTGGGCCGGCTCCCACTTGCTGGCTCGACTGTCCTGGGAAGCGATGCGGGTCGTGTGCGAGCGACTTGGGCCGGATGCAATCCTGTTTCCTCGACTGCGAGGTATTCCCCAGGTCGATGTCTGGTTGCGAGATAAATGCGGTTTGCCAGAAGAGTGGTTTGGATCCTGCGATTGGGCCAGAAACGCGACGGACAGCAACCCCCTTTATGCCGCCGCGTTGCCTAATCGCTTCGTCGCCATTGTTCCCGCAAGCCACGCGGCAAATCTGGGTGAGGAAGTTTGCGAAAGAGTGCGTATATGGTTGCAATCGCTTGGCGGCGAGGTTGTCGACCAACTACTGGAGGCCGCGAAGTACAGGAAAAAGGGTCAAGAGCGGGATGAGTCCATCCACGCGTATCGACAGATGCGGGAGCAACTCGAGAATTTTCCCGAAGTCCATTGGGCTGCCGTGCCGTTTTCGCTGATTCGGGCAAGAGACGAGAAAAAACAAAGAGATCTCGATGTCTCCCAGCTTTCCAGAGCCATGGCTCCGTTTTTTGGCAAAGAAGGCGAAATCGAAAGTGGATTCCTCGCCTCCAAAGCCTGGAAGGTACTCCAGAACAACATCAATTGGGATGACAACACGGCATTCTGGTCTCCCAACCCTAGAGTCCTCTATCCCGCCGTGTATGAGCTGGCCGAGCGAACCCAGGCAGCCGCCAAGTCGGTCCGACCATTCGAACAAGTCGAACAAACCGGCTGGCGCTGCTCCCTGACTGGTGAAGCGGAATGGTTGACAACGGACCCGAACCATCTCCTCAAGTCGTATCGTGGAAGACGCGACACGCTATGGGCGAAGATTACGCAGCGTAAGCCAGCCTGGGCCAAAGACGGCGAGCACTTGGGTGCCTTGTCGGCAATCAAGCGGCTATGGCCGAGCCTGTTTTCCGAGGAAGTCGCCGAGGCGGTCAAAGCCGGGGAATCCGCGAGATTCGTGGTCTCAACCCATACCTTCGCTCTTGCGCACCAACTCGACCATTGGGTAAGAGCGGGGAAACCACTTAGCGACAGCCTCCTGACTGAACTTGACGAGCGGGACATTGGCAATGTCGCCCTGCCTCGGCGAATGCTCCGGGAAAACCGCCAGCAATTGGAATTGGCAAAGCGCTTGCCGGCCTTGCTCGATTCGGTTCGGGAAAACAGGGATGATTCGGAACGAAGGCGAATCGAGTGCTTGATTTGCAAGGAATTGGGTGTACCCGGGCTCGAAACCTATTACGCCCTTATCCTGCTGGACGGCGACCACATGGGAAAAATTCTGTCCGGCACACGATGCGCAATCACCTACCGCGAAAGCTTTCATCCGTCAGTACAGAAAGGATTCGATAAAAGAGCGGAACACAATTCCGCTATCGATAACTATGGCAAGCAAAGACGCGCAATCTCACCGAATCGTCATCTCGCCATTTCCGCATCGCTTAACGATTTCGCCATGCGGGTTGTGCCTCACATCATCGAGAGGGAACACCTCGGTCGGGTAATCTATGCGGGCGGAGACGATGTGATGGCGATGTTGCCGGTCGCGGACCTGCTTTCGACGATGGGCAGCTTGCGCGAAGCCTACAGCGGTGGCTTGGCTGACACATCATCCGGGATGCTTGCCGAAAGCGATTTCACGGAGGGTCAAATGTCTTCGGGCGGCAAGGGCAAGCTCTCTTGCCGCAATGGATTCGTTCGATTGCCTGATGGAAAAGGCAGTTCCGGATTGCTCATGCGGATGATGGGTGGCGCCACCGCGAGCTGCGGGGCAGTCATCGCCCACTATCAGACGCCTCTCGCCGCCGCCTTACGCGAATTGCGCGCGGCGGAAAATCGCGCCAAGAACGAAGGCGGTCGCGATGCGTTCAGCATATCGGTGCTCAAGCGTTCCGGTGGCGATTTGCGATTCACCGACAAATGGGTAAGCGAAAGCAGCGGTAGCAGCTTGCTCGAATTGATGGACAGGACTCGTCGGTTTCTGGCGAATCCCGAAGTTTCGCGCCGCGCCGTGTATCACTCGCTTGTGTGGTTGCGCGACCTGCCAGCGGAACCGGGAGAGGAGATGCTGGGCGACTTGCTGGGTTACCAGCTTTCTCGGCAAGTCGCCGCCGCTGGTGGAAAGCTACTACGTGAAGAAGCCCGGAAACTGGCTGTATCGCTGGCATCGCACACGGTACGGAAGAAAAAGCCAACTGTATGGCTGACCGGGTTTCTTTCCATTGCCGAATTCATCGCCCGCGAAGTAAGGTCGCCGGGCGGAGCGGGCGCCGTGAAGGAGAATGCGGCATGAGCCTCAGCTTCTTCATTGAGCCACTGGATGTGCTCTATCTGCGGGGCAACAAGCTTTTCGGCGAGCCTGGCAGCTATGGCGAAAGTCTGGTGCCTCCCTGGCCTTCGGTTGCCGCCGGGGCGATACGATCAGCCCTGCTGGTACGGCGCGGGTACAATCTGTCGGATTTTGCCGAAGGCAGGGTCACGGACGATGCGGAACTCGGCTCTCCAGCGAAGCCGGGCACTTTCGCGCTCGCCGAATTTCAATTGGCGCGCCGTCTGCAAAACGGAACGGTGGAAAGGCTCTTTCCCATGCCAGCGGATTTGAGCGTCGCGAGGACCGAAGTCAATGGGATTAACGTCCGGCAAATCAGCCCAGAGGCCCCAGAATTGCAATCTTCATCCAGCACTATGCATTTGGCGGTTCTGCCGGAAACCACCCGGGGCAAACCGGAAACCGGCTACTGGCTGCCTGAGCCGCAATGGGAGAGTTACTTGCGCGGTGAGCCGGTGGATTCCGGGCAGTTGGTGCACTCCAGCGAGCTGTGGGCAATCGACGAAAGAGTGGGCGTGGGTCTGGACCCGGCAACGCGCCGTGCCGCAGATGGACAACTCTTCACCGTTCAGGCTATTGTCATGCGCAAGATGGGCGCTGGCGAATCCGAACCCGAGGGTGCCGACGCGGGATTTGTTGCGGGTATTACCGGGGTCAACCAGGAACAAGTGCCTGATGAGTGGATGCTGCGATTCGGTGGCGACGGTCGTGGCGCGCGGGCAACCGCAACCGAACTGTGCCAGGCGCAACCGGATTACCAGGCAATCGCGAGGGGAGCCAGGGCCAGAATCGTCCTGACCTCGCCGGGAATCTTTTCCGGTGGTTGGAAACCCAACGGTTGCTCCCGGAATGGCGTGCCTCCACAGTTTCATCTTGGCGGTGTGCGCGGCCGGCTCGTCTGTGCAGCCGTTCCCCGGGCCGAAGTCGTTTCAGGATTTGATTTGGCCGCTGGGCGGCCCAAGCCAGCCCAGCGGGCGGCGCCAGCGGGCAGTGTATATTGGCTTGACGAACTTGATGCCTCGGTTGATGCTCTCCGCAAGCTTGCCGAACGCGGCTTGTGGCCGGATCCGGTGGAAAATGAGATTCGTCGTGTGGAAGGTTTCAACCGCTTCAGCTTCGCGGCCTGGTGACACAGGAGGTAATGAAACGAGATGTTTGAGAAAAAGGCAGCTGTATTTCTGTACGCGGTCAGTCCGGTGCATATGGGCGCGGGCACTGCAACTGGCGTGATCGACAACCCTATTCAGCGCGAGCGCCATACTCGGCATCCGAGTTTCGCCGGCTCCGGCATCAAGGGAGCGGTACGGCATGGATTCGAGAGCCTGGGAGGGGACAAGTCATTGACATCCAGCTTGTTTGGTCCGCATTCCCGCAGTGACACACCACACGCTGGCGCAGTTTCTTTCGGCGACGCGCAACTCGTTGCTTTTCCCGTTCGGAGCCTTCGCTCAAGCTATGTATACGCCACCTGCCCGCTTGCCCTCGGACGGACAAAGCGCATGCTCAAGCAACTGGCCATTACAGTGGACTGGGAAGTTCCGCAGGTGCAAGAAGGGCACTGCCTTTTGCTGAACGATAAATTGGCTTTGGAGGGCAAATTGCATCTCGAAGCGTTCGAATACCAAAAATGCGACTCGGGCTCCCAAAGCCTTGACGCAATCGCAGCAGATATCGCGGACAAAGCTCTCGACGATGCTGCAGAGTATGAATTTTTCCGCAAAAAACTCACAAGCGACCTGGTGGTGCTCTCAGACTCTGACTTTGGCTACTTCGTGGAGCATGCAACCGTGGTGGAACCTCATGTGAAAATCGATGATACAACAGGCAGTGCCGCTGACGGCGCCTTGTTTTACACCGAAAATCTGCCGCCGGAATCCATTCTCCTCGCGCCTTTGCTTGCCGGCAAGTCGCGTATCGGCAGTGCCGAAGATGACGATCCCGCCGAGGCGGTGCTGGCGAAGATTCGGAATGTGATTGACGGAAAGTGCCTGCAAGTAGGAGGCGACGCCACAACGGGCCGGGGGCTCGTCGTCGCCAGAGTCGTGGGAAGATAGGCGATGATCAGGGAAACGCTGGAGCAGCAACGCGCAAGGCATGCATGGGAGAAGTGTGCAAGATACTGTCGCGATGCGGAAGTGAACATTGCCAAGGGGCTGCCCGCCCTGATCATGAACAGTGGATTGATGCAGACCTTGGCATTTTTGGAGTCAAAGGGAGAAGCGCATCAACGTGTCTCTGGGGATCTTCGAGAGTGGTTGCATGAGAAAGAATTGACGACACGAAAGGATTTTCCAGGCGTAATGAATGACTTGTTTGATGCCAGTCCAAGGCAGTATCAGGCAATTACAACTGAAGCCTTCGCCTGGCTGAAGTGGCTGCGCCAGTTGGCCCCGGCTCGCAACACAAACTCCCGGGAAAATTGATCATGTCCCGTGCCGCAGTACCGGAATATCTTCCAAGGAGCAATTTTTCCGAGGCTTCACCAGCTTTGCATTTCAATATGTTGCTCCCGATTTGGAAGGATGATTGGAAAAAATTGGATGGAAAGGATAATGAATTTCATTCGGTTAAAGTACATTCTGAATGGTCTAGTAACTTTCAAAAGCGACAGAAGAGCCTTTCCTCGCTCGATAACACGGCGATGTTTCAAGCCAAATCGATTTCGCCATTTGTAACCGGAATGGGCATGGAGCATCCGCTCGAAAATGGCTTTGCATTTCTCAATCCCTACGGATGCCCCTATCTTCCCGGAAGTGGCGTCAAAGGCGTTGTGCGCCGTGCCGCGGAAGAACTTTCTCATGAGAATTTTTTCGATACGAAATCGAAATGGACGTTACCCGCAGTCTGGCGATTGTTTGGATTTGAGCCATGGCTTGCGAATGCGGACGGGAATAAAGATGAGCTGAGAGATTTCGTTTCCGGATTCAAGGTTTCCAGGGAGGCCATTGTTGAGTATCTGAATGAGGTCTTACCAGAAAAACCCAGAGCTTTCGTGGAAAAAATAGCAGGCAGCGACAATCCACTCAATTCCTTGCTCAAAGATCATGCCCTACATACTCGCGGCGCTCTTTCTTTCTGGGATGTGGTCCCGGAAATCAGTGGCGGCCAATTGACTTGCGAAATCATGACGCCTCATCAGTCGCACTACTTTCAGGAAAAAGAATCTCCCCACGATTCAGGTCAACCCAATCCGATTCCTTTTCTCACCGTACCGCCGGGCAGCAACTTTACTTTTCATGTCGTCTGCGACGACAGGCGCCTTGGCACGCTCGGCGACTCTTGGCACGAACTGCTTGAGTCCGCCTTCGAGCACGCTTTCAAATGGCTGGGATTTGGCGCCAAGACAGCCGTAGGCTACGGAGCGATGACCCGGGATCGGAAAGCCGAGGACAACGCACGGGAAGACAAGAAAAGGCAGATTGAGGAAAAGCGAGAGAAAGATCGTCTCGCAAGTCTCCCCAAGGTGGAGCGGGAAATTCAGATAGCTTTGGAAAATCGACCAAATAAGGCAGAACCCGAGTCCACGTTCGTCATAAAGCTGGTGGAAGAGGGTAAATGGGAGAATCAGGAAAAAATAGAGGCAGCCGATTGGCTTCAATCACAATTGGATAAAGAAAAGCAATCCGGGCTGAGTAAAAAACAAATGCAAAAGTATAAAGCGAAGCAGGAAAAGATTGTTAGCTGGCTTCGTGGAGAGTAGCTGCATATGCACCCGCTGATTGAGACCCATCGCGCTGAAATACTATCCTTGGCCGAGCAATATGGCATGCGGGATGTCCGCGTCTTTGGATCAATGGCGCGTGGCGATGCTGTCGATGGCAGTGATGTCGATTTGCTCGTTACCGCTCCTGAAGGCACTTCCGGTTTTGCGCTTGGCGGGTTGCTGATGGATGTGAGCGATCTATTAAACCGTAAAGTGGATATCGTAACCGAGCGGGCAATCCATCCAGCCTTGCGTGACAGAATACTGCGGGAGGCGGTTCGGTTGTGATTGCGGATATAGATTCCGACGAAGTGCTGCTGGAACACATCCTGGAGTGTATTCTACATGTCGAGCAATACACAAGAGAAGGAAAAGAAGAGTATGTGAGTTCAATAATGGTGAGGGATGCGGCAGCTAGAAAACTGCAAATCATGGCTGAATCGACCCAACGCCTGAGCGAGAAAATCAAGTCAACAGAGCCGGGTATTCCCTGGAGGCAAATTTCCGGATTCCGTAACACGCTGGTTCATGGATACTTTGACATTGATGAGGAGTTGGTTTGGGTGGTAATACAGGATGGTTTGCCAGACTTGAAATCGGCAATTATTCGAATGCTATCGAAATTGAATGCATAAGGTTAGACATGAATGATTTGCGTCCCATACTGTTTTGCACGGTTGGAGGAACTCATGCTCCGGTGCTGACGGCCATCCAGTCTCACCCCGGGGCATATGTATGTTTTGTATGCACTGGAAAGGACCCCGTCACGGGGAAAAATGGTTCTGACGTTCTGGTCACAGGCAAGGGCGCGGTAATCCAGGAAAACCCCCAATCTGCGCCTGCCCTGCCCAATATTCCGGTCCAGGCGGGCCTTGGCCTGGAGGACTTCAAAATAGTGCATGTTCCAGCAGACGATTTGACCGCGGTAGTCACCGAAATACGTGCTGCCGTCAATCGTCTCAAAGTACAGTTTCCGGGCTCCCCGTTTTTTGCCGACTATACTGGAGGGACAAAGACCATGTCCGCAGCGCTGGTGGTCGTCGCGCTGGAGACAGATGAGTTTGAACTGCAATTGATTACCGGCCCTCGCACCGACCTCAGGAGCATTGCGCTCGATTCTGCGAGTATCAACACACCGCTCGACGACCTTCGCCTGAAAAGGCGCATATGGTCAGGCCTGGAACTTTGGAGTCATTTCAGTTTCCGGAAGGCCGCAGACGAGTTGAATAGCCTGAATGTCGGCGCTATTGAGCAGTCATCAAGAACCAGGTGGAAGCGTGCGGCGGACCTGAGCAATGCCCTGGCGCAATGGGACGATTTCGAACACAAGGGTGCGCGTGAAGTATTGAAGAAGTATTCCCGGATTTTGGGTAGCCATTTCGGCTGGATGCTTCCGGTGCTTGCCGAACTCAGCAGCCCGAAGAACAAAAGACACGAGCCCGCCAGACTTATCGACCTTTGGCTCAACGCCGAGAGACGGGCCAGCCAGGGCCGTTACGACGATGCCGTGGCCAGGTGGTATCGCCTGCTCGAGTGGACCGCTCAGTGGCAATTGAAAGCAAAGCTGAAAGTGGCGACTGATTGTTTTCCGGAAGAATTGCTGCCGCCAGACTCGACCACGCAATGGGTGGAAAACGGCAGAGCCAGGATCGGTCTTGATATGGCCTGGCAAGTAGTGGCTCACCGGCTGTCCGGCCCGGCGCAGGAGTTCGCCAGGACACAGCGCAACAAGATTCTCGACCTGGTCAAAATGCGCAACTTTTCCATCCTTGCCCACGGTTCTGAGGTTGTGGGCCAGGAAGGCTGGCGGGAAGTGCAAACCTGGACCGGGGATTGCCTTCTGCCACTCATTCGGGAACTCGCGGGCGAAGTTGGATTAACGCCCGGTTCCAGCCATTTCCCCCGACAACTGCCAACTGAACTCCCGGAGTCTGTGCTCGACATGTCTTTCGAAGCATAGGCCCATTCTCAAATCTGCATACGCAACACCCCCCTCGCAAGCTTGCCGCAAGCTTCGATTTTACAATTCCGTGCTTTCATCGCCGATGGCCAAATGGGAGCAAGTCATGTTTGGAAAAGGCCTCTACATTGCCGTCTACGACATCTGCCAACAGAGCCGCTTGCGCAAGGTTCGCCGTGTAGTGAAAAAATTCGCCACAGGTGGCCAGAAGTCCGCTTACGAGTGCTTCCTGGTTCCCGGAGAACGCGACAACCTGTTCGAACAAGTGAGCGCCATCATGGATGAATCAGAGGACCGTTTCGCCATGTTCCGGGTCGAAGAACGCGCCGCCAGTCTGCAACGCGGTATCGCGTCGGCGCCTGCCGACCCGGAATTTCATTACGCGGGGTGAAGCCATGTCGACCTTGTACATTGACAGGAAGGGAATCGAGATCAGCGCGGAAGCCGGGGTCTTGAGCCTGCGTGAACCGGACGCCAGACCCCGCACGGTGCCCCTGGCGAATCTTGAGCGCGTGGTGATTCGTGGCCGCGCTGACTTTTCCACTGCGGCGCTTGGTGCCATCACCGATGCCGGCGCCAGTGTGGTGGTTTTGAGTGGCAGGCGAAGTGAAAAAATCGCGAGTATCCTGGGCAGAACTCACAACGATGTATTGCGACGGCTCGGACAATTCGATGCCTTTCGCGATGCGGGCTCCCGCTTGCAATGGTCGAAGTCCCTGGCTGCGGCGAAAATCCGGGGACAAGGAAATCTGCTGCGGAAAGCGCTTGCCCGCAGGCCGGACAAGCGCCGGCCAGTTTTCAAGGCCATGAAGCAACTGGAACAGGCCACTTTGCGGATTGACCGAGTCGGGCAGGATGCCCGAATCACGACACTGCTCGGAATTGAAGGCGCTGCCGCCGCCGCTTACTTCAAGGCCTTCGCCGAGTTGTTCCCCCCTTCGCTTGGATTTGCCGCAAGGCGCCGTCGTCCGCCGCCCGACCCGGTCAATGCCTGTTTGTCGCTGGCCTATACCTTGCTTCATTACGAGGCGGTATCGGTTTGCCATGAAACCGGGCTTGACCCTCTGTTGGGCCTGTATCACGAGCCGGCGTTTGGCCGTGAGTCCCTCGCCGCGGACATTATCGAACCGTTCCGGCCCCATGTGGATGCATGGGTATGGGCCATGTTCAGGGAGCGCAAGCTGGCCAGCGAAAATTTTTCAAGCGACAGCGGCGCGGTTTTGCTCAAAAAGGGGGCTCGCAAGATCTTTTACGAGGAATTCAATCCACTTGCCGTTGCATTGCGCCGGATGTTGCGGCGGCAATCCCGATTGGCCGCCAGACTGTTCATCAGCCGGGCGGAGGACAAGGGCATCATGCCGAAAGCGGCATGAGGATTCCGGACAGATGCCCCTGAGCAGAAAAACCAACTGGCTGATCTGTTACGATATCGCCAATCCGAGGCGGCTGCAGCGGGTTCATCGAATCGTCAGAAGGTTCGCCGCAACGTGTCAGTACTCGATATTCTGCAAAACCGCAACCCGGCGCGAGATCGTGAAACTGCTTGATGACCTCGAACCAGTGATTGACCCAAAGAGAGACGATGTGAGAGCCTACCCGCTGCGGCCTGCTGGCTCGCACCTTGAGGCTGGCAGGGAGTATTTCCCGGACGGTGTCTATTTCATGGACGATTAGTCTGCAATCTGTAACAATATGGCTTGTTTGAGTAGACCCAAAGGGGCTCAGTTCTTGATGGTGACGAAATTTCCCCATGCACAATGGCAATTCATTGTAATGGATGGAAATTTCTGTCGCATGAGGTTCCAACAAATTCCCTGACCAAGAAGGGATTAAGACCGGCCGGCGCCTGTCCGACCTCAGCCAGGACTTCAGGTTCCAACAAATTCCCTGACCAAGAAGGGATTAAGACACTGGCCCGCAGATCATCCATGGCCCGCCGACATGTTCCAACAAATTCCCTGACCAAGAAGGGATTAAGACAATTCGCTTCCCGTTCCATGCGACCCCGCTTTGGGTTCCAACAAATTCCCTGACCAAGAAGGGATTAAGACCATCGCGCAATGACATGTTTCTCGACGGGATGCGTTCCAACAAATTCCCTGACCAAGAAGGGATTAAGACCTCAGCCAATTGCTGGTGCTCGCCGCCGGCAGCCGTTCCAACAAATTCCCTGACCAAGAAGGGATTAAGACCCGACTACCAGAATACGATCATGCTGGGTGTGAGTTCCAACAAATTCCCTGACCAAGAAGGGATTAAGACTTCACGATCTCGTCATGACAGCATCCGCCCATGGTTCCAACAAATTCCCTGACCAAGAAGGGATTAAGACACCGCCATGCTGCGCCACATACTGCTGCCATGTGGTTCCAACAAATTCCCTGACCAAGAAGGGATTAAGACATGACACTGCAACCCCTTCTGCCGTTCCAGGGGAGTTCCAACAAATTCCCTGACCAAGAAGGGATTAAGACGTAAGCAGGGGGTACCATGCAGCCCGCAAGCCGTGTTCCAACAAATTCCCTGACCAAGAAGGGATTAAGACCTTTCGGCGGTTTACACAAACCAGAACGTAACGCGTTCCAACAAATTCCCTGACCAAGAAGGGATTAAGACGGCCGCCGACGCCCTCCTGAACCGACGCCCCAGCGTTCCAACAAATTCCCTGACCAAGAAGGGATTAAGACACCAGCAAGCGCATGCTTGCGTAGCCGCCCTGGGTTCCAACAAATTCCCTGACCAAGAAGGGATTAAGACAAATCGCCAAGGCCCAGGGCATGACCGACAAGCGTTCCAACAAATTCCCTGACCAAGAAGGGATTAAGACAATTGCTGCGGCTCGGTTTGCGCCCGGCGGTGAAGTTCCAACAAATTCCCTGACCAAGAAGGGATTAAGACACGCCAGCGGCCGCCGGCGTTTCGGTCTAGTGTTGTTCCAACAAATTCCCTGACCAAGAAGGGATTAAGACTTGCGGTTTGCCATAGCTAGTTACCTATGTGTGGTTCCAACAAATTCCCTGACCAAGAAGGGATTAAGACATACTGAGAACGGCCCATGTTGCCGCGAGGCAAAGTTCCAACAAATTCCCTGACCAAGAAGGGATTAAGACGCACGCGGGGTTGCCACATGGGGGTTGCTTGGGTTCCAACAAATTCCCTGACCAAGAAGGGATTAAGACGTTTGTTGCCATAGCTAGTTACCTATTGGGTTGCCGTTCCAACAAATTCCCTGACCAAGAAGGGATTAAGACCGGGGTAAACCCGCCTGGCGCCAGTGGTATGGGTTCCAACAAATTCCCTGACCAAGAAGGGATTAAGACGCACGCGGGGTTGCCACATGGGAGTTGCTTGGGTTCCAACAAATTCCCTGACCAAGAAGGGATTAAGACTTCTAGCGAGTAGTCAGTGGTATTCCCGTGGTTATGTTCCAACAAATTCCCTGACCAAGAAGGGGTTCGGCGCCGGGCTGTTCCGGCATCGCGGGTCGCCAATCGAAATCCCAAGTCGCATCTGTTACGCTTTGCCACAGAATTCGGGAGCGGATCGCGTAGAATTGGCTTGTTGCGGTTTGCGCCGATGATCCGGGACTGACGCCATGTGGAAATTTGCGGCCCGACTGGCTGCCGTGTTGCTGCCATGCCTTGCCGGGGCCGGGCTCAAGGCCCAGGTGCATAGCACCGGGCAGATCGAAGTCGAACTGGTAGCCGAGACCACCACCGCGGTTCCGGGTGAAACCTTGTGGCTGGCCATTCGGCTCGATCCCATCGAGAACTGGCATACCTACTGGAAATTCGGCGGCGACAGCGGCGAGGCCACAAGCGCCGGGGACTGGCGGTTGCCGGCGGGTGTTTCACAGGACGCCGTGGGCGAGATCGTCTGGCCGATTCCCGAGTGGACGCCCTTCCTCGACTCGGGCCTGGTGACCTTCACCTATGGCCACGAAGTCTTCCTGCCGCTGCCGGTGGCCATTCCGGCCGATTTCAGCGGCGACAGCTTTGCCGCCGAAACCACCATCGACTGGCAGGTCTGCGAGGTAATCTGCATTCCCGGCAGCGCCCGCTTTGGCGTGTCCCTGCCGGTGGCGGAGGCCCCGGTTGTCGATGAACGCTGGCGCGAAGGATTCGCCACAGCCCGGGCCAATACGCCGGCGCCACTGGGCGAGCACGATCTCGTGGCCCGCTTCAATCGCCATGACGGCAAGGTCAATGTCATGGTGCGGGCCGACGACGCGCGCTTTGCCGAAGTCGACGAGGCCTGGTTTTTACCCACCCGCGGCCGGGTCATGCGGTACGCGCCGTATCGCGACGTGATGCTGGAAGATTCGCGCATCCAGATTTCCACCGAACAACACGCCCGCCATCCCATGGACATGACTGAACTCGACGGCCTGCTCGCCTGGGTCGACGAGGAGGGCGGACTGCACGGCTATGACCTGCGGCCGACCCTCGCCAGCGTGGCCTGGGACCATAGCATCGAAATCGAACTCATCGCCGAGAACGACAATATCGTCCCCGGCGAAACCGCATGGCTCGGCCTGCGGCTGGATCCGGCGGAACATTGGCATACCTATTGGAAGATGGGCGGCGACAGCGGCGAGCCCACCAGCCTCGGCGAGTGGTCGGCGCCGCCTGGAACCGAAATCGGCCCATTGCAGTTTCCCGCGCCGAGTTGGCTGCCTTTCTACGATACCGACCTGGTGAATTTCGGCTACGAGGAGGAAGTGCTGCATCCCGTCGCCGTCACGATTCCCGCGGATTACGCCGGCGATACCGTGGAGATTTCCACCCTGGCCTACTGGAATGTCTGCGATCTGATCTGCATACCCGGCGAACAGCGGCTCGCCATCAGCCTGCCGGTGGGCGAAGCCCCGGCGCCCAACGCGGCCCATGCGGAATTGTTCGCCAGCGCCAGGGAAAACCTGCCGCTTGCCGACCACGATCTGGGCGTGCCCCTGCTTGCCGTGGCCGGGGAGCGGGTCAGCCTCGGTTTCGAGTCGCCCACGGTGGATTTCGCCGCCTACAGCGACGCCTGGTTTTTTCCCGAACAACGCCGGGTAATCAAGCCCGGGCCCTTGCGCGACGTGTCGGTGCGGGGCAATCTGCTGCAGATTACCCACCAGCAGCCCAGGCGGATGCTTGACGACCTCGGTGCGGTCCACGGCACCCTGGTGCTCGAAGACGCCAATGGCGGGCGCACCGCGTTTGAATTCGCCGATTCCGCCCGAATGGCGAGCTCGACAAGCCTGCCCGTCATGGCGGCCAATGTTTCCGGCGGCGGCGATGGCGGCGTCGGTCTGGCAAGCCTGCCCCTGTACATGCTGTTCGCCCTGCTTGGCGGCATGATTCTCAACCTGATGCCCTGCGTGTTTCCGGTGCTGTCGCTCAAGGCCCTGGGTTTTGTCGCCGCGTCCGGCGATACCGCCCGGCGGCAGCGCAACGAGGGGCTGGCCTATACCGGCGGAATTCTCGTATCCTTCGTGCTGCTGGCTTCGCTGCTCATCGCCCTGCGGGCGGCGGGGGAGCAGGTGGGCTGGGCCTTCCAGTTCCAGCAGCCCTGGTTCCTGGCCTTTATCGTGTACCTCTTTTTCACCCTGGGCCTGAGCCTCTCCGGCGTATTCGAGATCGGGACCGGGCTCATGGGAGTCGGCAACAATCTCACCACAGGGAAGGGCTACCGGGGTTCCTTCTTCACCGGCGTGCTCGCCACCATAGTGGCGACGCCCTGCACCGCGCCATTCATGGGGCCGGCCCTCGGTTTCGCCCTGACCCAGCCCTGGATCGTGGCCATGCTCGTGTTCCTGTCGCTGGGATTCGGCATGGCGCTGCCGATTCTGGTGCTTTCCCGGGTTCCGGCCCTGACCCGTTTCCTGCCGCGCCCGGGCGCCTGGATGAATACCTTCAAGCAGTTCATGGCCTTCCCCCTGTACGCCTCGGCGGCTTTCTTCCTGTGGGTGCTCGGCAATCAGGTGGGTGTCATGGGCATGTCGCTGGTGCTCGGAGTTTGCATCCTGCTGGCGCTTTCCGCCTGGCTGTATCAGCGGCGTCATGTGGTGGGGCCAGCCATGCGCGGCGCCAATTACGCGGTGGGCGTCGCCACCCTGTTTCTGGCCGGCTATCTGATGCAGACGCCCTTTCTCCAGACCCTGTCCCGGGCCGACACCGAACTCGCCGGGCAGGCCAGCGCCGAATTCGAGCCGTTCAGCGGCGCCCGGCTGACGGAATTGCGCTCGGCCGGCACGCCGGTTTTCGTCAACATGACCGCGGACTGGTGCATCACCTGCCTGGTGAATGAGCAAAGCACCCTGGGCACCGAGCGCGTGCAGCGGTCCATGGAAAGCAACAACATCGTCTACATGAAAGGGGACTGGACCAACGAAGACCCGGAAATCACCGCCGTGCTCGAAGAATTCCGGCGGCCTTCGGTGCCGCTGTACGTGCTCTATCCGGGAGACCCGGCCGGCGAGCCGGTAATCCTGCCGCAAATTCTGACGCCGGCGATTCTCGACGACGCCTTCAGCGCGATCTGAGCCGAACCGGGCAGGGGAGCGGTAGCAATGACACGGATCGTGCGCCTGCTGTTGCTGCCGCTGCTGCTGGTCGCCGCCAAGGCGAATCCCCAGGCGCTCGACTTCAGCGCCGCCGACCGCGCGGCGCGGAATCTGCCGCGGCTGCACAGCCTCCTCATCCAGCATCGCGGCGAACTGGTTTTCGAGAAATACTACAACGGCGCCAGGGCGAACCGCCCGGCGAACATGAAGTCGGCGTCCAAAAGCGTAATCTCGGCCCTGGTGGGAATCGCCATCGCGCAGGGGCATATCGAGTCGGTGGACGCCACCCTGGGCGAGTTCTTTCCCGAGTATCTGGAAGGCGATGAATACGCGGCCAAGCGCGGCATCACCGTGGAGAATCTGCTTACCATGCAGTCCGGACTGGAAACCACCAGCAATCGCAACTATGGCCGCTGGGTGGCGAGCCGCGACTGGGTCCGGTTCGCCATCGAACAACCGCTGGTGGCCGAACCGGGCACCCGCATGCTCTACAGCACCGGCAGCACCCACCTGCTGTCGGCGATCCTGACCCGGGCCACAGGCATGGACGCCAAGCAATTCGCCCAACGGCACCTTGCCCGGCCCATGGGATTTTCCCTGTCCTACTGGCCCAAAGATCCCCAGGGAATCTATTTTGGCGGCAACGACATGGAAATGACGCCCCGGCAAATGCTCGCCTTCGGCGCCATGTACCTCAACGGGGGAAAACACGGAGATACCCGGGTGGTGCCCGGGGAATGGGTTGCCTCATCCCATCAGCCGCACGCCCGCTCACCCCGCGGCCAGGGCCGCTATTACGGCTATGGCTGGTGGCTGCGAGACCTGGCGGGCATGCAGGTTCCCACCGCCTGGGGCTATGGCGGCCAGCTGATCTTCGTCGTGGATGAACTGGATCTGGTGGTAGTCGCCACCTCGGACAGCGTCCCCGGCCCCACCCGCCGCGGCCATCTCGGTCGCCTCTACGATCTCGTCGAAGACCAAATTCTCACGCCAGCCCGCCTGTCAATGTAGCAATTCTCATTATGGCAATGGGCGCGCTCACATTGGTCATCCTGCGCGCAGAATGACATGAAGGTTGGAGCGCCAAGATGAGAATTGCCAGGGAACAGTCATTCTTCGTCAACATGAATCAGTACGGCGGCGATATTGTCCCGGCCGCCGTTGCGGTTGGCGTATTCCACGAGTTTGTTGATGCCGGCTTCGATGTCGGCGCCATGGTCGTTGAGGATGTCCTTGAGCTGCCAGTCGGCGACCATGTTGTAGAGGCCGTCGGAGCAGAGCAGCAACACGTCGCCGGATTCGAGATCGTGTTCGAGGAATTCGACTTCCACCTCTTCAAGGACGCCAAGGGCCCGGGTCAGAATGTGGTCGATATTGGAAAGGGAAACGCTGCCGCTTGAGGCTGTGCCCCTGGCGAGCAGTTCATTGGCGAGTGTGTGATCGTGCGACAACTGTTCGAGTTGTTTTTTCCGCATCAGATAGAGGCGGGAATCCCCCACGCAGCCCGCGAGCAGGCGGCGGCCATCGATTCGCGCCGCGATCAGCGTGGTGCTCATGCCGTTCATGCTCTTGCTGGACCTGGCGGCAAGGAAAATCCTGCGATTGGCGGCGCTGATCGCCTCTTCCAGTTGCTCGCGCAGGCTGCCCCGGATCTGGACCGCGGGCCGGTCCGGTCGAAACTCGGTGAGCAGCGAAGTGACCGCCATGCAGGAAGCGATTTCCCCCGAGGCGCGGCCGCCGAGACCGTCCGCAACCATCGCCAGGGCGGCTTCTTCATCGAATCCGACAAAATCTTCGTTGTATTCGCGCAAAACGCCGGAATCGGTCTTGCCGGCAATGCGAACGCTGAAAGCTGGTTCACTCATGATGGTTTGCGGTTTCCCTCGATACGGTTTGCCGCGGCGAATCGGGAAGGCTTGCTGCTCCTCTTCGCCGGTGGCTGCGGGAAAGTCTAGCGCAAGCCGCCCGCTTTGTGAAAACCGGACCCGGACGAGGCGCGGTCCACCGCTTTGGGCGGGGCGAAATATGATAATCTTCGCGGGTTTCGGAGAAGGGGTTCCGGCCCACGCGGGATCCCGGGGAAAGTATGTCGATGAAAGTGCTGAACTACTTGGCCGTCGTGCTGCTGGTAGTCGTGGTCTTTTACCTGCTGATCGTCGGCGAGTCGCTGTTGCTGCCGCTGGTGATCGCCGTTGCGCTATGGTATCTGATCAATACCCTGGCGGCGGCTCTCGGCAGGCTTTCCGTTGGCAAATTCTCGATCCCCGGGCCGATTTGCCTGTTGCTGTCGATTTTCACCTTTCTTGGCCTCATCTGGGGCCTGGTCAATTTTCTCAGCGCCTCCTTTGGCGGGGTCATGGAAATGGCGCCGGTCTATCAGGACAACCTGATCCGCCGGCTGGAATCGCTGTCCCTGCCTTTTGTTGATGTGGGCGCGATCCAGGGCGAGAATTTCGGCCAGACGCTGATCGACTGGATTGACCTGCCGAGCTACGCCACATCCCTGGCGGGTTCGGCGGCGGGAATCCTGGCAAGCAGCAGCCTGATCCTCATCTATCTGGGCTTTCTGTTTTTCGAGCAAAGACAGTTCAACAACAAGATCAGCGCGCTGGTATCCAACGAAGCCAGGGAAAAGGAAGTGCGCGGCATTTTCGAGCGAATCCGGGACGACATCCAGAAATACATCAGCATCAAGATGTTCACAAGCTCCCTCACCGGCCTGCTCAGTTGCGGGCTGCTTTTGCTGATGGGAGTCGATTTCGCCGGCGTCTGGGGATTGCTGATTTTCCTGCTCAATTTCATTCCCACCGTGGGCTCGATAATCGCCACCATGTTTCCCGCCATGATCGCCCTGGCCCAGTCAGACGGCTACTACCTTTTCTTCATGGTGCTGGGGGGCATTGGCGCATTTCAGGTGGTGATCGGCAATGTGATCGAGCCGCGGCTGATGGGCAGTTCGTTCAATCTGAGCCCGATCGTCATTCTTCTGAACCTGGCGCTGTGGGGCACGATCTGGGGAATACCCGGCGCGTTTCTCTGCGTTCCGTTCCTGATCATCTTCACCATCATCATGAGCCATTTCCCGAGGACTCGGCCCATCGCCATCATCCTTTCCAGTGACGGCTACCTGCGCGTACCGCTGGAAGAGGCGCTGGAAACGTTCTCGTTCACCGGTCGAGACTGCAATGCGCCGATGCCCGGTTCGGACGACGACGCCGACGAGCGCGACAAGAACGGCGATTGACGCCGTACCGGCCCGCTATCATGAACAGCGCCGACATACGCAAGTGTTTCCTTGACTATTTCGCCGGTCATGGCCACAAGGTATTGCCGAGCAGTCCGCTCGTACCCGGCAACGACCCGACCCTGCTTTTCACCAATTCCGGCATGGTCCAGTTCAAGGATGTCTTCCTCGGCCGGGAAGCGCGGCCCTACAAGCGCGCGGTGACTTCCCAGCGCTGCCTGCGCGCGGGCGGCAAGCACAACGATCTGGAAAACGTCGGCTATACCGCGCGCCACCACACTTTCTTCGAAATGCTCGGCAATTTCTCCTTCGGCGACTATTTCAAGCGCGAGGCCATCGGCTTCGCCTGGGAATTCCTCACCGGGGAACTCGGCCTGCCGGCGGAGAAACTCTGGGTCACGGTGTTCCGCGAAGATGACGAAGCCGCCGACATCTGGCTCAGGGAAATCCGGGTTGCCCCGGAACGCTTTTCGCGCATGGGCGAGAAGGACAATTTCTGGGCCATGGGCGATACCGGCCCCTGCGGCCCCTGTTCCGAAGTCTTTTATGACCACGGCCCGGAAGTTCCCGGCGGACCGCCCGGCTCCGCCGATGAAGACGGCGACCGCTACATCGAAATCTGGAATCTGGTTTTCATGCAGTTCGAGCGTAGCGAAAACGGTGCCCTGACGCCGCTGCCGCGGCCCTCGGTGGATACCGGCGCCGGCCTCGAAAGACTCGCCGCGGTGCTGCAGCGGGTACACAGCAATTACCAGATCGACCTGTTCCAGTCCTTGCTGGGGGACATCCGGCGAATTACCGGCACCGGCGATCTGGAAGACCCTTCCCTGCAGGTGATCGCCGACCATATCCGCTCCTGCGCCTTTCTCGTTGCCGATGGCGTGCTGCCTTCCAATGAAGGCCGCGGCTATGTGCTGCGCCGGATCATTCGCCGGGCCATCCGCCACGGCCATCGGCTCGGCGTCAAGGAGCTGTTCTTCCACAAGCTCGTGGCGCCGCTGGCGGCGGTGATGGGTGAAGCCTATCCGGAACTGATCGAACAGCGGGCGCGAATCGCCGGCGCCCTCGAAGAAGAGGAGCGGCAATTCGCCCGCACCCTGGACAATGGCATGGCGATTCTGGAAAAGGCCATTGCCGATCTCGCGGACAAGACGATTCCCGGCGATACCGTGTTCCGCCTCTACGATACCTATGGCTTCCCGGCGGACCTCACCGCGGATATCGCCCGGGAGCACGGGCTTGCCATCGATACCGAAGGTTTTCAGGCGGCCATGGAAGCCCAGCGCGAACAGGCCCGGGCCGCGAGCAATTTCAGCGCCCGGACACTGGTGGATATCGACCCCGATCAGGCCACCGAGTTTATCGGCTACGACGAATTGAGCGGCGCCGCCACGGTGGTGGGAATATTCGACGCGGCCAGCCGACAGGCAATCGATGAATTGCGCGATGACCGGGAAACGCGCCTGCTGCTCGACAGTTCCCCCTTCTATGGCGAATCCGGCGGGCAGGTGGGCGACAGCGGATGGCTGGAAAACGAGCAAGTGCGGTTTGTGGTCACCGATACCCAAAAACAGGGCGAGGCCCTGGTGCATGTCGGCCGCCTCAGCGAAGGCGCGCTGCGCATCGGAGACCGGATCATGGCACGGGTCGCCGCCGAAGAACGCGGCGCCATCACCCTCAATCATTCGGCCACCCACCTGATGAACGCCGCCCTGCGCAATGTGCTCGGAACGCATGTCACTCAGCAGGGCTCCCTGGTGGACAAGGACCGGCTGCGCTTTGACTTTTCCCATCCCCAGCCCGTGGCGCCGGAGCAGATTCGGGAGATCGAGCGGCAGGTCAACCGGGAAATCCTGCGCAACTCGGCGGTGACCAGGGAAGTCATGGCCATCGAGGAAGCCAGAAAGCGCGGGGCGCTCGCCATGTTCGGCGAAAAATACGGCGAGCAGGTGCGAGTGGTCAGCATGGGAGGCGAGTATTCCGTGGAATTCTGCGGCGGCTGCCATGTGGATCGCACCGGAGACATCGGCCTGTTCCGGATCATCGCCGAGTCGGGAATCTCCGCCGGGGTGCGCCGGGTCGAGGCGGTCACCGGCCAGGGGGCGCTGCGCCGGGTACACCGCGAGGAAAAGACCCTGCGCGAACTTTGCCATATGGTGAAGTCGAGCCCCGACGAACTCGTCGACCGGCTGAGCCAGTTGACCAAAGCCAACCGCGCCCTGGAAAAGCAGGTCGAACAGCTCAAGGCAAGGCTTGCCACCGGCGCCGGTGGCGATCTCGCCGACCGGGCCCGGGACGTGGCGGGAGTCAAGCTGCTGGCGACCGAAGTCGACGGGCTCGACCCCAAAGCCCTGCGGGAAGCGGTGGACAAGCTCAAGAATCGTTTCGGCAAATGCATTGTGGTGCTCGCCAGCGGCGGCGGGGACAAGGTGAGCCTGGTGGTGGGCGTCAGCAAGAATCTGACCGGTTCGGTGCGGGCGGGAGACCTGGCCAATATGGTCGCCGGCCAGCTTGGCGGCAAGGGCGGCGGGCGCCCGGACATGGCCATGGCGGGCGGACGCGACGCCAAAGCCCTGCCCGGCGCCCTGGCAAGCGTAGCCCCCTGGGTGGCGGACCGGTTGGCGAAAACAGGCTGATGTCGCTCATCGTGCAGAAATACGGCGGCACCTCGGTGGCCTCGGTGGGCCATATCGAGGCCGTGGCCGACAAGGTGGCCCGCTTTCGCGACAAAGGCCACGATGTGGTGGTGGTGCTGTCCGCCATGGCCGGCGAAACCAACCGCCTCGCGGCGCTTGCCCAGGAAGTCATGGAGCAGCCGACACCCCGGGAAATGGATGTGCTGCTTGCCACCGGCGAGCAGGTCACCATCGCCCTGCTGTGCATGGCCCTGGAATGCCGGGGCCATGGCGCGCGCTCGTTCACCGGCGGCCAGGTGCGGATTCTCACCGATGCAAGCCACAGCCGGGCGCGCATTCGGGAAGTGGACAGCACCCGGATACTCGCCCAGCTCGAGCAGGGCAATGTGGTGGTTGTGGCCGGTTTCCAGGGTGTGACCGAACATGGTTGCATCACCACCCTCGGCCGGGGTGGTTCCGACACCACCGCAGTGGCCCTCGCGGCGGCGCTGGAAGCTGACGAATGCCAGATCTACACCGATGTCAAAGGCGTCTACACCACCGACCCGCGCATGGTCGACGGCGCGAGGTTGTTGCGGCATGTCACTTTTGAGGAAATGCTGGAACTCGCCAGCCTCGGCGCCAGGGTATTGCAGATCCGGGCCGTGGAGTTTGCGGGCAAGTACCAGGTCCCCCTGCGGGTGCTGTCGACTTTTGAAGAGGGGCCGGGAACCCTCATAACCCTGGAGGAACATGCCATGGAAACACCCGCCATCGCCGGCGTCGCCTTCGAGCGCGACGAAGCCAAACTGACCGTCAAGGGCGTGCCGGATATTCCCGGCATCGCCTACAAGGTCATTGGCCCGGTCAGCGAACGCGGCATCGAAGTCGATGTCATCGTGCAGAACGCGGCCGCCGACGGCAACAACGATATCAGTTTCACCGTCAAGCGCGGCGACGCGGAGCGGACTTTGGAAATCCTGCAACAGGCGATTCCCTCGATGCCGGCCCGGACGGTGGAACTCGACACCCATATCGCCAAGGTTTCCCTGGTGGGCGTCGGCATGCGCTCCCATGCCGGCATCGCCAGCCGGATGTTCAAGGCCCTGGCGGGGGAGAACATCAATATCCAGATCATCACCACATCCGAGATCAAGATTTCGGTGGTGATCGAGGAGAAGTATCTCGAGCTTGCGGTGCGCGCCCTGCACAGCGCTTTCGAATTGGAAAAAGCCGAAAACGGGTAAGTCGAAGAATATTCGCAAATTGTTTGCAATGCGGGAATCCGCGCGGCTACTATTAGGGAAGCTCTGATTAAGTCAGAACTTCCCTGCGATAATGAAAAATTCCAGGGAGGGAATTTTTCAGAGAATACTTGGGTACGCAATCGGTACAGGCCAATATTCAGGGGATTGGCGAGGGGCTGCCAGCATGGATGATCGGGGAGACGTGCAAGGATCGGTACAGGACGGATACGAGGACTAGTGCAATGCTGATATTGACACGCCGGATCGGCGAGACACTGATGGTAGGAGACGATGTGACTGTTACCGTGCTAGGTGTTAAGGGGAACCAGGTGCGAATAGGGGTTAACGCGCCAAAGCACATTGCGGTTCACCGTGAGGAAATCTACCAGCGGATACAGCGAGAAAAAAGCAGCCAGGCGGCAACCAGACCCCAGGCGCAAGAACAAGAGTGATTCATCAGCGCAGGCTTCCCGGTCGCGCTCTCACCCGCAAATCTTTTTCGAATCAGTCGAAGGTCTGCCCCCGCCCGGGTGACAGGGCGCAACGTATTTCCTATAATCGCCTTCCAATCGTTCCCGGGCGACAGTTCGCCCCGGTCTGAGAAAACCCGGCGCGGCCCAGGCTGATGAAGAAGGCAGATGATCATGCCTGATCATTCAAAGCTTCCGGCTCGAAGCCGATAACCACAACAATTACCAGCGCCCTGGCGGTTCGGATTTTCCCGCGCCGGACAGGGTTCCTTATTGAGACAAAAAGACCGCGAAAGCCATGAACCCATTGCCAGAACCTGACTCGACCCACGCCGCCCCACTGCGAAACCTGTTTGCCAAATTCCCTGCCGAGCCAGCCTTGCCCGGCGGCAGGAGCGGGCCTGGCCGAGAGATTGCCGTTCGCCTTGGCACACTGTTGTTTTCCCTGCTCGTTGCCACGGGCGCCACAGCCCAGGAGGGCCAGCCTGGAGGGGTACCCGTGGTCAGCATTGTGGGCGCCGGGGAAATCAGTGAAGGCGGCGATGCGGTTTTCCGGGTCAGCGCCAATCCGCCGCCGGCTCCCGAGAGCAGAATCCTGGTCAAGGTCAACTTTTCCCAGGACGGCGATTTCGCCGGCCCGGGCCAGGCCGGATCGCGAACGGTCAGTATCAATTCCAGTGGCTCGAACTCGGTTGTGGTGGCCACCATCGATGACGACATCAAGGAAGGCCACGGCCTGATTTCCGGCAGAATCAACACTGGCAATGGCTATTCCGTGTCGGAAGACGCCGGCGTGGCGCGAATCGACGTGCTGGACAACGATACGGCGCTGGCCAGACCCATGGTCAGCATCGTCGCGGGAAGCCCCATTACCGAGGGCGGGGAAGCGATTTTCTTCATCACCGCCACGCCGCCGCCCAAAGGGGAAGAACTCCGGGTGAACCTGATCGTGTCCCAGCGGGGCGACTTCGCCGTGGAAGGGCGGCGGGGCGGCCATACCTTGCGAATCGGTGAAGAAGGCGAGGCGATCCTGTACGTACCCACCGTGGATGACGGCAGGGACGAGCCCGAAGGCCGGATTATTGCCAATATCAGCGTTGGCCGCGGCTACGATCAGGACGGAGACTACAATACCGCCCGGGTCCGGGTATTCGACAACGACGACCCGCCTCCCGCCGAACCAGACATCCTCGGTACGGTCTACGCCGATCATGACGCCAATGGCGAACGCGGCCTGACGGAACCGGGGCATGCCGGCTGGACGGTGGACCTGCTCGATATCAATGGCGCGCTTCTTGCCACTACGGTGAGCGATGCCGAGGGCGCCTGGCAGTTCGTCGGGCCAGCCGCCGATGTCGCGGCAATCCAGGCGCGGCATCCGGATAGCGGCATGGTCTGGTCCCGGCGCGCCATAGCCCTGCGGGACAATGCCACTGCCACTTTCGAATTACCCATCGCCCTGGGCGGCGTGGTGTACGACAGCATCGCCAGAACGCCGATCCCCGGCGTGCGCCTGCGCCTGGTGGATTCCCGGGGCGTCGCAGTCGCCGGACAGTGCCTGCTGCCGGGACAGCAGGAGCAGATGGTGGGCGCCGACGGCGCCTACCGCTTCGATCTCCAGCCCGGCGCCCATGGGGATTGCTCCGCCGGCGCCAGTGACTACCGCATCGAAATCGCCGAAAGTCCCGCGGGATGGCTGTCCGGTGATTCGTTGCTGCTGCCTCCCGAGCCGTCCGCACTCGATGTCGCCGCCTGCGCCGCCGGCAGCGGCGCCTGTGTGGTCCAGGCCCAGCATGGCGCGCCCATGGATGGCGATGACGCAAACTGGTACCGCCGACTGACCCTGACCGAAGGGGCGGCCACCGCATTCCACAATCATGTTCCGCTGGACCCGGTGGACAGTCCCGTGTATGGCGGCCTGATCAGCGTCAGCAAGGATGCGGTGACCCGTTTCGCCTCGGTGGGCGAGCCCGTGGGCTATGAAGTCCGCCTCACCAATACCAGCCCGGTTACCCTGCGGGGCATCGAGCTGCGCGACAACCTGCCCGACGAATTCAATTTCATCGCCGACAGCGCCAGCCTGCGGGAAATCGTCGATTCGCCCCGGGGCCAGTCCGTGGCCAACCCGCTCACCCCGGACAACGGGCCAGCGTACCCCATTGCGGCCAGCGGCAATGACCCGGTGATCTTCGGCCCCTTCGACCTGGCCGCGGAAAGCAGCGTGGTCATCCGCTATGTCGCTCGGCCGAGCACTCGGGCGCGGCAGGGCAGCTATACCAATACCGTCACGCCCCTGGCGGGTTCCCGGGTGGTCGGCAATGTGGCCGAAGCCAGCGTGAACATTTCCAGCGACCCCCTGTTCGAGCAGACCTCGGTGCTTGGCCAGGTGTTCATGGACCGCAATGGCAACGGCCGGCGCGACGCCGGGGAGCCGGGCATTCCCGGCGTACGCCTGGCCACCGTGGACGGCCTGCTGATCGAAACCGACCAGAATGGCCGCTACCACGTGGCGGCGGTGGAAGTCGAAAACGCCGAGCGCGGTAGCAATTTCATCCTCAAGCTCGACCCTGCGACCCTGCCCGACGGCGCCCGGGTCATCGGGGAAAATCCGCAGGTATTGCGTATAACCCAATCACTGATGACGCGCATGGATTTCGCCGTGCGGTTCGACGCCAGCCACACCCGGGAACTGTATGAGGAAGCCCCGGCAAGAGCGGTGGTGGAACGCACCCTGACCCGCTACAACACCGACCGGCTGCTGCCGGTGCGCTTTGCATCCGGCGTGGCGGAAATTCCCCGGGAATACGTCGATCAGTTGCAGGAACTGCTTGACGAGTACGAGGGCCGGGACAATCTCCGGGTCCGCTTCGTCGGTCATACCGACGATGTGCCGCTCAGCGTGCGAATCCAGCCCGCCTTTGGCGACAATCAGGGGCTGTCCGAAGCCCGGGCCGCGGAAGTGGCGGAGTTCTTCAGCGAACAGCTTTCCCTCGATCCCGCCACGGTGGAAATCGAGGGCCGCGCCTTCCGCCAGCCGGTGGCCAGCAATCTCACCGAAGCTGGCAGGGCCCTGAACCGCAGGGTGGAAATCGAAGTGGTTTTCGATGAGGAAATCACCGAAACCTCGGCGGAGTTCGAGCCGGAAGACCCGGACAACATCTCCGCCGAGCCGGAGACCGAAATCAGCTATGACTCCATGACCGATGTGGTGGAGCCCGTGCGATTCGCTCCCGACAGTGTCGCCTTGAGCGATGAACAGCGCGAGGCGCTGGAAGACAGCCTTGCGCCATTCACCGTACTCGATGTGGAGTCGGTGCGGCTCAGCGGCGTGTCCTATGTGGCCCCCGGCGGCGGCGACGCGGCCCGGGAGGCGGCTCTCGAACAGGCCCGCCAGCGCGCCGCGAACGTGGCCGAGGCAGTTGTTGAGGAACTCGGCCTTTCCATCAGCCAGATTACGGTAGAGGCAAGCACCACCGCGGAACTGCTCGCCGCCGACACCACCGAATTCGGCCAGACCGTCAACCGCAGGGTCGAAATCGAAGTGAGTTATCGCAGCATCGCCGAAATGGTGAGCAGCCGGACCATTGTGCTGCAAGCCGCCCAGATGGCCGAAACGACTTTTGTCGAAGGCGCCGGCCGCGTGTGGATGACGGAAGACGCTTTCAGCCGCCAGGCCCAGCTTGCGGTGCTTGCCCTGCGGCCGGTTCGCATCGACGATAACAGCCGCATGGCGGCGCCGGTATCTTTCGCCGCCCATGGCAATTACCAGGGCGTGGCCGAGAGTTACCGGCTTGATTTCTACCGCGCCGCCGACGTGGACCTGTCGCGCCCGATCGCCAGCGTTTCCGCCGGCGAACTTGCCTGGCCGGAAGCCTTCAGCCTGATGGACCCGCAACTCGAACTCCGGGTCGGCGAGCAGCTCGCCTATGTGCTGCGGGTCTTCGACAGCAACGGCAATCAGGACCGCACCACAGCGCAACTCGTCAATGTCGTGGCCGCTGGCGGCGCCACTGCCGCCAGCGCCCCGGAAACCGTCATCGGCATGTCGATTCTCGAAGACAGCCAGATCAACCTGTCCGGCAGCAAACTCCGCATTCATGGCGCCGAATTCGCTCCCGGCGAGAGGTTGACGGTGGCCGGCGCCGATGTGCGGGCCGACGCCGAGGGCAAGTTCGTCAGCGAGCTGTTCCTGCCTTCGGGCAGCGCCGAAATCGTCGTCAGCGGCGGCGGGGAAGGCGGCCGCTGGCGGGAAGTGCTGCGTCCGGAAATCGACGGGGACTACAGTTTCATCGTGGGCCTTGCCAGCCTCACCCTGGGCCAGGACAGCTTTGGCGGCGCATTCGAGGCGCTCACCGACGCCGATGAGTTCGACGAGTCGGTATGGCTCGATGGCCGCCTGGCCTTCTACGCCAAGGCCAAAATCCAGGGCAAGTATCTGCTTACCGCCCAGATGGACAGCACCGAAGACGATCTCCACAATCTGGGAGACAACTTGCGTCGCCGGGACGCCCGCCGCATGTTTCGCCAACTCGACCCGGACCGCTACTATCCCGTCTATGGCGACGATTCCACCACCGTCAGTGATGTGGACACCCAGGGCTCGCTTTATGTGCGGCTCGACTGGAACCGCAACCAGATGCTCTGGGGGAATTTCAACACCGGCCTGACGGGAACCGAAAATCTGGCCTACAACCGCTCGCTGTACGGCGCCCGGGTCCGGTTGGAAAGCGATTCCCACACTTCCCTCGGCGACTCGCGCTACAGCGCCACGGCCTTTGCTTCGGAATCCGAATCCGCCGCCGCCCACGTGAGCTTTCGCGCCACCGGCGGCTCGGTGTACTACCTGCGGCACACCGATGTGGTGCGGGGCTCGGAAAAAGTCTGGATGGAAGTGCGCCAGCGCGACAGCCGCCAGGTCATCGAACGACGCGAATACGTGGAAGGACTCGACTACGAAATCGATGCCCTCCAGGGCCGCGTCATTCTGAGCCGGCCGCTGCAGCCGGTGAGCAATGCCTACAGCAGCGCGATTATCCGCCGCGGCCTGGACGGCGACCAGGTCTTCCTGCTCGTGGATTACGAGTACATTCCAATGGGTTTCTCCGGCGACAATCTTATCGCCGGCGCCCGGGGCAAGGTCTGGATCAGCGACAATTTCGGTATCGGCGCCGCCAGCGTCAGCGACGACAGCACCGGCCAGGACTATCAGTTGCAGGGCGTGGACGTGAGCCTGAAGGCCAGCGAAGGCACTTACTTCAATGTGGAGTTGGCCAGCAGCAAGGCGGCTCAAAACGCCGCGGGTTTCGAGTCGCTCGACGGTGGCCTGCGCTTTGCGGGTATGGACTACAGCATGCCCGGAGAATGGTCGGAAGGCGATGCGGTTTCGGTGGAAGGGCGGCTCGATATTGCCGAGGTCAGCGACATGTTCTCGGGCAATGTGCGGGCCTGGTGGAAGGACCGCGACGCGGGCTTTTCCTCGGGCAATATCTCCCGCAACCAGATCACCCGGGAATCCGGCGTCGACGCCATTGTTCGCGATGACAATGGCCTGCTCGTCCAGGTCAGTGTTTCCGAACTCGAAAGCGCCAACAGCGACAGCACCAGCGTGGCCAGGGTTCAGGGCGAAATTACCCGGGGCCGGGTCAGCTTTGGCGGCGAACTGCGCCATGAAGACCTGGCCCGGGGTATGGGCCCGGTGCATTACTACGGCCGTCCCATGGAAAGCGTGGAAGGCGACGCCCTGCTCGCGGGCGCCAGGCTGGGCTATGCCCTGAACGAGGACCAGACGCTCTACGGCAAGCTGCAAACCGGCCTTGACGAAGGCGGCGACTATGTGGAGAACGACCGCATTGCCGCCGGCCTCGAAACCCGCATCAGCGATGATCTCTCGGTGCTTGTGGAAGCCAGCGATGGCGACCTCGGCAGCGCGCTTTCCGGCGGCATCCGCTATGCGCCGGTGCGGAACTTCTCCTTTGATGTGCTCAGCGGAGTCGGCGCCGGCGCGACCAGCGAGTTCGGCGGCAATTACCGGCTCGAAAGCGGCCATGAACTCTATGCCAGTTACCTCTCCGACCCGGACCGCACCTTTGGCGACGGCGACATGCTCACCGTGGGCCAGCGTCGGGATTTCGGCAACCGCTTCGGCGTGTACACCGAGTCGCATTTCGGCGAAAACGACCGCTACGCCAATGCCAATCATTCCTTCGGCATCGACTACGCCACCGATAGCGACTGGATTTTTAGCGGCGTGGTCACCACCGCCAATGCCGACCTGTTTACCAGCCCCCTTGAGCGCGAGGCGATCTCGCTCGGCGCCTCGGTGGACCGGGACGGCTACCAGTTCAGCGCCAGAACCGAGTACCGCAATGACGAAGGCCCGGAATTCGCCATGGACCAGTACCTGCTGGCCTCAAGCTATTCCCGCGTCCTGAGCGAGAGCAGCCGGGTGCTCAGCCGCCTGAACCTGCTGCGAACCGACGATGCCAGCTTCACCGGCGGCGAACCCGCCACTTTCACCGAATTCGATATCGGCCACGCCTATCGCCCCGCCGCACTCGAACGCTGGACCGTGCTGACCCGCTACAGCTACCTGTACGACGCCGCGGGCGCCTACCAGGTCGGTGGCGGGCTCGACCAGCGCGTACACATTCTCTCCGCCGAAGCCTTGTACCAGCTCAATCCGCGCTGGGAAGTCGGCGGCAAGATCGCCTGGAAGAGCGGCGAAGCCCGGGCCGCCCTCGGCCTCGGCGAATGGCACGACTACGAAGTCAGCCTCGCCGTCGCGAGAGCGCGCTATAACCTGATCAGTGAATGGGACTTGCTCGCCGAGTACCGGGTGCTTGAGGACCGCGGCGCAAGCAATACCCGAAGCGGCGTCCTGGTCGGCGCCTACCGCAGTCTGAACGAGAACTTCCAGCTTGGCGGGGGGTACAACTTCACCGATTTCAGCGATGACCTGCGCGACGCCGAGTACGACAAGCGCGGCTTCTTCATCGACATCGTGGGAAGTTTGTAAACCCGGGCCTGCGGGCGGAGCCGCCCGGTTCAGGGCAGGGCATAGCGCAATGAGAGCATGAGCGAGATGTGGGCGGTGTCTTCAATGCCTGACCAAGCTCCCAGGGAAGCTCTGATTAAGTCAGAGCTTCCCTGCGGCACAGGGATGTGTCGCCGAATTCGATGGCGTAAGCCATTGAATTCGGGAGCAAAACAAAACCACGCTTTTGTTTTGCGATAATGAAAAATTCCAAGGAGGGAATT
>JAJECW010000008.1 GCA_022821865.1 Pseudomonadales bacterium
CACTTTGCTACAGATATTTTCGGTGACTTTGTTCGAGAAAACCCCATTAAAAAGGGACTTTCCGGATGCCGGCCACATTACCGCGAATGAGATGGACGCTAAGCAGTTGAAATTGTTCTAGAATTTAACCGGACAGTAGTGAACCATTATGAAAATGTAATTGCATCATTTTCAGATCAAGGAAAGGCTGCACTTTTACAAAGGATTAAAACAATTAGCATGCGAATGGAGATAGTTTATACCAATATTGATGTAAAATACATTGCGCAATCATCGCCTTCATATTTGATTAGAACATTAAAAAATAGTTGTAAATCGATGGTTGCTCAATTGGAAGCAGAACCTATTGATAACGCTCAAATCGCTAGTTCAATACTTTTATCCCAAGAACTAATTTGGAATACGAGTATTGGAACCGTAACAACCGAAAATTCAACAGACTTGATTGAGGATTGAAAAATGAATAACGTCATAAAAGCAAGCACTCTGGCTATGTTCTGGTTAGTTATTAGTTCTTCTGCTCATGGTTTATCTAGTACTTGCGATTTCAATTCGAATATCAGAAGTGCTTGGCATTTGGTTAATATGAATTGGTATGAATCGGCGATCTCTAATGTCTTGGAGATGCAAACAAATTTGGCGGAGCCGCAAATAAATCGATTTTTAACACTTTTCGGGATGTGGGATTTGTGGCGTTACAAATGTGGAATCCGCCATTACCTCACGGGAAATATGCCATGGGTGGTACTGCAAGACTATATGTTTATGAATTAGAAGAATGGGAGCTATATTCCGGAAGTAAGTGCCTAATTACGTTTGATTTTCCTGAACCAGAGGAGTGCCCCAAGGATCCTATTTATTCCAACCAAAATTCTCTTTCACTCGATATACAAAATGATCTTCAGAGGCAGATAGGCACAGGAGCATGTTTATCTAACGCATCTTTTTCTGCAAATGGGACTATTCAAAGTTATGACATGGCACAAGAATGTTGTGATGTAACGCGGTTTAATCATTTTTACTCTGGGGCAGTAGAAATTGGACTATCTGGGATAGGATGCACAGTTAAGTCTCCGGCATTACCTATTCCACAGATTGCGACTACAATCAAAGCGAACTTTACAATTAGCGGAAGTGGAAGCGGGAAAATTTCCGCAAACTCGCCTGAAGATATCTGTGAGGATTATAGACTTGCAGTCATTACTGCAGGTTTCACAGGAACAATTAAATGATTCGTATTTTTTGGCAGATAATGGTAGTGCAATTAGCAATGTTGATGCAATCATAGGCAGTTTTCTTGGGTCTGAGAGTTATAACGGAGAAATTTGGAAATCGTTGCGATCAAGAGCTGGCATCGCCGAATGAGACAGAATAGTAATGTTGAATAAAATGCCACATAGCACCGAATTGAGCTATAATTTGCGGAAAGTTATGTGCAGGTTTGTAGTGCTTTTGATAGTTGCAATTATCGCATCGAGCTGTTCAAATAGCCAAGTGATGGAAAGAGATAATACCGACAAGCTAGATGTTGTAGTCACGGAAATCTATGTATTATAACAGCAAATCCGGACCCTAAATCAAAAACTTAACGTAATGCAAGCGATCCTGTCGCTTCCCAACAGTATTTTGCCATTTACTTCAAACGTCACACATTCGGTAGTAGCTCCATTCAGTTTGGCAGGTCTCCCACCTATGGGTAGCAGTTTGGCAAAAATTGCTATAGTAGAGTTTACAGACTATCAGTGCCCTTTTTGTAAGCAATACTTTGGTACTACGTATAAAAAAGTTAAAGAAAATTTTGTGGATCAAGGTATTGCACGCTACTATATTGCGGATTTTCCATTAGAAAATCATAACTTCGCATTTCCAGCAGCAATAGCTGCCCAGTGTGCATTTGGTCAAGATATGTTTTGGGAATACCATGACCGGCTTTTTGGGCTAGAGAGAGGTATTACGTCCGAATCGTTTACTGAAGTAGCGAGGTCACCTAATATTAATCTATCTGTATTTGAGGATTGTATGAGCAATAGTCAGGTCATCAAAAGTCAAGTCGAATCTAGCTTGAACTTGGCAGTTTCCCTGGGCGTGAGCGGTACGCCAACATTTCTTATTGGAAAGTTGGATAAAGAAGAAAGATTAGTTGATGGCGTTCTATTGAGAGGAGCAAGGCCATTTTCGTCTTTTCAGGAAATAGTTTCTTTGCTCCGGTTCTAAGGGACACCCAGCCATCCCTTGCGGCCCGGCGTCACCACTTGGACAACCAAGCATCACCCAGTCCAATCACCTGCGCGCCGGACACAGATGCGAAAAAGTGCGCACGTTCTTACCTGAATCTGCTTCCAATTCGCTTACGAAGCTGTAGGAAATTTATTTTACACCGTATACTTCAGCAGCTTAAAATTCATCTGTGCATGATGAGTGTCCCATGAATGCCTTCAAGTGGTGGGTGTCTCCAACCGTGACCGAATCCACAAACGCCAGTCCCCGTTGGCCTAGGAGCCTGCGCCGTAGGAAAGGATGAAGCGGGTGTGCGAGGCATGGATAGCCGAGCCCGAAGTCTACAGGGGAGAAGGCAAGCGTTTATGAAGCGCAGCTTCATGCGCAGCCGGAACGACGCCAGGCTGTGCTTGGCGGTTGGATCGTATTCACGATGTCCGCTTCACCCTTTCCCAGGCCGACGGGGACGAATCGAAGCCGCTGACCTAATGTTCCGTTTGTGACATTCCCGGAATTGCTGTACTTTTCGGGGAATGGCGAGAATCAACAACGAGACCAGTATGACCCTGCGAGCTTCCGCTTCCCGGCGGAGTTTTCTCAAGAGTTCCGCCGCGCTGGCCGGCGCTTCCCTGCTCTCTGGCTGCGAGACGACGGCGCCTCCCAATCTCGCCACCCACAGCCAGTTTCCCACGCTTCATCCCGAACACAACGAGCGCACCCGGGGCTGGCTGCGCTTCCTGTGGCAGAAGGCCACCACCGCCGACGACTGGAGCCACGGCGGCGAGGAACCGCATCCCTGGTGGGACCAGTACAGCAGCCCGCCGCTGCTCAGCTATCCGCGCTTCGACCTGTCAAACTCCAGCTATGCATTGCTGCTGATGGCGGACCAGACCCCCGCCTGGCGCGAGGTCTATACCCGCATCCTCGATGAACTCGCCAGCCGCCACACCACTTTCTGGGCCGCCATCGACTGGAACACCTTTATCGGCCCAAGCCCCGACCGGCGGAACTATCCCGATCCCCTGCTGCGGCAATGGCCCGAGCGGGTGCGCGGCAATTACGACGCGCCGGGCTGGACCGCCAATGGCGTGGAACCCTGGGGGCTCGACCCGGACCCCATCGGCGCCACCGGCAATCTGTTTTTCCGCGGCTGGCTGAATCTCCTGCTGAGCATCTACAAGTACGTTTCCGGTGACGACAAATGGGAGCAGCCCTGGCTGGTGGCGGGATACGAGAACGAACATTTCGAGTGGACCCAGCCGAGAATCGTCGACTATCTGCGCCAGCAATACACCGATCAGCCCGAAGGCCCGCACTGCGAAAACACCAAGATCTGGCCCTTCTGCAATTCCGCCGCGGGCCTGGGCCTGTATCTTTCGGACCGCATCGGCGGCGAGGCCTCCCATGGCGTCTTCGAGAACTGGGTGGAGTTCTGCCGCGACAACTACATGGGCATCAATGACCGCAACCAGATCGAATGGATGACCCTGTATTACGACCCCCTGGAAGAATTCAAGGTGAATGCGCCCGGTACGGCGGGCGCCGGCGCCGGGGTCGCCATGCATCTGCTGCCGCAGTCGCCCGAACTCGCCACACAGATCTACGAAGCCGCGGCGGAATCCCTGGGCTGGCGCGACCCGCGCAGAGAGATTGCCGCCAATAGCGCAGGTCTCATCATGGCCAGGGCGCTGGGCGACAATACCGTCATCGAGCGATTGACCGCGGCGGCGGAGCGGCAGTTCGAGCCGCGCTGGTTCGGCGACAGGATGGACCGCTTCGGCTGGTGGTTCAATCTGGACGAGCCCTGGCCAAGGGGCCAGCAAAGCGCCCAGATGATGATCAACGAGATCGGCGAGGGCGACTGGATTACGGCCTTTCAGGCGAATCATCTCGACAAGTACGATGCGCCCACGGTGGAGGGTGTCGACTTCCCGAATCTGGGCGTATCCCAGGCGTGGAATGACAAGGACAGCGGAGTGCTGTTCGTTTCGACCTATGCCGCCGACTCGTCCCGCCGCGGCGAGACAACGAGCTACCGCATCAGCAATCTGCCCGATGCCTCCTCGGCGGTGGTACTGCAGGACGGCGAAACGCTGGCAGTGGAAGCAATAGACTCCGGCAGCATTCGCATCGCCAGCGATATCGATCATCACCGCCTGCAAATCTACACCGGCTGGTTCGGCCAGCAGACCGCGCGGCGGCCCGAGGCTGCGCCCGCGGCGGTCGCGGGATCCGGCCTTGTGCGCAAGAGCGCCGGGGAAAATGCCAAGACCGCCGAGGCGGTGATGCTGAGCGGGGCTGGGAAGTGTCCTTGCTGTGTTGGAATTGCCTGATGGCAGGGTGCTTTCCGTCCGTGGCATGACTTCGCTTCGCTACGCGCAGGATGACAGGAAGTACTCAGCGCCAAAAATGAGGATTGCCGGCGCCTGATTGCGTTTGATTGCTCTTGCGTGTCAGAATCGCCTTCCCTTGATCTGTCTTGGAAATGGAGGATGCTCCGATGTTGAAACGCGCTGTCCTGATGTTGCTCCCCGCCAGCCTGCTTGCCTTTGCCCTTTCCGCGGGGGCCCAGTCTTTCCCGCTGGAAGAACTGATTGCCGGCGATCACCGCAGCGAAGCCAATATCGCTCGCAACGAATTCCGCAATCCTTTGGAAACACTGGAATTTTTTGGCCTTGAGCCCGGCCTGACCGTAATTGAAATTCACCCGGCCGGGGGCTGGTACACCGAAATCATCGCTCCCTATCTGCGAGACCAGGGCCGATTCTACGCCGCCCATTTTTCGCCGAATTCCGCAGCGGGTTTCCAGGCCCGAAGCCTCGCCGGCTTTGAGGAAAAAATGATCGCCAATCCGGACCTGTACAGCCATGTGACCATTCGCCATCTGCTGCCTCCCCACGAGATGGCGATCGCGCCGCCGGAAAGCGCCGACCTGGCAATGACTTTCCGCAATGTGCACAACTGGATCATGGCCGGACAGGAGCATGAATTCTTCCAGGCCTTCTATGCGGCGCTGAAGCCCGGCGGCGTGCTCGGCGTCGTGGAACACCGCGCCCTGCCTGACGCCGGCATGGAAGTCATGGAAACCTCCGGTTACGTCACGGAAGCCTACGTCAAGGAAGTCGCGGCGGCGGCGGGATTCGAGTTCGTCGAGTCTTCCGAAGTCAATGCCAACCCGAATGACCCCACGGTGCATCCCGAAGGCGTCTGGACACTACCTCCCTCCTATCGCCTCGGCGACGTGGACCGGGAGAAGTACGCCGCCATCGGCGAAAGCGACCGCATGACGCTGAAGTTCGTCAAGGCGGCAAACTGAGGCCGCGCAGGAATCGATACGCGCCCGGGGAAGTTTCGGGCGCGTTTTCGTGTCTGACGGATAGTATTGAGAATTCACGCCCGGGCAAGCTGCGGGTGTGATTTCACCGTAGTCAGGAAACAGGAAAGTGAAACTCGAATACCATTTCGACTTTGCCAGCCCGAATTGCTACTACGCGCACAAGGTCATTCCCGCCATCGAGCAGCGCACCGGGGAGAAGTTCGACTATGTGCCGATTCTGCTCGGCGGCGTTTTCAAGCTGACCGGCAACCGCTCGCCAATGGAACAGTTCGCCGGCGTCCGCAACAAATCCGAATACCAGGCCATCGAAACCGGGCGTTTCGAGCGCAGGCACGGTATTGCCGATTTCCGCATGAATCCGCATTTCCCGGTCCATACCCTGCACCTGATGCGGGGCGCGGTCTTTGCCGGGAAGCAGGGCTATTTCGAGCGCTATGTGGATGCGGTTTTCGCCGGCATGTGGGAACAGGAACGCAATATGGCGGACCCGGAGGTGATCGCCGGGGCGCTGGCTGATGCGGGACTTCCCGCCGGCGAAATCATGGCGGGAACCCAGGACCCGGCCATCAAGAAGATGCTGATCGACAATACCGGCTCCTCGGTGGAGCGGGGCTGTTTCGGGGCGCCCACATTCTTCGTCAATGAAGAAATCTTTTTCGGCAAGGACCGGCTGCGGGAAGTGGAAGACGAGATTCGATCGTCAAGTGCTTGACGAAATCCAAGCTGTCAATCTGTCCGAAGCGGAGTCGCAGAATCTTTCGCCAAATGGCACAGGGCCAAATCCATGAGATTCTGCGACTACGCGCAGAATGACACTCTATGGCGCGGAGCTATGCTTCACCACTGCGGCTCCCATCTCCCACCCGCTCCGCATCAGTCAACAACTTGCGCAGAGGCTCGAACAAAGCGGCGTTGGCAATGAAGATATTCTCATTGTGAAACTCCGGGTGGGCGCCCGGCGGCAAATCGGAGAAATGGCCGTAGCTGGCCCCGGCTTCCCTGGCGATCAGGCCGGCGGCGGCGAAGTCCCACAGACTGAGGGTTTCATAAAAACCGTCAAGCCGGCCGCAGGCCACCCAGCAGATGTCCAGCGCCGCTGAACCCAGGCGGCGAATATCGGCGCAGTTGTGCAAGACCGCATCGAGCCTGCGAATCAATGGTTCGAGGCCATTTTTCTCGTAGGGAAATCCGGTTGCGATCAGCGCCCGTCGCAGCTCGGTTTCGCCGCTCACTCTGATGGGTTCGCCATTCAGATATGCGCCCTGGCCTAGCAGAGCGCTGAACATTTCGTCAGTGAAAGGATTGTAGACTGCCCCCAGTTCCATCCGGCCCTGATTTGCCAAGGCTATGGAAACTGCGGATTGGCGGTGGCCGTGGGCGAAATTGACGGTGCCGTCGATGGGGTCGATTATCCAGACCGGCTGCGGCGATTGATGTACATTGGCCAGGTCGGGCGAGGATTCTTCGGACAGGATCCGGTGCGCCGGAAAGGCCTGGCTGATTCGCTCGCAGATCAGCAAGTCGGCCTTGAGGTCGGCTTCGGTGACGAGTTCCCCGCCCTGCTTGAATTCCCGATTCAGGCCGGCCCGTTGCTGTTCTTCAACAATCAGGCCGCCCGCATCCCTGGCCACACTCCGGGCAAAGTCCAACCATTTTTTCATCGGCCTGCTCGTATTTCCTGTGTTTGACGCGGAGCGCTGCCGTTGACCGTCATCCTGCGGAAAGTCGCAGAATGACAGGAGGCCTGCCATGCGCTAACTTGGGTCGGCATTATAACCGCGCTCCCTGGAGCCTGAATGAATCAGAACAGGACCATGCTCCACGGCTGGGGCCGCTATCCCCGGGTGGAAGCCCGATTGTCGGCGCCGGCCAATGTGGAAGAGTTACGCTCCCTGCTGAGGGACGATACAGCCGCCTCTTGCATTGTCCGCGGCAGCGGTTTGAGCTATGGCGACAGCTCGTTGGCGGCTGATGTCATCGGCGGCAGCGGGTTGCGGCAAACCTGGAAGCTGGATGGGGAGACTGGCCTGCTGCGCGTGGCCGCCGGCTTCAGCCTGCGTGAAATCCTCGGCGAAATCGTTGCCAAAGGCTGGTTCCTGCCGGTACTGCCGGGAACTTCCCTGGTGAGTCTCGGCGGGGCGATAGCAGCGGACGCGCATGGCAAGAACCACCACCGCGACGGCAGTTTCTGCGAGCACCTGGGCGAACTGCGAATCATGCTGGCCAACGGGGAAGTGGTGACCTGCAGCCCGGTCGAGCGCCCCGAACTCTTCCGGGCAAGCTGCGGCGGCATGGGCCTGACCGGAATCATTCTCGAAGCCGAACTGCAACTGGCCCGGATTTCCAGCGCATACATGCTGAGCGCCTCGCTTCCCGCGGCGAATCTCGGACAGTGTTTCGACTTGCTCGAAGAACACGGCGGCGCCCAATACTCGGTGGCCTGGCTGGATTGCCTCGCCAGAGGCACAAGTATGGGCCGCGGCGCGGTTTTTCTTGCCGAACACGCAACAGACGGCGAACTGCATTACTGCAACCGCAATACAATGGGTGTCCCATTCGCAATGCCGGGAATGCTGCTCAACCGCCACAGTCTTGCCTGGTTCAACGCTATCTATTTCCATTGGCGGCGAATCCGCGCCGGCAACAAACGCCTGGGGCACGATGCCTGTTTCTTTCCGCTCGACGGCATCCGCAACTGGAATCTGCTGTACGGCCGGGCAGGCTTCCTGCAGTACCAGTTCGTGCTGCCCGGCGATGCCGCCCGGGAAGGTATCCGGTTGATTCTGGAACGCGTGATCGATGCGGGCAAGGGTTCGTTTCTGTCGGTGCTGAAAAAAATGGGGCCGGCCAATGGCAATCCGCTTTCCTTCCCGCTCAGCGGCTATACTCTCGCGCTGGACTTCAAACGCGAAGCCTCGCTGTTCCCGCTGCTCGATGACCTCGACGCCATGGTGCTCGACCATGGCGGGCGGATTTATCTGGCCAAGGACGCCCGCATGAGTGAGTCCGTATTCAGAAAAGGCTATCCGGATTGGGAACGCTTCCTGGAAATCAAACGGCGGGTTGACCCGGAGTTCCGATTCCGCTCGGCCCAGTCCGACCGCATCGGCCTGACGGGAGCCGCTCAGTGAATATCCTGATCTTCGGCGCCACATCGGCAATCGCGGACGCGACCGCGATGCGCCATGCCAGTGCCGGCAACCGCTTTGTACTCGTTGCGCGCAATGAAGCCAGGCTGGCGGCGTTGTGCCGGCGGCTGATGGAATCCGGCGCAGACTCGACGGAGCCCATACTGGCCGATCTTGCGGTACTGACAGACTCAGGCAACCCGGCGAAGTATGATGAATGGGTCGAGCAGGCCTTCGCCCACTTGCAGAGCATCGACCTGGTGCTGATCTGCCACGGCACGTTGCCGGACCAGGAAAGCTGCGAAACGGATTTCGAAGCGGCGCTTGAGGCGCTGGACAGCAATGGTCTGAGCGCCATCGCCCTGTTGACAGCATTGGCGCCAAAAATGATGGCCCAGGGCCGGGGCACGATCGCGGTGATTACTTCGGTGGCCGGAGACCGCGGACGCCGCTCCAACTATGTGTACGGTTCCGCCAAGGCAATGGTTTCCGCGTATCTGCAGGGACTACGCGGTAAACTCCACAGCGCCGGTGTCCACCTGATCGACATCCGCCCCGGACTCGTCGATTCCCCCATGACCGCGCATCTCAGGAAAGGTCCCCTGTTCGCCGCCCCGGACCGCGTCGCCGCCGGCATCGTCCACGCCGTAGCCCGCAAACGCCACACCACCTACACCCCCGCCTGGTGGAGGCCCATACTGTGGATCGTAAAATTGATCCCCAACACCATTTTCAAACGGCTGAAGTTTTGAGTCACAGCTGTGCGCCGTATTCCCGGTGCGGACAAATCAGCCTGCTTCCGCGACGGCATGTCTATCCGCGGGCGGGCCGGGACGGCACCGAAGTGACGAAAGACGCCTGAACGACCCAATATCCTATTCCTGCTTGAATCTACGGATGTCCCGGCGTTGTTTTTTGGTGGGGCGGCTGGCGGGGGGCCAGTGGGCGGGTTGTGACTGGCGGCGGACGGCCTGTTCTTCACGCTGGCGGATGCTCTCTTCGGTTTCGCGGTAGAGCAATTGCGCTTCGGACGCGGGGCGGCGGTCGTTGCGGACGCCTTCGACGATGACCGTGCGCTCATGGTCGCCCTGTTGCAGGCGGATGGTCATGCCTGGCTCGACATGCTTGCCGGGTTTGGCGCGAAAGCCTTCGCAGCGCACCTTGCCGCCTTCGATAGCCTGGCGGGCAATGGCCCGGGTCTTGTAGAAGCGCGCGGCCCAGAGCCATTTGTCGAGGCGCACCCGGGTTTCCGCCTGGCTTGTGGTGCGGTTCATGGCGCGGGCTCCGGTTTGTTCTGGCCGCGGACCTTCCCCCCGCGCCCAAGCCCGGGGAGCAAGTCGGCAAAATCCTCCACCATGGGGAATTCATCGTGGGTCAGGGCGGGCCGGCGGCTGTCGGGTTTGCGGATGCCATAGACATGGGCGACGCCTTCCCGCCGCGCCCGGCGCAATACGGGAAGGGAATCGTCGAAGAGGATTGCGCGGGATGGGTCCATGGGTTCGAGTTGCCGCAATTTTTCCCAGAAGCCATGCCCTTCCTTCGCAAGATGCAACTGGTGGCTGCTGATGCAGCGGTGGAAATAGGCGGCGATATCGGCGTTGTTCATCTTGATTTCGAGGCTCGCCGGGTGGGCGTTGGTGATGAGAAGCATGCGCTTGCCGGCGTCCCACAGGGCGCGCAGCAATCTTTCCACATTGGGGCGCAGGCTGATCTTGCCGGTGATGGTTCGCTTGAGCGCGGCGATTTCCAGGTCAAGCTCCCGGGCCCAGAAATCGAGACAATACCAGTTGAGGGTGCCGTATACTGCGTCGGTTTTCTGCTGCACCAGGGCCAAGGCGGCCTCGCGGCTGACGCCGTGGCGGGCGCTATAGGCCCGCGGCACGAGTTCGCGCCAGAAGTAGTTGTCGAAGTGCAGGTCAAGCAAAGTGCCATCCATGTCGAACAGGATGGTGTCGATGTGCCTCCAGGGAGGAATGGGCGCCGACATGGGGAGTCCTGATGAGAATGCCGCCTGTCCAATGCCGGCAAGAGGGTAACCGACCGACCGGGAAAAGCAAGGCCGGGGAGATGCTGCGACTGCGGGCCGAGGTTGATGCGGCGCTTTTGCCATGGAGATCCTGCGACTTCGCGCAGGATGACGGGTAATAGCGCGCGGGATGATGGGCGGGGGCAACAGGATGCAGCCTTTTTTCTGTCATCCTGCGCGAAGTCGCAGGATCTCCTCGGGAGGCCGCGGCGCCAGAACCGATTCAAGGAAAATGCCATGAACCCGGGAAAGACGATGTTGGGGAAAATCGAGGCCATCGCCCGGCGGGCCGGGGCGGCGATCATGGAAGTTTATCAATCCGCGGGCGGGATGGAGGTGCAATACAAGGACGATGATTCGCCCCTCACCGAGGCGGACCGGAAGGCAAACGCCATTATCACCGGGGCCCTGGAGAGGCTGGAGCCGCGCCTGCCGGTGCTTTCGGAAGAATCGATGCCGCCCGACTTTGCCGAGCGCGGGCGATGGCGCAGCTACTGGCTGGTGGACCCGCTCGACGGCACCAGGGAGTTCGTCAAGCGCAATGGCGAGTTCACCGTGAATATCGCCCGGGTCAATGAAGGCGTGGCCGAGCTCGGCGTGGTGCATGTGCCGGTGAGCGGCGCAAGTTATCTGGGAGATATTGCCAGCGGCGCGTTCCGCCAGAAGGCCGGGGAATCGCCTGCGCCGATTCAGGTGCGGAAGATTTCCGAGCCGGGCAGGGGCGACTCCCATCGCGAGTTGTTGAAAATAGTGGCAAGCCGCAGCCATCCGGATTTCCATCTGGAATCCGTGCACAAGCGACTTGAGGCAGAATTCGGCGAGGTGGAACTGGTCAATATGGGCAGCTCCCTGAAGATCTGCCTGATTGCCGAAGGCAAGGCCGACATCTATCCCCGCCTTGCGCCCACTTCGGAATGGGATACCGCCGCCGCCCATGCCGTGCTGACAGCCGCCGGCGGCGAAATCACCGATACCCGCTTCGCCTCCCTGCGCTACAACAGCAAGGAAGGCTTGCTCAATCCACACTTTCTGGCAGTCGGAGACCGGTCGCAACAATGGCGGAAAATCCTTGGGCCGATATTTGATTCAGCCGCGGCAAATTAGGGCCTGCCCTGGGTGGCGTAGCCGTCTCGCTTCCACCAGTCCAGGAGCCTGGGCCGCCAATCATTTCGCACGCTTCAAAGCCAGGATTCAGCAATTTGAGCGCGGTCTTGGTCGAGGCATTGCAGCCTATGCCGTCGCAATAACAGACATGGGTTTTCGCTTTGTCGAGCGATCCCGTGGTGGCGGAGGACAGTTCACGATGAGGCATGAGCGAGCGGGGAAGTCTCAGTGTCGCAGCCGCACGGTCAGGAAGTAGAACAGCAGTCCGCTGCCGATGACCGCAAGGGAAAACAGGGCCTCCACGGGACGGTTGATCAGGGTGAAGGTCAGTATCCATCCGGTCAACATGAGATAGACCAGCGGCGGCAGGGGAAACAGAAAAGTGCGATAGGGCCGCGGCAGTTCGGGCTGCCGCCGCCGCAGCACGAAAACGCCGAACACCGTGACGAAACTGTTCAGCGCCATGGTAAAGCCGGCAAAGACCAGCACCGATTCAAACGTCGAGGTAAAAATGAAAATCAGCGCGATCGCCGTCTGGGTGTAAATGGCAATGGCGGGAATGCCGTGGCGATTCCTGCGGGCGAAAAATCCCAGCGCGGGAAAGTCCTCGCCGATTACCTGAATGACCCTCGGCCCGGCCATGGTCATGGCGCTGACCGTTGAGATCAACAGCAAGGCGAACACGAGCCCGGCGAAACGCCCGCCCGCGGCGCCAAAGGCGGACTCGGCGACGATGGCGCCCACTTCCACCTGTCCCGCCATGGCGTCCATGGGCGCCACCCGGAGAAACACGAAGTTCAGCGCCAGATACAGCACCGTGACGATCAGGGCGCCGCTTGCCAGCACCCAGGGCAGGGTACGTTGTGGATTGTCGATTTCGCTGCTCAGGTAGGTGGCCGCATTCCAGCCGGTATAGGCGAAACTGACATAGATCAGCGCCACAGCGTAGGCGGCGCTGCCGATTACCGCCGCATCGCCTTCCCGGGGAAGAAAGGAAACCGGCTGGGGTTCGCTGGTCACCATCAGCGCCAGCAGGCAGAAGGCCACGATCACGAAAATCTTGATGCTGGTAAAAACCAGTTGCGTGCTGCCGCTGGTGCGGTGATTGCCCGCATGGGCCAGGGCCATGGCGATGACCAGCGCGGCGGCGACAAGCTTGCGCCAGTTGTCGCCGAGCCCATCGGGAAACGCCGAGGCGAGATAGGCGGCGAATGTCATCGCTCCCAGCGCCGTGGGGCCGGCAAAGCCGATGGTGGAGGAAATCCAGCCGGACACAAAGCCCGCCGCGGGATGATAGATGCGCCGCAGCAGGTTGTATTCGCCGCCGGAGCGCGGCAGGGCGGCGCCGAGTTCGGCGTAGGAAAGGGCGCCGCTGAGCGCCACCAGGCCACCCACAGCCCAGAGCATGAGCAGGGCAAAGCCCGAACGGATATCGACCAGCTGAAAACCGAGGCTGGTGAAGACCCCGGTGCCGATCATGTTGGCGACTACCATTGCAGTAACAGTGTAAAACCGGAATTTGCTCGACGCCATGTTGCCAAACTACCTGAATGGGAAGCTGATTATCATCCGGCGAACAGCCCGAGTCCATGCCAAACCCTCCCGTCCGGCAATTCTCATTTTGGCGCTCCAACCCTCATGTCATTCCGCGCGAAGCGAAGCGTAGTCGCAGAATGACATCAAAGGGTCAGGACAGGACCAGGAATTCACGGCTGCAAATCCGCTTTCGCGGATTCCTGCGGCGCAGGCTCCTCGGGCTTCTGCTACCATCGAGCGGTTATCTGGAGAAAGCCATGCGCACAAGTCTTTCCCGCCCAGCCCTTGCGATGCTGCTCCTTGCCGGCGCGGCCCAGGCGCAGACGCCGGTGGGCGATACCCTCACCCGCGCCCGGGCCGCCGACGGCGGTTTCATCAGTTGGCGCGAACACATCATCGACGATTCCGAAGTCACCGGCGTGCCCTTCAGCGGTAGCGACGGTCTGGTGATGGGCGATATCGACAAGGACGGCTTTGAAGACGTGGTGTCAGTACACGAATCCGACGCCGAATACGACTCCACCCGATTCCGCCCCGGATTCGTGGCGCCTCTCGCAGGCCACGTGCGCATCGCATTTGCCTCCGAATCCCCCGGGCAATGGACCAATATCACCATCGCCGAAGCCGCGGACGCCCCCGCGCCGGAAGACGCCGCCCTCGCCGACATGAATGGCGACGGCTGGCTCGATGTTCTCGTGGCCGCCGAGCTTTCCCACATCATCTACTTGCAGAACCCGGGTCCCGGCGCCCGCGGCGAAATCTGGCCGCGGCTGATCCTGCCCATGACCCGGAACCGCGGCTCCTACATTCGCGTATTCGCCGCCGACCTCGACAACGACGGCATTCCCGAAGTCACCGCGCCCAACAAGGGCGCCCAGACCCCAGGCCCGGAGGACTATGCCCGCTCCACGCCGGTGGAGTTGTTCCGGCTTGATGGCGACCCGCTGGACGGCAACGCATGGCAGCGCAGCGAACTTGGCCGCTACAGCATTCCCCAGAATGCCGAGCCGGTGGACCTCGACGGCGACGGCGACGGCGACCTCGTGGTGGGAACCCGGGGCGAGAACAGGCTCGTGCTGTTGGAAAATCTCGGCGGCGCCGGCCCGCAATTCGCCGAGCGCGCCATCGGCATCAACGGCCCGGCGATGGCGGGTTTCAATCTCGAATATGCCGACCTCAGCGGCGATGGCAGGCTCGATATCGTCGGCGCCGCCGGCGCGGGCCTGTCCTGGATTGAACAGCCCGCGCGCAAGGGCGACGCCTGGAATTCATTCCCCATCGGCAGTTTCTCACCCGACAGCATCACCGGCATGGAACTCGCCGACATCGACGGCGACGGCGATACCGACGTCATGGTGGGCAGCTACAGTCGCGGGCTTCGCACCGGCGACGGTGATGCGAGCCTCGGCGACCCGCTTGGCCGCATCGGCTGGTTCGAGAATCCCGGTGATGCGAAATCGGCATGGACCCGGCACGACATCTCCCGGCGCAAGCGCGGCATGTTCGACAAATTCATCGCCCGGGACATCGACCGGGACGGCGATATCGACTTCGTCGGAACCCGGGGCAACAGCTGGCCCTATGACGGCGTATTCTGGCTGGAACAGGTGCGAACCGGGGAAGCCATGGCGGCATTCCGCCGGGCCAGGGCCGTGGAAAGCGACGAGGTGCCCCTGCCATGAAACTGATCGCCAGATCCCGTTCTCTCGCTGGAACATTCAGCCTGCTGCTGGCGATTGCCGGCCACCCGGCCTTCGCCCAGGCGCTGGAATTCCGCTTGAATCCCGACTGGCCGCAAATCCCCCTTGGCGACAATTGGCTAACCGGAGGGCTGGGCGGCATCTGCGTGGACCAGCGGGACCACGTATTCCTGCTCAATCGCCAGAACGTGGTGGAGGATGATCTGGACGGCGCCCGGCTGGCTCCGCCCATCATTGAACTCAATCCCCAGGGAGAAGTGGTGCAAGGCTGGGGCGACCCGGATTTGCTCGGGGGTCGCCTGCACGATTGCCAGCCCGATGCCGACGGCAATCTGTGGATCGTCGCCGCCGCAACCGGGTTTATCCAGAAATACGACCCGGCAGACGGCAGCCTGCTGATGCAGATCGGCGAAACCGGCGTGTTCGATTCCAGCGATGGCAGCCGCGAGGGCGAACCGCTCAATTCCGACCGCTCCCGTTTCTTCCTGCCCTCCGCGGTGGACACCGACAGCAACGGCAATATTTATGTCGCCGATGGCGAACTCCCCGGCGGCAACACGCGAATCGCCGTGCTCGACGCGCGGGGCAATTTCCTGCGCCAATGGCGGCTGCGGCGCGAGCCCGGCGAAAAAGGCGTCATCGAATTGCCACACTGCATCCGGGTATCCGACGACGACCGGGTTTACGTCTGCGACCGCCGCGCCGACCGCATCCAGGTATTTGATTTATCCGGCAATTTCCTGAACCACATCGCGCCGGGATTCACTCCGCTCAGCGACCCGGCGGGCCGGGCAAGCGGCGTCCGGGGCAATGCCGTGGTGCTCGATTTTTCCCCTGACCCGGAGCAGCGACACCTGTACGTGATCAACCAGAACAGTGTCGCCGTGGAAGTGCTTGACCGCCACAGCGGCGAGCGGCTTGCGAGTTTCGGCCATGGCCCCGGGCGCTACCCCGGGCAATTCGAACTGCCACATGGCATTGCCGTGGATTCTCGTGGCAATGTCTATATCGCCGAACAGGAAGGTCGGCGCGTCCAGCAATTCCAGCCGGCAGATCCCTGAGGCCCGCAGTGGAGGCGCAAATCCCCGCAACAGCAAGGCCGCATCTGCGGCTGATGCTACTGATTTCCCTGGCCCAGGGGCTGGCGCTGTTCCTGCTCTGGCGCGCGGGGAGCAATGAAGTCTGGCCAAGTCAGACCCCGCTGCTGAATTTTCCGCTCTGGACCCTGGCGGCGACGCTGCCGCTGTCGTTGCTGCTGGGTCTGGAAAGCGATCATCAGCGCCGGACCCTGGTCATCGCCGGCGGCTTTTGCGCCGTGCTGTCGCTGCTCGCCGCCTACATCGGCTGGCAGGCCACTCCCTGGGGCGAATTTCCGGTGGAATCCATCCTCGCCGCGTACATTCTGCCCCTGATCCTCGCCTGCTTCCTTGCCCTGCTTTTTCTCCGGCCACTGGCAGAGGGCAGAAAGCCCGATTACGGCGAGATCTTCACCGATTCCTGGCGCAATGCCCTGGTGGCCGGGCTATCCTGGGCGCTGGCCCTGGGGGTGACCGCGGTGCTGATGCTCTGGGGCGAATTGTTCCGCGTGATCGGCATCGAGTTCTTCATCGACCTGTTCACCGAGGACTGGTTCCTGTTCCCGGTGCTATCCGTGGTGGTCGGGCTCGGCATATACATATTCCGCGGGCTCGCCCGGGTCATCGACGGGATTTCCAGCCTCTTGCAGGGACTGATGTGGCTGTTGCTGCCGCTGGCGCTCACGGTCACCGTGCTGTTTCTCGCCGCCCTGCCATTCACCGGGCTGGAGCCCTTGTGGGATACCGGCAGCGGCACTTCCCTGCTGATGGCGCTCAACCTGTTTGCCCTGTTCACCCTCAATGCGGTCTACCAGCAAGGCGGCCGGGAACCTTATCCGGCGATGCTGCACCGCCTGCTCAGCATCGCCGTCGCCATGCTACCGATCATCTCGCTGCTGGCGTTGTACGGACTGTATCTGCGGGTCGATCAGTACGGCTGGACCGTGGCCCGCTGCTGGGCCCTGCTCATCAGCCTGCTGATCACCCTGTTTTCCCTGGGCTACGCCAGCGGCATCATCCGCCTGCGGGAGCGCTGGACGGACAAGCTGTCCAGCGTCAATCTGCCCATGAGCGTCTTGACGATCGGTCTCGTCCTGTTGCTGAATTCGCCCCTGCTCGATTTCCGCAAGATCTCCCTGGCCAGCCAGCAGGCGCGGGTGGAGCGCGGCGAGATTGCACTGGAACAATTCGATTTTTTCGACGCCAGGGAAAACATGGGCCGCCCCGCCTGGCGCTGGATGCTGGAAGTCATCGAGGAACACGAAGAATCCAACCCGGAACTTGCCCGCCTCGCGCTGGAGCCGGTCCGGCCGGATTACGTATCCCGGTCTGGCCCTGGGGGCCAGCCGATCGATTTCGAGCAGGACGTGATCCACCGGCCCGCGCCTTTCACGGTACCCGAAGCCTTGCGGGGCGAGATGCAATTCTCACCCGCCGCCCAAACCGCGCTATACGAGCCGGACGCCGAGTTGTACCTGTTTCAGGCCGACCTCAATCGGGACGGCAACCCGGAATACGTGCTGATCTGCAGTTTTGACGAAGCCCTGATCGCCAGCGGTTTCCGCCAGGAAGCCAACGGCGCCTGGCGCCTTTTCCCGATGTTTCCATCCGATGGCCCCATTTCAGACCCGAACCGGACCCTGTCCACAGCCCCCATGGAAATCGTCACCCCGGAATTCAGCAACCTGCAAATCGGCGATCTTGCTTTCCGGGTTGCGGATTAAAAAACGACCACTGTACGGGCGGACAACTTGATTGTTCCCTGCACCACACCTTGATTACATGGAAGTGACTTTCCGCCCTTTTTGCTGGCAATATGACCAAAAATCCGGGATGGACCCACAATGAAAGCTATTGCTGTTGCTGCAATCGCAGCCCTGCTGTCACTGCCGGGCCTTGCCCAGTCGCCGGACCGGAACGCCGGGCGGCAACATATTTTCCCACTCATCATGGACGGCGATGGTTTCCGTTCACGGCTCATCCTCAACAATGCCGCCGCCTCGGCAAACCAGTGCGCGCTGGTGCTTCAGGGCGGGCAAGACCAGGGGGAATTGCTCGATACTTCCCGATTGCAAGCCCAAGACGCCCTCACGGCGGATGGCGCCAATGCCACGATAAGCCTGCCGGCGGGCGGCGCCGGAGTCACGTTCGCCACCACGGGCGAAAGCGGCTTTGCCTATGGCTATGCACTGCTTGACTGCGAGCAGAATGTCATCGCCCGGCTGTTGCTGACATTGGACGACGCGGCCAATCCCGGGTTCCCGGTCGCCCTGGCGGCCTCCGGCGGCGCTCCGGGCGGTTCGGATTTCATCTTTCCCCTGCAGCGGCAAGGCGCCGATTTCGCTTTGGTGTTTGCAAACCCTGGCGCCAGCACCGCCAATTGTTTCTACTTCTTCAACGGGCAGGCAGACAGCGGTGCGGGCGGGGAGAACCTGGCCGTGCCGCCCATGTCCACGGTATTGCAATTCCCGGTTGCAGCGGAACAGTTCCCCGATTCATCCGCCATTTTGGCCTCGTGCGATAGCGATATTGCAGCCATCGGCATTCCATTCGAAGGCCGGATTTTCAGCACCGTGCCGCCGTTTTCGCCTGGCGCGGACCGCACTGCAAGCAGCAATCAGGTCTTGCCGCTAATCGTTGACGGCAGCGGATTCCGTTCCCGGCTGCTGCTGGCCAATACCACCGGCGCAGCCACAACCTGCGCGGTAAACCTGCGCGGCCCGGGGCTCGACGAGAGCCGATTTGAACTGCCGGACGGAGTGACTCCAACGAGCACCGGCCTGCTGATGAACCTCGACAGCGGCGGCGGGTTGCAATGGCTCAGGAGCAAGGGCGAAGGCCCACTCGTCCTCGGCCATGCCAGCATCGACTGCGGACAACCGGTGCTGGCGAGCAATACGCTGAGCCTGGAATTCGGCAGCGCACTTGCCGGAATGGCCACTATTCCGGGCTCGCAAAAGGCCAGCGCATTCCTGGTCCCGGTGATTCCGGAAAGCGGCAGGCTTGCGCTCGCCACAAGCAATGATTCCCCGGGTTACGTCAGTTGCGGGATGGAACTGACAGATTATGGCGGCGTCAATTTCGGGCCGGCTTCCCATCAGGTTGAGCCATATTCCACCACGGTGCAATTTCTCGATGAACTGTTCCTGCTGCCGGAAAGCTTCTCCGGCGGCGAGGCGACCGTTTCCTGTGATCAGCCTGTAGAGGCCGTGGCGCTGCCCTTGAGCGGAGCCGCTTTTGCCGCCCTCTCGCCGGCAATTCTGGCGGCGGAAACCCTAACGCCGGAGCCCGGGCTGATTTTCAACCCGGCGGACTTCCCGCCGATTTCCATCTTCCAGCTTGACGAGCCCATTACGCCCTTGCAACTGCCCGAACCACTCAATGGCGAGCCCCCTTTTTCCTATACGCTTGAGCCGCCGATTCCCGGCCTGCAATTCGACCCGGAAACGCGCCAGCTCAGCGGGACGCCCACCGAAGCCGGCGAGTATCTGCTGCAGTATCAGGCCCGGGAGGCCAGTGGAAAATCCGGCTTTTATCCGGTTTTTGTTCTCGTGCGAGGCCCCGATTCCGAGCCAAGCTTTGCCGGTGCCAGCGCCCCGCCGGACCAGAACCACACACTCGGCAGGGAAATCGAAAGCCTGCAATTCCCCGAAGCCACCGGCGGCAATGCGCCGCTGATCTACTTTCTCAGCCCGGAAGTGCCGGGATTGACTTTCGATATTCAAACCCGGCATCTCAGCGGCGTGCCGGAAAGGACCGGCGTGTACCCCATGAGCTATAACGTGTCCGACTCGGATTTCGATATGGACTCACTCGAGTTCACCATCACCGTCACGGTGCCGGAAAGCGCGCGAACGCCACTGGAAGCCGGCCACTGCACAGACGGTGGTTTTGTCGAAAACCCCAGCGAAAACCCCGGCCTCGTTGGCGACTGCCAGGCCCTGGCCAGCTTCGCCAATGCACTCATCGAAACCGGGCTGATCATGGAAGACAATGTGCTCCACCAATGGGGCGGGGAAGGACAAATGCAGGTGGGAAGCTGGTCCGGCGTACGCACAAGCGAAGGACGGGTCAGCGGCCTGCAACTGCCATTCGGCAGCCTGAAGGGCGACCTTCCCGCCGCGCTTGGAGAACTCGAAGCCCTGACCCGTCTTGATCTGCGGGGCAATGAGCTGTCCGGCGAGATTCCCCCCGGAATCGGCAATCTGTCCAGGCTCGAAAACCTCGATCTTTCGGCCAATCGGCTGAGCGGCTCCATTCCCACAGAATTGGCCAGGCTCGAAAACCTGCGTAATCTTTCACTAGCGATCAACGAGCTTTCCGGGCCGATTCCATCCGGACTTGGCTCCCTGGGCAAGCTGGAATCATTGTCCCTGACGGATAACGACCTGACCGGGACCATTCCCGCCGAACTCGGTCAACTCGCGAATCTGCGGGAACTCAACCTTGCGGCGAACCAGCTCGGCGGGCCGATTCCTTCGAGCCTGGGGCGACTCGGCAAGCTCACCACATTGCAGTTACCCGCCAATGAACTCACTGGCACAATTCCTCCCGAGCTGGGGCAACTGGAGAATCTGGAACGACTGGTGCTCGCCTTCAACAAGCTTGGCGGCCCCATTCCCGCTGAACTCGCAAGGCTCCAGAAGCTGCGGCAACTGATCCTGAGCATGAATCAATTCAGAGGCCCCATTCCGCCGGAACTGGGAGAACTGTCGTCGCTGGCCATGCTCGATCTCCGCTTCAATACCCTGGAAGGGAATATTCCGGCGGAACTGGCAGGGCTGGAAAATCTGCGGGACCTGTATGTTTCCTTCAATCAATTGCGGGGAAGCGTGGACTGGGCTTTCCGCGAACGCATCGCCGAGGGCAGCCTGCGGCTGGAAACCGAGGGCAACCAGATTACCGGCCTCGCCGCGCCGCCTGAGAGGGAGCCGGCGCCAGTGGAGCAACCGGCAAGCCCGGTCAATGCTTCCCATCATTCGATTGCCTGGTATCAGGGGCCACTGCTCATGGAATGGGACTGGCAGGGCGAGCGGGTGGAGCATCAAACACCGATCCTCGGCCGCTGGGCGCTGCTGGCGGTGCGGGTGAACCACGCCACGGAACAGCCGCCGGAGGTCGTCACCCGGGTGCTCGATGCGGAAGACGAGGTGCTGGTGGAAAGCCTCGCCGAGGCCGCGCCGCCGACAACCGAGGCCGTCGAACCCAATCAATTCCGTTCAGAGTTTCTTTTCTACCTGCCGGGGAGAATGGTTCAATCCGGCAACCAGATTTTGCATGTGATCGACCCGGAAAATGCCCTCAATGAATCGGATGAAAGCGATAACATCGCCGAGCCGATCACTCTTCATGGTGAACAACCGCCAAGGTTCCGCGCGGTTTTCATCCCTCTGCTCATGCCGGAAGAAGAGGAGTGGCACCGGGACTTCGACCCCAATGCGCTGATGGCGGGGGCCCTGGCTTTCCTGCCGATCGCCGATGATTTCGAGGCGCGATTCGGGCCGACCCTGGAGTTTGACGCCCTGGAAATCGACGACCCATTGATTGATGTGCTTGAGCTATGGAACGCCGAAGCCGAGCCCGATGAGTTCTACCACGGCATCGTCAACGGAGAAAGCGGCGGCGTCGCGGTGCTGGGAAGCCAGGTGGCGGTGAGCGAACTTTCCATCCATCGCGTCATCCCCCATGAATTTGGCCACAACCTCGGCCTCAAACACACTCCCGGCTGCCACGCCGAGGGAGTGGACGAAGACTACCCCTATCCCGACGGCAAACTCGGCCCGGACCCGGCCTGGGAACGCAATTGGCGGCTGTTCGCCTCCGGCGAAGACGAAGACTACACCGACCTCATGTCCTACTGCACCGAATTGAAGCTGATCTCCGACTACAACTACCGCCGCGCAGCGGAGTACTGGCTCGCCTTCGGCACGCAGACGAACACCAGTCCGGTCACCTCGGGACCGGCTCCACAAAACCATACCGCTTCCAGAACCGGGAACGAAGGCAGCATAGCCCTCTCCGGCCGCATCAGCGCCAGCGGTATCTGGAGCCTGACCCAGGCCCGCCAATCCACTCGCCAGCCACGCCCGCCAGCCGGCAATGGCGAGCACACGCTGCTCCTCTTCGACGAAGCCGGCGTGCAAGTTCATTCCGAGCCGCTTGCCGTTCTGCCTCTAAGCCGCGGCGACGAAACCTTCTGGGCCGCAAGAACTCCAGTGCCCCCGCGCGACCCGTACGAAATCGTGATTCTCGATACCCAGGGCAACGAAGTGCTGCGGCAAGTCCTGCCCGGAATGTGAGCGGCGCCTGACCCAAACCCCAACGACTCAACGATGGAGGACATGCTGGCGCAGTTGGTTATTGACCCATGTCCGATGTTGCGGGACAATGCGGGGTTGTCCGATCATGGTTTTCAGAGAGTTGTACGGGCCAATGTGGCGAACAGAACGTGCGTTGAGCATTGCGAGGCGGGACCGGTTCCGATCCCTGCCGCTTGCCGCGGTTTTGTGTGCGCCGCTGCTGTTCGTGCAGGGCGCGGCCGTTGCCCACGACCACGATGACGATCCCGGGAAACGCTATGATTGCGACATCTGCCTCAAGATCGGTTCGAGCACCGATGCCATAAGCAGCAGTCATCCAGATTCCCCGGCGCCGCCAATGCGCCATGCATGGCGCGATCTTGAAGCTGAGCCGGTTTTCCCTCGATTTCCCGATCTCCACGCAAGAGCGCCTCCCCGGGCCTGATACGCCAATTCCCATTTTCCGCTGCGACCAATAGCCGTGCGCCCGTTTTCCGGGTTGGCGCTGGCAACGGTCGGGCGACGGGGGTTTCCGGTTTATCAGATTTGAGTTTTTTCGGGGAGTGCAATGAAGATGCAACGCAAGAAATTATCCACTGCAATCGGTCTGGCGGTGACCGCCCTGTATGCCGGCGGCGTATTGGCGCAGGAAGCCGCCCATAACGAAGATGAAATCGTGGAAGTGGTGGTCACCGCCGCTTTCCGGCAGTCGGAAGCGGAAACCGCGATGCCGGTGGGCGTGCTCGACGGCGAGGCGTTGCGGGAGCGAATCGGCAACAGCCTCGGCGAAACGCTGCAAAACGAAATCGGCATCAATAACGCCTCATTCGGCACGGGAGTCGGGCATCCAGTCATTCGCGGCCAGACCGGCAACCGGGTCAGGGTACTGCAGAATGGAGTCGGCACCACCGATGCCGCCGCACTCAGCCCCGACCACGCCGAGGCAGTGAATACCCAGCTCGCGGAACGGCTGGAAGTCATTCGCGGACCATCGGCACTATTGTACGGCAGCGGCGCAGTGGGCGGCGTGGTGAATGTGATCGACAACCGGATTCCGGAATCGCTGCCGGCGGAACCGAGCCTGGTCCTCCAGCAAACCCGGGACAATGTCAGCAACCAGGATCAGACCCTGGTTCGCATTGACGCCGCGGCGGGCAACGTGGCTTTTCATCTCGATGCTTTCACCAGCCGCAACGACAATGTGGAAATCAGCGGCTACGCCATCGACGAGGAAGCTGTCGAAGAACTTGAGGAGCTGATTCACGAGCACCTCGAAGAAGCGCACGAGGATGATCACGACGACGATCATGACGAACACGAAGATGACCACGATGACGACCATGACGATGATCACGAACACGAGGAAGAGGAAGTCGAGAACACTTTTGGCTACATAGGCAACTCAGACGCAGAGTCCGATGGCGGCAATGCCGGCTTCTCGTTTGTCGGCGACAATGGTTTCTTCGGCTTTTCAGTAAGCGAAGTCAGCAAGGAATACGGCCTCCCCATCGGTGTGCACGCCCATGCCCACCACGAGGAAGAGCACGACGAGCACGAAGAAGAAGATCATGACGAAGATCACGATGATGACCATGACGAGCACGAGGAGCACGCGGAAGAAGTGGAGTTTATTCGCATCGCCATGGACAAGACCCGCTATGACTTCAAGGGAGAATTGCAACTCGACGATGGCTTCATCCAGAGCATCCGCGCCTCGGCGGGCATCACCGACTACATGCACGACGAGATCGAGATCTTCGAGGACGGCGAAAGGGAAGTGGGCACCCGCTACGAGCACGAAGGCACAGAAGGCCGCGTGACAATGACCCATGTCCCCATGGGCAACTGGAGCGGCGTCTGGGGATTGCAGTTCACCGACAATGTCTTCAGCGCCACCGGCGAGGAAGCCTTCATTCCGGAATCCGACATCAACTCGGTGGGCTTTTTCGGTGTAGAACGCTACACCAACGGCAATTTCACCGGCGAAATCGGGCTTCGCTTCGAAGACAGCAGCGTGGACCCGAACGGGCGCTGCGATTACAGCGGCAACGCCACCAGCCTTAGCGGCAGCGTGCTGTACGACCTCGACAACGAGTCCAACCTCCTGTTTGGGGCCTCTCGCTCCCAGCGGGCGCCAACCGTGGAAGAACTCTATTCCAATGTTGACACCGACGGTTGCGCTCCCGAGGAACACCATGAACATCTCGTCCTCCATGCCGCCACCAATCTGCTTGAGGTCGGCAATCCCATGCTGGAAGAGGAGACTTCAGCCAATCTCGAATTCGGCTACCGCAAGTACGGCGGCGGTTTCACCGGCGAATTCAGCGCCTACCACAAACAGATCGACAATTTCATCTTCCTCGATCTGACCGGCGAAGAGTTCGAGGAACAGCCGCTGGCTTCCTATGTGGCCAGGGATGCGAGTTTCACCGGTATCGAAGGCGAGGTGAACTTCAATGTCATGGAAGGCGACGATTTTTCGCTTGAATTCGGCGTATTCGGCGACCTGGTGAACGCGGAGTTCGATTCCGGCGGCTATGTACCCCGCATCCCCGCCGCCAAGCTCGGCGCCAAGTTGCGCTGGTTCGGCGAGAACTGGAGCATCCACCTGCACGCCACCCGGGTTGAGGAGCAGGAAGACGTCGCCGAACTGGAACTGCCCACCGGGGGATACACACTGCTTTCGTTGTATGCGGACTACCACTGGACCGTGGCCGGGGACAGCAGCCTTGAGTTGTTCCTGCGGGGCCAGAATCTGCTTGATGAGGAAATCCGCAACCATGCTTCCTTCCTCAAAAACTATGGCCCGGAGCCGGGCCGCGGAGTCATGGTCGGAGTTCGCTTCGAATACTGATGCGGCAACTGTCCCACACTCCCGAGGAAAATCCCCGCAGTGCGGTTGGGCTGTTCCGGATTTCGCCGCGACAGGCGCGAGTCCTGTGAACTCCCGCGGCAGGCTGTTCAAGTCATGAAAAAGGAGCGATTTCTCATTCCGGCGCGCGCTTTCGCCGTTTGCCTGTTGCTGATTGTGGCCCAGCTCGCCGCGCTGGGACATATTCATGATATTGAAGAAGAGGAATCGACCGACAACTGCCACCTGTGCCTGTTGCTCAACCTCTCCGCCGATTGCATCGGCGCCGGTTCCACCAGCGAATTCAACCCGGCTGCACGGTCGGAACCCTTCACCTTTTCGTTTGCATCGCATTCCCGCACCCTGCCTGTCCCCCAGGCAAGAGCGCCTCCCCAGGCCTGACCGTCCGAAATTTTGTTTTTCCGCTTCGGCAGAACGCCGCGGGCGGGTTTCAGGTTTGTAGGTATCAAAATTGGGGAATGCAATGAACATTTCACGTAGCAAGTTGTCGGTCGCCGTCAGTCTGGCGCTGGCGGTCGGCTATGCCGGCGGCGCGCTCGCGCAGGAAGGGGCCGGCCCGGATGAAGATCGAATTACAGAGATCGTAGTCACCTCGCCGTTCCAGGAATCGGCGGAGGAAACGGCTATGCCCGTTGGCATTCTTGCCGGAGATGCGTTGCGGGAGCAGATCGGCAACAGTCTCGGCGATACGCTCAAGAACGAAATCGGCGTTGCCAGCGCCTCTTTCGGCACGGGAGTCGGACTTCCGGTTATCCGCGGCCAATCCACCAACCGTGTCAAGGTGCTCGAGAACGGGGTCGGCACGACTGACGTTTCCACCGCCAGTCCCGACCATGCCAATGCCCTGAATGTGGAGCTGGCGGAACGGCTGGAAGTCATTCGCGGACCGTCGACCCTGCTGTACGGCGGCAACGCCATCGGCGGCGTCGTCAATGTCATTGACAACCGGATTCCGGAGAGTCTGCCGGAAGAAACGGGCTTCGTGGTCCAGCAAAGTCGCAATACCGTGAATTCACAGGACGAAACCCTGATCCGTATCGATGGCGCGGCGGGCAATGTGGCTTTCCATCTCGATGCTTTCCGGAGCCGCAACGACAATGTGGAGATCGGCGGCTACGCCATGGACGAGGAAGCCATCGAGGCCCTTGAGGAACTGTTGCACGAACACCTCGAAGAAGAGCATCACGACGACCATGACGATGACCACGACGACCACGACGATCACGAAGACGAGGGAGTGGAAAACACCTTCGGCTACATCGGTAACTCCGATGCCGAGTCAAACGGCGGCAGTTTCGGCTTTTCCTTCGTGGGCGACAATGGCTTTTTCGGCGTTTCCGTGAGCGAGGTGGAAAAGAACTACGGTCTCCCGCTCGGCGTTCATGCCCATGAGCATGGCCATGGCGAAGAGGAGCACGAAGACGAACACGAGGACCATGACGACGACCACGACGACCACGAGGACGAACACGGCCACGGGGGGGAAGCGGTTGAGTTCGTCCGCCTCGACATGGAAAGGAGCCGCTATGACTTCAAGGGCGAGTATCGGTTCGACAATGGCTTTTTCGAGAGCGTGCGCGCCTCGGTGGGCGTAACCGATTACGTGCATCACGAGATCGAGTTTTTCGAAGACGGCGACCGCCACGTGGGCACCAGCTACAACAGCGAAGGCAACGAAGGCCGCATTACCCTGACCCATGCTCCCCTGGGCAACTGGACCGGGGTCTGGGGCATGCAATTCGCGGATACCGTATTCAGCGCCATTGGCGAAGAAGCCTTTATTCCGCAATCCGACCTCAACTCCATCGGTCTTTTCGCTGTCGAACGCTTCGATGCGGGCAACTGGTCCGGCGAAGTCGGCATTCACCTGGAAGACAGCAGCGTCGACCCCAACGGTCGCTGCGAGCACAGCAGCAACGCCACGAGCCTGAGCGGCATGGTGCTGTACGATGTGGGCAATGACGCCAATCTGCTGTTCGGCGCGGCCCGGTCCCAAAGGGCGCCGGCGGTGGAAGAGCTCTACTCCAATGTTTCCGTGGACACCTGCGCCGTTGAGAGTGACTACGAAGATCTCGTCTTCCACGCCGGTACGAATTCCCTGGATATCGGTAATCCGCTGCTCGATTCGGAGACTTCCAACAATCTGGAGTTCGGCTATCGCCGGTATGGCGGCAGCTTCACCGGCGAGTTCAACGCTTTTTACAATCAGATCGACGACTTCATTTATCTCGATGTGTCGGGGGAGTTCGAAGAGCAGACGCTGGTCCGGTATCTGCAGCAGGACGCGCGCTTTACCGGCATCGAAGGCGAAGTTTCCTTCAACGTGATGGAAGGCGAGGACTCGTCCCTGTCCCTTGGCGTATTCGGCGATATGGTGAACGCCGAGTTCGATTCCGGCGGTTACGTGCCGCGCATTCCGGCTTCCAGGGTCGGCGCCGAACTGCGCTGGTCCGGAGACAGCTGGAGCGTTAACCTGCGAGCCACGCAAGTGAATGAGCAGGAAGACGTGGCGGAACTGGAGTTGCCCACCGACGGTTATACCCTGGTGTCACTTTACGCCGACTACCGTTTCGACGTCGGCGGGGACAGCAGCCTCGAGGTGTTCCTGCGCGGAGATAATCTGCTCGACGAGGAAATCCGCAATCACGCGTCCCTGTTGAAGAACTTCGCACCCGAACCCGGCCGCGGCGTGATGGCGGGCTTTCGCTTCGAGTATTGACCCGGTCCAGGCCCAGGGAAGGGTCGGCGGCAGGAGAAAAGTCCCGCCTGACGGCGGGACTTTTCATTTGGGCCGGAAGCAAAAATGCAGTATGTTTGCGCCAACATGATTTCCCTGCTCGCACTCAAGGTCATCGCCGGGCTGTCCATCCTTGCGGTCGGCGTTCTCGGCGGCATCATTCCGCTGTTGGCGGCGCGGTTACGGGCGAGTCAGCGCTTCTTTTCCCTCGGCAATGCCCTGGCCGGAGGTATATTCCTTGGCGTCGGCTTCACCCATCTGCTGCCTGAAGCCGGGGAAATGCTCGCCGGATTTACCGATTATCCGTTGGCCCCGTTACTGGCGGCGGCCGGGATTGCGATTCTGCTGTGGATCGACCGGGTCTATTTCGAATCGATGGGGCCCGCGGGCGAAGGAGATTCCGGCGAGCAACGCCGGCCCGTATATCCCATGGTCATGCTCGCGGCGCTGTCGATTCATTCGGTCATCACCGGAATCGCCCTCGGCCTCGAGCCGGAAGTCGCCGCTTCGCTACTGGTGATGACCGGGATTCTGTTGCACAAGGGTTCGGCGTCCTTCGCGCTGATGGTCAGCGCCCATGCCGCCGGCCTGAACACTTCGAGTCTGCGCATGGTACTGACCGTCTTCGTGCTGATGACGCCACTCGGGATCCTCTTCGGCACGACAGTGTCCAGCCTCATGCAGGGAGAGAACGCCGAACTCGTCGAGGGCGTTTTCAATGCCCTGGCCGCGGGAACGTTCATTTACGTCGCAATCATGGATGTGATCGGCGGAGAGATGGGGCGCATCGAAGACCGCATGGCGCGTTTCGTCAGCAGCGCGCTGGTGGGAAGCGACGATGTCGACATGCCGGTTCGGGATCACGACCGCCCGCTCAAGTTCCTGCTGGTGCTGATCGGCCTGGGCAGCATGGCGGTGCTGGGTATTTGGGTTTGATTTGCCGCGCGCCACGCCATTGCGCGTAGTTGCCCGCTGTCATTCCGCGCAGTTACCTACTGTCATTCTGCGCGAAGTCGCAGAATCTTTTCAGGCAAACAACAGGAGCATTGCCATGCTGTACAAACTCGGAGACGCCGAAATTGAAATCGCCGGAGAGGACTGGTTTGTGGCGCCGGACGCCGCTGTGATCGGCCGCGTCCAACTGGAAAACAACGCCAGCGTCTGGTTCGGCGCGGTGCTGCGCGGCGACAATGACCTGATCACCGTCGGCGAGAATTCCAACGTGCAGGACTTGTCGGTATTGCATACCGACCCGGGCATCCCGCTGACCATCGGCCGCAACGTCACCATCGGCCACAAGGTCATGCTCCATGGTTGCACCATCGGCGACAATTCCCTCATCGGCATCAATTCGGTGGTGCTCAACGGCGCGAACATCGGCCGCGACTGTCTGATCGGCGCCAACAGCCTGATCACCGAAGGCAAGCAAATCCCCGACGGCTCGCTCGTTCTCGGCTCCCCGGCGCGGGTGGCAAGGCAATTGGCCGACGAGGAAAAAGCCATGCTGCTCGAAAGCGCCGACACCTACGTGCGCAACTTCAAGCGCTTCAAACGGGACCTGAAACCCGATCCCCGGGGCTGAACCCCGAAACGCCCCCAAAGCTCGGAACTCATAACGGGCCGAGAGATTCCCTCATCCGGAACGTTCAGGGATGTGCGCCGGACAGTCCGCCTTCCTCAAGTTCTTCCCGCAACACGCGCCGCAGAACGGTTTCCAGCTTTTCTCTTTCCAGGTACTCCCGCAACGCCTGATTGATCGCGGTCTGATAGCCGCGCCCACTGTCCTTTGCCTGACCGCGAAAAGCCTCCAAGATGTCCTTGTCCAGCAGAATGGTTATTCGGGACTTTCCCTGTTGTGCTACCGGCGCCCCTCTCCGGCCGCCGTCAAAGTCATATTCCTTCCGCATATGCAATTCTCTCTGTTCGTGTTGCCTTGCGCGCTGAAATGATCCGCGTCGATTCACCTGTTTGTGTGAACACGACAACGACCACCCGGCCCAGTGCATCCATGCCGACAGAAACCTGCCTCCGTTCGGAAAGCGCATCCGGGTCTTCAGCCGTCAAGGCAACCGGATCGCTCAACACCAGTTCGGCATCCTCGAAAGCCACTCCATGCTTGACCAAATTGCTGCGCGCCTTGCGCGGATCCCAGGTAACGATGCTCACGAAGCCAATGTATGCATATATATGCATATTGTCAACATCTTATCAGGACGCCGCCCACTTCAGGTAAGCCCCAACGAGAGTGGAGCCAGACCCATGACTCGGGGGGTGTTTCACTGGTTCTTTACGAAGACGCGGGACCTAGCCGGTATCGTGGCCGATGCGCCGCTGCACGATCTGCGGCGCGCTCACGCATCCCACGCGGTGATGAAAGGCGAAAGCCTGCATGTCGCGGGGTGGTTGCTTGGTCACCGGCGAGCAAGCACTACAAGTCGTTACGCACATCGTGACGATACTATACTGAGTCGCGCTGCTCAGTAGGTAGCAGTTGCGTTACAGAGAAGGCTAGATGCTAAGACCGAATTGGGATAGCATCCGTGACCGCATAGGGCGACATTTCTCGACAATATCCATTACTACTAAGGTTCGAATCAGATGGCACATACATTTAATGTAATTGACGTAGAAACTGCAAATGCTGATCGTGCAAGCATTTGCCAAATTGGGATTATTTTTGTTGAGAATGGTGAAATTGTTGATAAGTGGCAATCACTTGTAAATCCGAATGCCTGGTTTGACCCTTACAATGTTTTTATCCATGGAATAAGTGCGAACGATGTAAGGAATGAGCCGTCATTTACTGATATCCGAGAAAAACTAGACCGTCTAAATGATTCAATTCTAATAAGCCATTCATCATTTGATCGAGTTGCTCTTGAACGAGCGTCGGCAAATCATAATCTTGAATCTTTGCCTGTCAGTTGGCTAGACAGTGCCGCAATCGTTAAACGCGCGTGGCCTGAGAAGTTTGGGAAAAAAGGTTGGGGCCTCAAAAATGTTGCCAAAAATCTGGGAATTTCATTTAATCACCACGATGCGCTAGAAGATGCAAGAGCTACTACTGAAATTGTACTGAAAGCATGCGAAGCTACAGACACTCAAATATCAGACTGGCTTCACTTAGTTAATAGACCAGTTTTTCCTCGATCAAAAACTTCTGCTAGAGATAGATCTGTTGACGCCAAATCATTAGCTAATCCGGATGGACCACTATTTGGTGAAACCATTTTGTTCACTGGAAAGTTAAGTGTGCTTAATCGGAAAGAAGCTGAAGAGTTAGCAGCACAGGTTGGTTGTACTCCCGCAAGTAATCCCTCAAAAAAAGTCACGATGCTAGTTGTGGGAATTCAGGATCAAAGTAAGCTAAATGGATATGAAAAAAGCACAAAACACCGAAAAATTGAAGAATTTATAAAAAAGGGATTTTCTATTGATATTCTTTCTGAGTCTGATTTTTACGAACTCGTGGATGTGAAGAAAGATGATGAAGCGTCAAAAAATAATGTAGCTTCTTCGAGAAAAAATGAAAGCAAGATTAAAACTGAAGTGGGGATTGAGATTGAATTTGGGTTTGAATTTAATGATCAACAGTTTGATGAAGAACCGTATGAGGTGCTGTTATACGATAATGCGGATGAGTCTTTGGGAGAAATCATTACTCATGTTGTAAATGCTGCAAGCTATCTCAACAACCTTGATGGGTGTGACATGGACGATCCCATATTTTTAAATAAAGTGCTGGACAGTAATAATGAGCGCATCAGTGTTAACGTGCTATGTAAAGAAAAACAAATCGGATATCTTCCAGACGATCTAGCTGAAGCTTTGGAAGATTTTTTGGATGCAGGTGCGGCATACTCAGCTTTTCTCGAAGATGACTGGGATGATATAGACAAGGACGACGTGGATGAGAACAATGTAGGCCTAACAATTTCCATGAACCTTGATGAGATGCCGAAAGAACTGCTTAAAATTGGGACATCTGCTGAAGTTCCTTCGGGGAAAGACTTAGAGAATCTGACTAGTTTGATTGAGGGACAAGCAGATAAGCGGTAAACGTGGCGAAGGAAAGGGGTCCATATACTTGACACTCAACGCCGATTGGCAGTCAAGGCAAATTTAATCAGCGCCGCCGTTCCCATACATGGAGTTCGTGAAGTGCATCAATCAGTCCATAGTGCTTCATATGGGCTGGGTCGCGGGCCGCAGGGTGGCGGTACAGAACGTGCAATACGCCGCCCACAGTACAGTGCCAAATGCCACGGTCGGTTCGCGCCCAGGCGTCGTCCGATATCGAATACAAGTCTTCAAGCCCGTCTCCAATGTCCGAACCGCAGAGAATAACGACATCGGGCTTGTACATGGCCAGTTGCTCCCGAATGAAATCGCTGTCACGCTTCATCGCACTCCGAATCTCCTTCCAGTTCGCGCTTGGGCCTCCGCCATTTTTTTTTCACATTCATGAACACTATCTGACGTACTGCCTGGTCTCGACGTACTTCGCTCAGCCATCCGTCGAGTTCGGACCATGGCTTGAGGTCTGGGAGAGCCAGGATGCCCTCAATCCACCGCACCATTGTTGGATAAAGGTTTGGTTCGCGCAGGTATTCCCTCAGGTCAAAGGATTCGTCGGTGTAAGCTTCTTTCAGTACAAAGACGAGCTTTAAGGGAGCCTTCTCGAATCGATCGAGATCCACAGCACCGTCCTTTACGAACCGATTCTCGCCGTGCTTTCTGCACCGCGATTCCCACCGTTCAAACAGTTCGTTTTCTTTTTCAGTCAGATTCATTTTTCCCCTGAGACAAAAACCAACGGGACACCCGTCCATTTTGCGCGGGCCTCACCATATTTACCTGACAGTGGCCGTTCAGGGCGCAACTTCCATGCCGTCGCGGCCGACGATGATCGGGCCGTCGAAGTAATCGCTCATTCCCTGGATGAATGCCGCTTCCGCGGCGTCGGTAGGTGGAATCGAGGGGAACAGGTGAGTAAGCGCCAGCTTTTTCACGCCGGCTTCCTGGGCCATTTGCGCCAGTGCGAGCGTTTCGGCGTGATACTCCATGCCTTCCTGGATCATTTCGAATTGCCGCGTATTGCCCGCGGCTCTTGCCAGCGCCAGACCCGGATTGAACATGGCGGCGTTCTCGGCCTCGCTGACGAGCAGGTCGGCGCCTTCCGCGCCCGCGGCATAGTCGGGGCAGACGCGCGTATCACCCGATATGACGACGATCCGGTCCCTGTACTCGAAGCGATATCCCACCGCGGGCTCGATCGGTTCGTGGCAGACCGGGAACATGGTCACCTTCAGGCCGTCTTCGTCGAGTACGACCCCGGGTTCATGCTCGGTCACCGTGGGATTCATGACCGCTTCGCTGAATTTCTCTCCATGATGCGTGATTCGATACTGGAGGTCGAGGCGGTAGGTGGCGATGATTCCTTCGACCACTTCCACTGCCCCCGGCGGCCCCAGAACCGGAATCGACCGGTCGATGCCGGCGACGCCGAAGTTGAGCAAGATCTCGCCGAGGCCGATGAAATGATCCGAATGGTAGTGGGTGTAGAAAATGGCGTCGAGATCGAAGATTCCGGCCTGATCGAGCGTGACGACGCAATTGCGGCCGGTATCGACGAGGAACACCCGGTCTCCCGCGATTACCGCCGTGCAGGCCGTGCCCCGTTGCGGATTCGGGATTGGCACCCCGGTGCCGAGCAGGATCACGGAGATGCCCGCGTCAGGGTCCAGCGCGCGGGCTTGCGGCCTGCCCTGGGCGACCGCAAATGCCGTCGACACGACCATGACGATCGCAACGAATGACAGACAGGTTTTTTTCCTCATTCCGGATTCTCCAGTCATGGGACTCGCGCGCTCAACTGAGTTGCAAGGCGCCGTCTTCGATCGGTGACTCTTCAATCAGTTTGCGGTCGAGCAGGTAGTCCTGGGTGTTGCGCCAGGGAGGCTGGTTCTTCTGTTTCGGGAACAGGTGCATGGCGCGCTGCATGTAGCCGGGATTGAAGTCGTCGATCCAGTCGAGTTCCGGCAGGCCTTTTTCGTCTTCGCCCAGCACCGGTTCGCACTGGCGCGCGCCCCTGGCGTCCATGGCCTTGAGCAATTTGCAGAAATAGCTTGAATTCAGGTCGGCGCGCAAGGTCCAGGAAGCGTTGACGTAGCCGAAGGTGTAGATCAGATTCGGCAGGCCCGAGAACATCATGCCGTGGTAGTTGAACGCGCTGGCCGGGTCGAATTCCTCGCCGTCGCGGAACAGGCGCACGCCGCCGAGCACTTGCAGGTTCAGGCCCGTTGCCGTAACAAGGATATCGGCTTCGACCCGTTCGCCGTCCTGCATCGTCACGCCATTTTCGCCGATGCGTTCGATATTGCCGGTGACGACGTCGGCCTTGCCTTCCCTGATCGCCAGGAACAGGTCGTTGTCGGGCACCAGGCAGAGGCGCTGGGTCCAGGGTTCGTAATTCGGCGTGAAATGTTTCTCCACATCGTAATCTTTACCGAGTACCTTGCGTACGCGCTTGAGCAGGTAGTCCCTGATTTTCTCCGGCTGTTCCCGCGACCGCCGGTAAACCATGTCCTGCAGACGCACGAAGCGCCGGCGATTGATCACGCCGGCCCAGTGCGCCGGCAACATCGCATTGAGCAATGCGGCGATTCGGTCATTGCCGGGGCGGGAAATGATATAGCTCGGCGAACGCTGGATCATGGTCACTTTCGCCGCCTTCTGCACCAGTGCCGGGATAAGCGTTACCGCCGTCGCGCCACTGCCGATCACCGCCATGCGCTTGCCCGAATAATCCAGTTCCTCCGGCCAATGCTGCGGATGCACGACAGGACCGCCGAAGTCCGCAAGGCCGGGCAGGTCGGGCGTATAGCCCTTGTCGTAATCGTAGTAGCCGCAGCACATGAACAGGAATCGCGCCTTGACTTCGAACTCGCGGTCCTCGCCGTCGACCACCGATGCGGTCCAAACTGCAGATTGGCTGTCCCAGGCAGCCGAGGTCACCCTGTGTCCGAACCGGATGCGCTCGCGCACCCCGTACTCGTCGACCGTTTCCTGCAAGTACTCGCGAATGGCGTCTGCGTCGGAAATCACCTTCGGATTCGTCCAGGGCTTGAAACTGAAGCCGAAGGTGTACATGTCGCTGTCCGAGCGAATCCCCGGAAAGCGAAACAGGTCCCAGGTTCCCCCGATCTCGTCCCGCGCCTCGAGAATCGCATAACTCTTGCCGGAGCATTCGCGCTCCAGATGACAGGCGGCGCTGATCCCGGAAATCCCGGCACCGACAATAAGGACGTCCAGCAAAGGGGGAAGAGGTGCGGCGGCGTTCATGCGCAATCCCTGTATCAATCAAGCCGCGCATAATACCAGAACCGCAAGCCGATCTTTCCGTCGGGATGATGGAGTTTCCACTTTAGTTCAATTCTCTACCCGGAGGGTAGCCAATCGCGAGCGCAGGGTCATTTGGGACACCCATCGCATGGGCGCTTACACGAGAGTTGAAAACGATTTTCCATAACCTTGACTCAAGTCTTGAATGTCAGAAAAATATATACTATTTTATGACATCAAAAGAGGCTGTTAATGACTACTGCCAAGATTAAACGTCGCATTGCGGCCAAAGGCCGAGGGACCGTATTCGTCCCCGGGGACTTCCTCGATATCGGGTCGCGCGCCGCGGTGGACCAAGCGCTGTCGCGACTCGCCAGTCAAGGCGTGATCCGCCGGCTTGCGCGCGGTGTATATGACTATCCGAAACAGAGCCGGCGTCTCGGCGAGTTATCCCCGGACACGGATGCCGTCGCGCGCGCCATAGCGCGAAAAGACAGCCATGTGGTCGAGGTCTCGCCAGCGCGCGCGGCGAACATGCTTGGACTGACAACCCAAGTTCCAGCCAAAGCCGTCTATCTCACCAGCGGCCCCTCCAGGGTCCGGCAGATTGGTCGCCATTCAATCATCATGCGCAAGGCGGCGGCGAAAAACCTGGTCGGCGCCGGTCGACCGACGGGAATCGTATTCCAGGCGCTTCGCTATTTCGGCAAGAATGGCGTTGACGATGCCGTTGTCGCCAAGATCGCCCGGTCTCTCGATGCGGATACCTGCGCCAAACTCGTCCGCGACGCAGTCAAGGCGCCGGTATGGATTCAGTCTGTCGCCGGCAAGATTGCGACGGCGGCGGTCTAGTCCATGGACGCCTTTGCCCGCGAACAACCAGAAACTCGCGCAGAAGTCTTTCGAGAGACGTGTATTGAGACGGTAATCACCTGAAACATTGCCACCAGCACTCTCAAGCCATTTGCATGCTTCACATTTGGATCACTTCTTGGTTCTCGAACCAGCCAATTTTGGACATATGGCTGGCGACCATGTCCACCTCTTTCGTGTACACAACCACGGCGAGGCTCCGCTCAGCCCTACTGCAAGTTGTGTAGAAGAGACGGCGAGTTCTGTCTACGGAAGTTTCTCTGCCTTCAAGGCGGTTTTTCTCATCTGTTTTCGTCAGAGCTTTCGCCCCAAGCAACTTTTCATAGCTAAACATGAATCCGCGAGCTTCATTGTCATCTAGAATGACCATTACTCGCGGAAATTGTAGACCTTTGATACCTTGATGTGTTCCGAAAGGCGATCTATCTGAGATGTACTCCACATACGCTTGGAATTGACTGAACGGGACAGAAAGCGCTTCCCGCCAAGCGTCAATTACAGGATTCCTGTCGTCTTCCGCATCTACTGGAACGGACTCAATTTTTTGTCCTTGCGCACTTGCGCCGGATAGGATGGGTGCAAATACGTCAGGGATTCGAAAAAGACCTTCGTGATCAACCACCTTGAGAATATCTAGCAGTACGGGATCTGCACCATCTTCCCACAGGGACGACATTGTCTTTACAGACTTTCCGACCGTGCGGATTTCCTCTAATGAAGTCTTGCTCGCGAGTAATCTATCAGGAGACACAATTGGAGAATATTCCTTTACGACCTCAGCCACCGCAAACCTTTTATTGGATAGCGCCGCATGCGCCAAGGGAAGAACCTGCTGCGCAAAGAAGGCAATTCCACTTAATGTCCCATCAAGCAGACCGGTTTTAAAATTGCTGATCTCGTATAGCGGCTTAAAGAAACCGTGAAAGCCACCCCTGCGTGCAGCCATATGATGTTCAAGCATAAGTACTTTGACCGCATGCAGGCTTATCCAATCATCATCGGAAGCGACTTCGGCCATCATTCTGCCCACTTCCGTTTCAATTTTCTGTTTGTCTCTATCATCACTATCATTCACCAAGAAAAGCCGCACGACCCCTTCATGCGCGTCTGGTCTAGGCTTCTGCTGAGCGCCGTCCGCATCCGATCTGATCCGATTGAGAAGAGTCACAACACGTTTGGGACACCTGTGGTTGATGATAATGGCAGGCTTCTCCCAATCTGCAGGAACAGCTTGTTCCAATTCTTCTTTTCCATCTGCATAGATGCGCTGCATAGTGTCACCGAATAAAAATAGACCAAACTTGTCAGAATGTTCGGCTTGGACAGCAAAGAATGCTTCAATTAAATCTTTTTGAGTGTCTTGACTTTCGTCGATTAGCAAAAAAGGATACTTCCGAACCAGTATTTGTCGCATGAGCGGTTTGTCAATTAGGAGCCCGGCTGAGATAGCAATTACCTCAGCATGATTAAGCGAATCTTTACCGACGTTTTCACCGTTAGGGTTATAGGTGAACTGCTTGATGGTATCTAGATGCAGAAGTCGCTTTTGTTTTGACTCTATCTGTATTTCTCGCTCAATGGCGGCCTTTGTTCCCGATCTCCCAGTCTCTTGCTTCTCTCGAAGTATAGCAATTTCGTCAGTTAGACGTAGGCGAAGTAAGTTAGAGATGTCTTTATGGTACGTACGAATCTGCTCCCAAGCAAAACTATGGATTGTGGAAACGGAGAAAATGGGGTTAAAGTCTAGTCTGCGCCTAATTTCGTCGCATGCGGCGTTTGTATAGGTTATGACAGCAACTTTTTGACCCGATTGCCGAAAGAGCTTACCGTATCGGTCTCGAAAGATACTCAATACCTCAACTACCGCCCTAGTTTTGCCGGAGCCAGCACCAGCATAGAGGAAAAAACTCTTTGGCTTTTCCAGTTCGAGGCAGGCCTTGACTGTCTTCCTTAGTTCACTCTCTTGGGAGACCAACTCAGGCATCATTCACCTCTGCCGACTCTGTCGAAATTACTTCTAACTTTCTCTCGTCAAGTTTCCCCTCAAGCCACTTGAGGCCATTCTCTATGTAGTCTGGCGGCTTTAGCTCGTTCGGTTCACTTCGGTAAAGTAGTTCCAAGGCCATCTCTGCCTTGCTACCTTTCTCCAAATTGCAGAACATATTTTTACAGGCATCATCGAGGGAATCCTTATTGAGAGCCGCTTGAAGCTTCTTCAATAAGCCCACCGGTTTCTTAAATCCTCGCAACAGCGCAAGGTTCGACAAGGCCAGTGAATCCTCGAATGTATACGGTATGGCCTCGTCTTTGTCTTCACCCTCCTTGAATTCCATAGTGATTGGGCACTGATATGCGACTCTGACTAGCCCATTCGCTGATTTTTTCTGGTCGTCTGACAATTCGAGCAAATCGTCAAGAAGACTTCTCTCAGGCACCCAGTCTTTGAGCGTATTGTTTCCAGTCCTGTAGCCTTTACCGCGTTCTGGGCGAGCCCTGGCAGTGCCATTCTCTTGGATTGAGTCCAAGTCCGTGATAATCAGAGAAAGAAGTCCAAGAGATTCTATAAGCGGCCTCAAACGATGTGCATGGGCACCGCCAATTTCAAGAAGTGATATGTAGCTTTGATTCAGATTGGGGAAATTTTTGCGCACGAAATGAGGAAGCAACATGCGTTCAGCGGAACCCTCCACGAGGATGGCCGCATCAGCAAAAAAGAGATCGCAATGAGTTGTTCGAAGATAACGATCAGCAAACTTCGATGTCTCGTCGTTTTCGCCAAATGTTCGTGAGAGATTGACAACCGTTGCTGTAGGTACCTGTCCCTGCTTTGCAGTTGGTTCCCTGCGAAAGTAGCGCAGACAAGAGAAGTCTATTTCATAGGCAATATGTGATGAGTGAGTGCTGACGATCAGTTGAGTACTGTAGAGGGAACTACCGAGCTCGGTATGTTCGCGAAGCACTTTGTAAGCTTTCTTGATAAATACCTGCTGGACCTGCGCGTGCAAATGGGCCTCGGGTTCTTCGACAAGTACAATGTGCAAGGGTTCAATAGCAGCATCATTGGTGTCTTGATTTTTGACTGCTTTTCCAACCTGCATCCATTCGTCTCTGAATCGAATTAGGCTAAATACCATCGAGATGAGGTTTTGGTAGCCCAGGCCGTTGTATTTTTCAGGTAAGTACAGCGATTCTGTTCCGGGTAATTCGTATTTAACTGTGGCGTCTTGATCGAGGCTGTCGCGCGGATCGATCTGGCTTGTTATGGAGATTCTTGGGTCACTGAACCCCGGGTAGTTTAAACCCTCCAGTTCCCCAATAGCCGGCTCGAAACTCGTCTTCAACTGATCATTGAATACCATTTTTGCTTCTTCGATCGCCTCCAGAGCTTCGATATCACTCTTGTCCGGCATCTCCGATGGATCTAGGTGCATTGAGTAGTAACGTCGTAGCTGAGTTGACAAGCTTGCAAAACCACTACGTGACCCATCTTCAGTCTTGGGATCCGAAAAACCTCTTTGGGCAGTGATTACGTCAACCTTTATGAGACCTTCGAATGGGTTCCTATTGAGAGGAACACTACCCTGCGGAAGCGGTTGGGGCGTGGCGACTCCCTGCACGGGATCTTTACATTGCGAGGGATCAAGAATGTAGCATTGAACTTCAAACTGACTGTGAAGCTTCTGGTCCAGAAAATCTCTCATCGAGTGTGGCCATAAAGATAGTAGTGACTCTGATTTGGAAGAAGCAGACTCAGCGTTTCGTGCCGAGTTATAGGCTTCTTGAAACTCCTTGTAGAGTTGCTCTATGTTCTTTGGCGCTAAGATAAGCCTGACTCCCAACAATTCCTTCGGTGTCCAATCCAGTGTAGGGAGAAGGTGCACAACTTGGTGAAGGTCATTTTCATCCGCTGTGAGCCAAACATCAATCGATGGCAAATGAGGTAGCCAGGCCCCAATGCCTAGATCTGGTGTTACATCATTGCCAGTAGCTGTTATCCATTGTTTTCCGACTTGATCGAGAGTCGACCAATTGGAAAGGGTGAAATCCGTTGTGGAAATGTCTTTGCGGCGGTCTCGTTTGAGGAAGAGAATAAGAGCATCCATTGCAGACGTCTTTCCACTGTTATTTGCACCGACAAAAATGGTCTCCCGTTTCGCGATCTCAACGCGGCATGCCTTGAGCTTCCGAAAGTTCTGAATCTCAACAAAAGTAATGTTCATTGGTTATTCATTCATGCACAGCTAAGTGAATCAACCATTGCATGCTCCTGGTTTTTCAAAACGCTATTAACCTCTCTCCAAATTCAGTGCGGAGGTTCCATTTTTTCGTCGTGTTGAGCGCTTGCTCAAGACAGATAAAAATGCCCCCCATGCCTTTGAGTTTAGCGATAGTCGGCTCCTTCAGATCATAGTCAAGGCAAACTGTCGCCTCTTTCTGTCGGTCCCATACACGAAAGACCACATTGTCGGCGAAATCGGCAAGAGCCTCTGACTGAACATCAAGCATGAAGCCGTTTTTGAGGAGGACTTCTTCCAGAATTGTCGACCTTTCGAATTTCATCAGGAACGCTGATTCCTTTTCACGAATATAGACCTCAAAAGCCTCCAAGTTTTCTTCATCCGTTTTCTCGGAATTGGGAACGAACTCAGTGCGAGGAAACCGGGACTTGGCGAGTCTGTATACCTTAAAACCTGCGCGGAATGCGAGATGATCGTGCTTTGCCATGCCTTCAAGTTCGTTGTCCGCTTCGGCTTCCAACCTTGCTGCTGTTTCGTCGAAACGGGCAACTACTCGCCTATTTCTCTCGATTGTGATATCTGATATGCATTTGAACCCCGCCTTGAAGGATTCGTCCTCTTTGTCAATCAATTCCGGGAATTGCACCAGAATGAAGTGGCGTGTCCCATTATCCTTTGCGTTTGTCTCAATAATGGCTTGGGCCATAGGTCCAGATCCAGCGAAGAAGTCGAGCACAATATCTCCATCGTCAAGAACGAACGGGATTACGTGGGAGAGCAAGCTGACCGGCTTCGGATTAGTGAAGATCTTTCGATGTTCCGGAAAGAGAGTCTTGAGATCGTAAGGCCCAAGCCGACCATCAAGTTCAAAGACACTTGAGAGCTTGTCTTGAAACTCGTTAGCGTAGACTTTTAATTCTATGATCTTATTCTCGTCTTGCCCAAAAAGAATGCGCTCTTTGGCAAGTAATTCTTCCATTGTTTCCAGCGGGAAGCGATAGCCCATTAGCGGTTCTTTGCACGGATTGCCTGTGACAGGATGTGGAACATCATATCGATAGCCTTCCTTGCCAGGGTTGTGTACGCTCTGACTCCCAGTGTAAATGCCGCCCTTGTCGATAAATTTGTACCGGTCGAGTGGCCATAGAAACTGTTTGTTCTCTCGATGCCATCGAGTGTATGCCTCTTGCAGTTCGGCAAGGTCAGCATGTTTCGAAACTAGCTCCTCGCCCTTTTTCACCAAGACATCTTTTACATCTGATAGTTGTGTCTTCCAAACTGCTGAAAGCCGAGTCTTGTCCCGACAGTAGACTAGTACGTATTCATGCTCCTCGGCAACGTTTGATGGGTTGTTGTCTGTAGCGTTTTTCCAGATGATTGTACCGACATGATTCTCCTCGCCAAAGACCTCATCACACAATTTTCGCAAGTGGTGAATTTCGTTGTCATCGATTGAGATAAAGATTGCACCATCTGTTCGCAGCAGTTGCCGAGAAAGCAACAAGCGCGGATAAAGCATATTGAGCCAGTTGGAGTGAAAGCGCCCGTCGGCTTTCGTGTTCGTGTCGACCTTCACACCCTCTGAAGTCACACCGATGTGTTTCCAGTAGGTTTCTTTGTCCACCTTCCATACGTCGGAATACACGAAGTCCTTGTCCTTGTTGTACGGCGGATCAATATAGATGCACTTTATCCGATTGCGGTAAGCGGCGAGCAGACACTTCAAGACTTCGAGATTCTCTCCCTCGATGATCGCGTTGCCATCGGCAAGTTCTGGATTTACTGAACGTTCGGGATCGTACTCCAAAGTTGCGAGAGTCGGTGTGAATGCGTTGCGTTTGGCATCGGCCTTGCCGAACCAGCGGAATTCAAAGCGTTCGGTTTCCGGCGCCGAATCGGGGTCGATAAGGCGTTTCAGCTCGTCGGGGTTGAGAGCCCCGTCATTGGTAAACAGGTCCGGCATGAGTTCGCGGAGTTGCTCCAGGCGTTCCTGGTTCAAGTCAGGCGTGGCCGGCATTCGGTCCATAATTGCTTTGTTCATGACTTGCCTCCTTCGTTCTCGGAGCGCCATTCGAGAAGCAGTCTGCGCAACTCCTCCTTGGGTGGAAGTTCCAGTTTGTAGCGGCTGGCGAAAATGCGCTCGTTGCCCTTGTCGAGCACGTATTCGACGACAGCATCGTTCTTGTCGGTACAGAGGATCAAGCCAATCGTCGGGTTGTCCTCCCCGACGCGTATTTCGCGATCAAAGTAGTGTACGTACATCTGCATCTGGCCAATATCGCCATGAGTGAGCTTTTCTGTTTTCAAGTCGATGATCACATAACACTTCAGGCGCACATGATAAAAGACCAGGTCCGCGTAGAAATGGTCTCCATTCAGCGTGAGTCTTTTCTGTCGGGCCACGAAGGCGAATCCAGCCCCCAGTTCCAGCAGAAACTCCTGCATGTGGCTAGTAAGGGCCGTTTCCAGTTCGCTTTCGACCAATCGATGCGACTCAGGAAGGCCGAGGAACTCCAAAGCATAGGGGTCTTTGATAATGTCGATGGGGTGTTCGGTCTCCTGTCCTTTGCTAACGAGTTGGAGCACACCGTCCTTGTCCCGGCTCTTGAGCAGGCGTTCAAAAAGCAGGGTGTTGACCTGTCGCTCAAGCTGCCGCTTGCTCCAGCGATTACTGGCGGCTTCCAGTTCATAGAACTGCCGCGCCTCATCGTTTTCAACGCGCATTAGGGCGCGGTAATGCGACCAGCTTAGATCGGGATGAAAGCTGGCTGCTGTGGATTCAATGCCCTCTGGACGCTGTTGTGGAGTCAATTCTCCGCTTGGTAGGTGGAGATTTCCACTCTTGCCCAATTCTCTACCCACTGGGGAGAGAATCTGTTGTTGCCCGAATTCCCTACCCAGTGGGTAGGGAATTGTCGGGGAGCGATCAACGTACGTAAGATAGAACTGTCGCATACTCCACAACGACGCGGTGGAGTAGCCTTTCCCGTAGCGTTCTGTCAGCCCTCTCGACAGATCCTCAATTGCGGCTTTGCCGTATTCGGCCCGTTTCTGCCCATTCTGCTCTTCCTCAACGATTTCACGTCCGATCAGCCAATATGCGGCTACCATTGCGCTATTGACCGTTCGGGCGACATGACTGCGGGCTTCTTCGAGAATATCGACAATCCGCCCGAACACCGCGGCATTGTCCGAGGCCGGCGTATCCGGGACTTGCTTTTGAATCTGTTCAGGCATGCATCACTCCCTTGGCGCGAGACTTGAAGACTGAGTATTCCTTGACGGGCGCGTCGTACTTTACATGCGCATCCACCCCCAGCGCGTCAAAGTGTTTCATGGCGCACTTGATCTTGTAGACCTCGCTCTCACGAAGCGCCTTCTTGTCGGCAAGCTCGTTCGTGCCCTTGGTTTCGACAACGAAGTAGAACTCGGATTCATTGCCATCCTTGAGGTGCTTCCGGCGAAGAACAACACCGAAATCCGGGTTGTATGCGCCAATGGGGGTTGGAATCTGATAAAAGGCCGGGAGCTTGAGAAAGCAAACGACTTCGTCGTCGTTGTCTGCGGACAAGGCGAAGTTCCGCTCGAAATTGCTGTCCAATGCAACTCGGTCGTAAAGGCCCCGGTTCGGCGTTTCGATGGTTTCCGCGAAAGTCACGGTACTCGGTTCAAGCCGCGAGATTTCGAAGTCCTCGCCATTGGGCGAATAAGTCAAACCGCGAAGCAATTCATCCAGTTCAATGGCCCGGATTCGTGATGATGCTTCATGGATGAAGCGGACAGGGTTTGCGACAATGGCTTCACGGTTGGTTACGTTTTGTAGAATCTCGATTACCGTCGGATAGGCAAGTGACGTTCCTTCGCTGATTTCCTCGACGAGGTCTACTGCCCCGAAAGTGGCGCGCAGGCGGCGTCGCTCGCTGCCCAAGTGCTGTGTCGTTACCCCTTCGGCTTCAAGCCGCTCAATGCGGTCGAGAGAAACTTCGGCCATGTAGCGTTCGATTTTCAGGGCGTTCAAGGCCTCGGTGGCTCGATTGATAACGGCGTCTTCGTCTATCACTACCGAGTAATCGGTGCGCAAACTCAGGCGCCGCCAGAACTCACGGAAGGAATCGCTCTCATAGATCGCATCGTTCCTCTTCACGCGGCGCTTGCGCGGGTGTTTGCCCTTCTGTTTGTGCCTGGTCTTAGCGCCGGACGCAGAAGACCCGTAGACCTCCGTGATTTCGCTCTGGTACTGACTCACGAACGTTTCATAAGTCTCGTTCGGCACGATCGTCAGAAGATTGATTTCGTCTCCCTCGGTACAGTCTTCGGCGTCGTAGACGCGCTGACCGTCCTGGTTGACCGAGATGCGAAGTCCGCGGCCGATCTCCTGCCGCTTCTTGATCTCGCTGTAGCTCTGGTTGAGCGTCGCGATGTTGAACACATTGGGGTTGTCCCATCCCACGCCCAGGGCGGAATGCGAGAAGATGAACTCAACCGGATTCCCGAGGCGCAGGAGTTCTTCCTTCTGTTTCAGGATGAGGTCGAAAAGCTCCCTGTTCGTGCGCATGGAATGCTTGTTGTCTGTGTATTCGCCCTTTCCCGTCTGTGCGAAATAGTAGCCCTGCACGGCGGTTACTTCTTCCTCGGAAGGTAAGAGATTCAGTTTCTCCTGACACACCTGTCGATACTTCTCAGCAAAGACGCGGCGTATGATGCCGTCCGGCCGAACGTAGTTGTCAACGCGATCAATGAAGATTAGGGACAAGCACTTGATTCCCTGCGGCGCAAGCCGTTCACGCTTCGTGAAATGACTGTCGATCAGCCAATAGAGTTGCTCCCCGAAGATGCCCTCCAGGTCGGTGGCTTTCTCTTTTTCGGTCACCGTGGCGCCATTTTCGAATTCGCAGCGGTAGTGGCGTTCGCGAAGCGGTTTCGAGATGCGGCGAATGACATAGCCCCGATAGCCGACGTTGCGCGTCTTCTCTTCGAGGTTATCGCCGACCTTGAGAAGCGAAGACTCGCGTGAGGTAAACGTTCCGTCTTGCTTTGCGTACCAGAGGCGCAGTTTCGCTCTTGGTGGTTTGCCGTCCTGATACGTTTTAACTTCGACGAGTTCGACGCGCGACATCGCTTCCTGGTGCTGCTCTGCAACGGTCAGCACTTCGATCTTTTTCACAAGGCCCTGCTGGTAACTGTCAAACGGAGTCAGTCGGTAGATGAGATTTCTCATGACCTTGTGGGTTGCAGAATAACGGAGCCGACATAGCGGACTTAGTGCGTCGATTCGTTTGACGGCGTTCTCGGTGTCCATGCCTTCCTGCGGCTCGTCCATGATGACAATCGGGCGCGTACTCGCAATGGCGCCGATGAACGGCATATTGGAGAACAGGTCTTCCCGCTGAGCCTGATTGAGAATGCGGTCCTCCGCATTGAATGACTGGAGCGTCATCACCATGAGTTGGGGATGCTGCTCCTCGACGAAGGCCTTCACGCGACTCAAGCGCTTGCTGTCGTATTCGAAGCACGCGGGCGTGAAGCCGTATACGTCGGCCAGTTGTCGCTTGAACACGTCGAAAGTGGCCAGGACGCCCTCCTTGATTGCAACGGAGGGGACAAGGATGATGAACTTCGTGAAGGCGTATTGGCGGTAGAGTTCGTAGAAAGTCTTGAGGTAGACGAGAGTCTTGCCGGTGCCAGTCTCCATCTCGATGCAGAAGTCCAGGGCTTCGTCGAGAGAAGCCGCTTTTTCGTCGATGCCGTTGCCTTTGAGGACTGCGAGGACGTTCTCGCTGATTTGCTCCGGGGGGATGGTGAGGGCGTTGCGTCTCACACCTTCGTGGCACGCCGTATCGAACGTGTTGCGCGGTTGCCCCTCAAACAGGCGCACGATGGCATCGATAGCCTCGCGCTGATAGGAAAGTTCCTCAAGTTTCAGTTTCATACGGGAATGTCATGATTCAGGAAGCGACGGCGTAGCCGGATCAAGCAATCGGCAAGGCTTCAACGGCGAACCTAAGCCGACCCGCACTCGATGTCCAGAAAATCCAGGAAATTTACCTCCGCGCTCGGTCCTTGTCCGATCAGGCCGCCAGGAAGCCTTCGAGGCGGCCGCGGATGATCTGATCGGCCTGGTTCATGATGCGGTCGATGAGTTCCTTGACCGTGGGGATGTCGTGGATGAGGCCGGCGACCATGCCGCAGGACCAGGCGCCGGCGTCCATTTCGCCTTCGAGCATGACGCGCGGATAAACGCCGACGACTTCTTCCATGATGTCCTCGAAGCTGATCTCCTGGCCGAGTTCCTTTTCCTTCTCGAGCAGTTTTTCCACCGCGGCATTGCTCAGCACGCGTTCGGTATTGCGCAGTGGGCGCATGATCAGCCGGGTTTGCAATTCGTCGGCCTCGACCAGGGCCTGTTTGACGTTCTCGTGAATCGGCGCTTCCCGGGTCGCCATGAAGCGGGTTCCCATGTTCATGCCGTCGGCGCCCATGGCGAGGGAGGCGACCAGGGAGCGGCCGTCGGCCTGGCCGCCCGAGGAGACGAAGGGAATTTCCAGTTCGTCCGCTGCGCGCGGCAGCAGGATCATGTTGGGGATGTCGTCCTCGCCGGGGTGGCCGCCGCATTCGAAGCCGTCGATGCTGGCGGCGTCGCAGCCGATGCGCTGGGCCTTGAGCGCGTGCCGCACGGATGTGCATTTGTGGATCACCTTGACGCCGGCGTCTTTCAGGTACGGCAGCACCTGCTGGGGATTGTTGCCGGCCGTTTCGACGATCTTCACGCCGCTGTCGATGATGACCTTGACGATGGCCGGATAATCGACGGCTTTGACGGTAGGCAGGAAAGTCAGATTGACGCCGATAGGCTGGTCGGTCATGCCCTGGGCCTTGGCGATCTCGTTGGCGAGATCGGCTGGCGTTTTCTGCGTTAGCGCGGTAATGATGCCGAGGCCGCCAGCCTCGGAAACCGCAGCCGCGAGTTCAGCGAAACCGACGTAATGCATGCCGCCCTGGATGATGGGATGCTCGATTCCGAGCATTTCGGTGATTCGTGTCTTCATGTTCCTCTCTCAACGCGCCACAAGCCGGGCCGAATGCTCTCATTCTCCGAAGCAGATGTCATCTCCCAGAGGTTAGCCGATTGCTATTGATGTGGGCTTGCGGCACTCTTGTTGCCGCTCCGACAAGACTAATCGACAGGGGACGGGCACATGACGTATCGGGCGCCATTGAAGGAGATGCGGTTCTTTCTGCACGAGTTGGCCGGTGTCGATGAAGTCTGCGGCCGGGCGCCGTTCGAGGAAGCCAGCCCGGAACTCGTGCCCGCCATTCTGGAAGAGGCCGCGAAACTAGCCGAAAACGTGCTTGCCCCGCTGAACGGCGCCGGCGAGACTGACCCGCCCACTATTGTCGACGGTCAGGTGCGCGAAACCGCTGGATTCGCTGAGGCCTACCGGCAGTTCGCCGAAGGCGGCTGGGCCGCCTGTTCCGCCAATCCCCGTTTCGGCGGAATGGGTTTGCCCCACGCCATCAACAGCGCGGCTTCCGAAATGTGGGCGGCGGCCAATCTCAGCTTTTCCATCTGCCCCATTCTCAGCATGGCCGCCATCGAAACGCTCGAATCCCACGGCGATGCGGAATTGCAGCGGAAATACCTCGAAAACATGGTGAGCGGCCGCTGGACCGGCACCATGAATCTCACCGAACCCCAGGCAGGTTCCGACCTGGCGGCGGTTCGCACGAAGGCGGTGCCCGCGGGCGATCACTATCGAATTTTCGGGCAAAAGATCTTCATTTCGTGGGGAGACCACGAAATGTCGGAAAACATCGTCCATCTCGTGCTCGCCCGTATCGAGGGGGCGCCCGAGGGTGTGCAAGGCATCTCCCTGTTCCTGGTGCCGAAACATGTGCCCGGGGAGGGCGGCGCTCCCGGCGAACGCAACGATCTCGGCCCCATCGCACTGGAAAAGAAGATGGGCATCCATGGCAGCGCAACTTGCGCCATGGTCTACGGCGAGGAAGGCAAGGGCGCCGCCGGCTGGCTGATCGGCGAGGAGAACAGGGGTTTGTCCTACATGTTCACGATGATGAACAGCGCGCGATTGCATGTCGGCCTCGAAGGCGTCGGCCTGAGCGAGTTGGCGACGCAGAAAGCCGTCGCATTCGCCGCCGAAAGGGTGCAGGGGAGACCGCTCGGCCGGCGTGACAGCACGATCATTCAGCATCCGGACGTGCGCCGCATGATCATGTTCATGAAATCCATGACCGAGGCCGCCCGCGCCATCAGTTATACGGCCGCCGGCGCCCTGGACCGCTCAATGACCGGCGATGCCGGCGCGCCCGGCGCCGAAGGCGCCAGAGCCAGGGCCAGATACGAACTCCTGATCCCGGTCGCCAAGGGCTGGAATACCGAAGTCGCCCAGGACGTGGCGTCCCTGTGCATGCAGGTGCATGGCGGCATGGGCTATGTCGAGAAAACGGGCGCGGCGCAAATCGTCCGCGACGCCAGGATCATGACCATTTACGAGGGCACGACCGCAATCCACGCGAACGACTTTATCGGCCGCAAGATGCAACGCGACGGCGGCGCGGAACTTTCGCGGCTATTGCTTGACGCCGGGGAAACTTGCGCCCTTGCCGCCAAGTCCGATCGGCTCGCCAATGCGGCGGGCTTCGTCGGCGAAAGCGTGTCGCAAGCGCAGGAATTGACGCAATGGCTACTGAAGGAGAGCGATGAGACCAGGGCCGCCGCGGCGGTCAATTTTCTCATGGGATGCGGGACGCTGATCGGCGCCTGGCTGCTGCTGAAGTCGGCGCTGGCCGCGGAAGCGGCCATGGAGCAGGACCCGCATTTTCACCAGTCGCGCATTCGCGTCTGCAATTTCTTCGCTGCCCAGGTGCTGCCCCGGGCCGTGGCGCATTTCAGCGCCGTGCGCCACGCGTCCCTGCCCGATCAATGGCTTGACGACATGGCGCTCGGTATCTGAAAAACTAACCGGACTTGGCGACTGGATTCCCTGTATGTTGTGAAGCCGCAGCAGGCGGATGATAGACTGCGGAACGCAATGCGGCAGGCGTTGTAACGGAGATGTTTGAAATGCTTGTCTCCGGGCATGCGATTTTCGGTGCCGGCGGGAAAAGGACTGTCGCGTTAGGGAACTAGGGAATGCCCCGCATATTCGACAACATAGACGAAAGCTTGCTGCCCGCGTTGCAGGAAACCCTGGAAATCGCAGACCAGGCGGATTTCTGTGTCGGTTATTTCAACCTCCGCGGTTGGCATAATCTTGCGCACTATGCGGATCGATGGGCGGGCGGCGATGGTAGTTGCTGCCGCCTGCTTATCGGTATGCACATATCGCCAAGTGATGAACTCCGGCGAGCGATACGTACCGGCGACAACGACGAATTTCTGGATAACCAAACCGTTACCAAGGAAAAGCGCCGGATCGCTCAGGAGTTTCGTGAGCAACTGACTTTCGGAACACCGACCAATGAACATGAAATGGCGCTTCGAAAACTCGCCCGCCAGATTCGCGAGCGAAAACTCTTCGTCAAGGTCTACCTGCGCCACCCCTTGCACGCGAAGCTCTATTTGATGCACCGAAAGGACCCAGTTAATCCCATCATTGGCTACCTCGGCAGCAGCAACCTCACAATGGCCGGCCTTTCCCGCCAGGGTGAGTTGAATGTCGATGTGCTCGACGGTGACGCTACTGAGAAGTTGGCAGACTGGTTTGAAGACCGCTGGAATGATCGATGGTGTCTCGACATCTCTGAAGAACTTGCTGACATCATTGACGAAAGCTGGGCGGGCGAGCGTCTTGTTTCCCCTTATCACGTTTACCTGAAAATGGCTTACCACCTGGCGCGGGAAGCGCGCGCGGGGCTGGCTGAATTCCGTATTCCGGCGATATTTGGCGACACCCTGTTCAATTTTCAGGTTGCCGCCGTAAAAATCGCCGCACACCACCTCCACAAGCGGGGCGGCGTCCTGATAGGCGACGTTGTGGGGCTTGGCAAATCCATCATGGCCACAGCCCTAGCCAAGGTGTTCGAGGATGATTTCCATACCGAGACCCTCATCATCTGCCCGAAAAATCTGGTGTCAATGTGGGAGGATTATGTTCACAGGTACCGACTGCATGCCAAGGTGCTGTCCATCTCCAGGGTAATCAATGAACTGCCGGAAAGGACCCGCCGTTACCGTGTAGTGCTGATTGACGAATCCCATAACCTGCGTAACAAGGAAGGCAAACGGTGGCGCGCTATCCGTAATTACATCGAAAACAATGACAGCCTCTGCATCCTGCTTTCTGCAACCCCTTACAACAAGACGTACCTGGACCTTTCCGCACAACTCGGTCTGTTTCTTCGGGAAGATCAGGATCTCGGAATCCGACCGGAGAAGCTGATCTCTCAACTGGGCGGCGAGCACGAATTCATCAGGCGTCACCAATGCCCGGTGCGTTCCATCGCGGCATTCGAGAAAAGTGAAGACACAGACGATTGGCGAGACCTCATGCGGCTTTACATGGTGCGCAGAACCCGCAGCTTCATCGTTCAACACTACGCGAAAGAAGATGAACAGGGGGAATACCTTGAATTCGCCGATGGGCAAAAGTCCTACTTTCCCCAAAGAACTCCGAAGACTATCTCTTTTCGTATCGACGACAACGACCCGAACGATCAATACGCCCGCTTTTATTCCAATAAGGTGGTCGGCGCAATCAATTCCCTGACCCTTCCGCGCTATGGCCTCGGCAACTATCTCGCGTCCGTACTGCAATCACCGCCTTCAGCCCACCAGAAGGAAATCATCGATGGCCTTTCACGCGCCGGGACTCGTCTTATGGGGTTTTGCCGAACCAACCTGTTCAAACGTCTGGAAAGCGCCGGGCTCGCATTTCAGCTGTCGGTGGAGCGGCACATACTGCGCAATTTCGTCATTCTGCATGCAATAGAAAACCAACTGGACATCCCTCTAGGCGCTCAGGGCGCAGAACTGCTCGATACACGTTTCAACGACGAAGACTTGTTTGACTCCGAGACGGAGGAAATCATCAATATTGCGGATGGCGAAGAAGCAACCAAGGAACTTGAAGCGTTCGCCAGCAACTCGACCGGTCTGCGCACCGAAGGGGGGTACCTGGCCAAAGCAGCAAAAGTGTATGCGGCCTACAGTGGTCCGCTACACAGCCGATTCAAGTGGCTCCCCAGCAATTTGTTCGTCAAGGCGCTGGCCGACGACTTGCTGGCGGACGCCAAATCACTAATTGACGTACTCGATCATTGCGGCGTATGGCAACCAGACAGCGATGCGAAGCTAAACTCCCTATTCCAACTCATAGAAAAGCAACACGGCAACGAGAAGATTCTCGTTTTCACCGAGTTTGCCGATACAGCGCGTTATCTGGAAGAAAAACTCAACGAGCGCGGTATCCAGAAGCTGGCGCGGGCGACCGGAGACAGTGAGAATCCTACCCGACTCGCCTGGCGTTTCTCCCCGGAATCCAATGAGAAACGCAACCAGTTTCCGGAGAAGGAAGAACTGCGAGTGCTGATTGCAACCGATGTGCTTTCAGAAGGACAAAACCTCCAAGACTGCGCCATCATCGTAAACTATGATTTGCCCTGGGCCATTATCCGGCTGATACAACGCGCCGGTCGCGTAGACCGCATAGGGCAGAAGTCCGACAAGATTCTTTGCTACTCCTTCCTTCCCGCGGATGGTGTCGAACGCCTGATTCGCCTACGCGCACGAGTGCGGCAACGACTTGATGACAATGCCGAGGTAGTGGGGTCGGACGAGACCTTTTTCGATGACGATAAGGGGAAACAAGTCATCCGCAATCTGTACAACGAGAAGAGCGGCATTCTGGATGACGATGGCGACGCCGAGGTTGATCTGGCTTCCTATGCTTATCAGATATGGAAGGATGCTACCGATGTTGATCCTTCTTTGACCGCCGTAGTCGAGAACCTGCCCAATGTGGTCTACGCCACAAAGGCTCGTGAAGTAGACTCGACCGGCGCCAAAGGCGTACTGGTTTATACGCGCACCTCCCAAGGCAACGACGCGCTTGCGTGGATGGACGAAACCGGCAATTCCGTCACCCAGTCTCAACTTGCCGTCCTAAAGGTTGCCGCCTGTTCGGCGGATACCGAACCTTTGCCGCGAACGGATTCCCACCACGACCTGACCCGGCTGGGGCTGGAACACATCGTCGAAGAGGAAAAATCTTTCGGCGGCGCCTTGGGACGCCCTTCCGGCGCGCGTTTCAAGACATACGAACGGCTAAAGCGCTTCCGAGAAGGCATCGGCGACCATCGTGACCTGCTCGTCACCGATGACTATGTGCGCCGCATCGACCAGTCCATCGAAGAGATTTACCGTTATCCCTTACATCAGACAACCATTGATCGGATAAATCGTCACCTTAAGGCAGGTATCGATGATCACGGTCTGGTGAAACTGGTCTTTAACTTCCGCGAGGACGGCCGTCTCTGCATGATCGACGAAGAAGAAGGCAGCCGCGACCCGAGACTGATCTGCTCTATGGGCTTGGTATGACAACAACAAAGCAAGCCGGCAAGCAAATCGCTCCCGACCGCTTTCAGAAATTATTGGCGGCGTTCAAGCTTGAGCCGCTTTTCAACGAGCTCGGTTGGGACCACGCCAACCGCAGTCCGAAAGATGTTCAGGCAAACGGGGAAGAGTTTGAGCTTCGCTCTATTGCGCAAAAACGCGGTGTTTTCGTCTTTCTATGCAGCCCCGACAAGGAGGGCCGGATTCCGGCACGACCGGTTCAACTCAAGATCGAGAAAGAAGCTGAGCGCATTGCCCACGAACATTTGTTGATCTTCGCCGATGCTGAGCAGACAACGCTCACCTGGCTCTGGTGTCATCGCGCGCCCGGCCAACCGGTGATCACCCGCACCCATACCTGGCACAAGGGAACAAGTGGCGAATCCTTGCGACAGAAGCTCGAAGCTATAGTCTGGTCGCTGGAAGATGAAGAGGCCATCACCCTGACCGATGTGATCACCGGTCTGAAAAAAGCCTTCGACCGGGAGCGCATTTCCAAAAGCTTCTACTCGCGTTTCAAATCTGAGCACGAAGCGTTTGCCGATTTCATCGAAGGACTGGCAAATGCGACGAACAAAACCTGGTACGCCTCGCTGATGCTCAACCGCCTGATGTTTATTTACTTCATCCAGTGCAAAGGTTTTCTTGACGGCAACGTAAACTACCTTGCCGACCGGCTGCAAAGGGTCAGAGCAGAAGCAGGAGAGGGACAATTTCACTCCTTTTATCGGATCTTTTTGCGGCGCATGTTTCACGAAGGACTGGGAACGCCCAAAGATCAACGCTCCGCCGCGTTCAATGAACTGATAGGCGATATTCCATACCTCAACGGTGGCCTGTTCGACCCGCACGAACTGGAAGAGGCCAACCTCGGTATCGACATCCCCGATAAAGCCTTCGAGCGCCTTTTCGAGTTCTTTGGCGCCTACGACTGGCACCTGGACGACCGTCCGCTATCCAGCGGCAACGAGATCAATCCCGATGTACTCGGCTACATCTTTGAGAAGTACATTAACCAGAAACAGATGGGCGCCTACTACACCAAGGAGGACATTACCGAATACATCAGCAAGAACACCGTCATCCCGCACCTGCTCGAACAAGCGCGTGAACGCTGCAAAGTAGCCTTTGAGGGCGAGGAATCGGTGTGGAACTTGCTCAAAACCAACCCTGACCGTTATCTCTACCTAGCCATGAAAACCGGCGTTGTTGACAACAACAGCGAGATCGTCCCCGAATCAGCTTTGCCGGACTTCGTGCAAACCGGCATGCACGATGCCAAAGCACGCATGTTCGACAAACGCTACAACCTGGGCGAGGCGCAGTTCGATACCGCCACCGGCGAGCGTGGCACACTGCCCACCGAGACTTGGCGCGAATATGTCGAACGCCGCAAGCGCTGTCTGGGGATCAGGAAAAAGCTGGTGGGCGGAGAGATCAGAAACGTTGATGATCTGATTACCCTGAACCTCGACATTCGCCAGTTCATGCAGGATGTCATCGATACCAGCAGCGGCCCGTCGTTGCTGCGCGCCATCTGGCAGGCCATCGTTGGCCGGGTGCCGGAGAAGTCGCACGAAAAATTCCACAACGGTATCACTATCCTCGATCCCACCTGTGGTTCCGGGGCTTTTCTGTTCGCTGCGCTCAACATACTGGAACCGCTGTACGAGGCATGTCTCGACCGGATGGAAGGGTTTGTGGAAGATGCCCGTAAACTCGGCAGGCGAGCCGATAAAGATTTCGTCAAAGCACTGGAGGAGGTTGGCCGTCATCCTTCGCGCAGCTATTACGTTTTCAAAAGCATCATCCTGCACAACCTCTACGGCGTGGACATCATGGCCGAGGCAGTCGAGATTTGTAAGCTGCGCCTTTTCCTCAAACTGGTGTCGCAAGTGAACAGCGAGCGGGAGCTGGAGCCGCTGCCCGATATTGATTTCAACATCCGCACCGGTAATACCTTGGTCGGCTACGCTACCGAAGCACAGTTTGACGCTATCGGGTCAGGCAATATCGAGTATGGCGAGCAGCAGGACCATAAGTCAGAGATCAAAGCAGACATCGCCGACTTGGCAGACCTTTTTGACCGGTTCCGTGAACAGCAGACAGTACGGGGTGGCATCGTCACATCAAGTGACAAGCGTGCGTTGCGAGAAAGGCTCGGTCGCCTGAGTTTGGAACTAGACCGGTATCTGGCGCGGGATTACGGCATTGAGCCGGAAAATGCCAGTGCCTTTGGGTTGTGGCGCGAGAGCCACCAACCGTTTCACTGGTTCGCCGAGTTCTATGGTGTGATGCGAGAAGGCGGGTTTGACGTGGTGATTGGGAATCCACCTTATGTTGCAAAACGAAAAATCACAGGATATTCCGTTCAAGGCTTTGAGACTGCGGCATGCACAGATATTTATGCTTGGTGCCTAGAGCGGGTCATCCGGATCGGAAGCAGCAATGCAAGAACAGGCATGATCGTTCCACTAAGTCTGTCATTCAGTAAGGATTTCCAGTCTATTCGTCAGATGCTCTATCGAAATTATCGGTCACAGTGGTTCTCCCATTTTGGGCGTATTCCTGCATCGCTATTTGCAGCGGACGTGAGAGTACGAAATACCATCCATATTGGACACATTGGCAGCGCAACCAAAATGCCGTTTACGTCGCGTCTGCATCGCTGGTTTGAGGTGGCACGACCAAGCCTTCTTGCATCTATGTCTTATGCGGCATTTAATCCTGAGCTTTGGAACGGACGCATCCCCAAACTGAACACGCAGAGCCTCATCGAGGCATTTGAGAAAAATCTCGGCCCAAGTGCATCTACTGTTGAGTCCATGCTGTCCCGGCATACAACAGAGTATGCGCTGAACTTCAAGAAAACAGCCTACAATTGGCTCTCATTCACCCATTCAGAAGCGCCATGTTTCGAGGCAAATGGTCAACCCACTTCACAGAGCAAATATGGCGCGATCCATTTTCAGAATGGCGAGGAACGCGATCTTGCCTTCCTGTTGCTGAATGGAAAAATCGAGTTCTGTTTTTGGATTGCGATTGGAGACGATTTTGACGTCACCAAAAATATGTTTGCAGGCCTACCTATCGCATTGCCAAAACTTAAAGCAGAAAATCGCAAGAATTTATTGAAAATCTCCGCTGAACTAAGAGAGGCAGTAGAGAATGCTGTTCAGTACAAGTTGAACGCTGGAAAGCGAGTAGGGAATTACAACTTAGCGAGATGTCGGCATGTTTCTGACAAGTCGGACTTGTTACTGGCCCAAGCCTTCGGATTTGACGGCGCATGGGATGATATTCAACTACTCTATGCGCAAACCGTGAAAACAGATTTTGAAACAGGAAGTTCAGAGGCATGAAGGCATCCCCGCTCTTATTGCCTGCCTCCCTGCACCAACGAGCCGACGGTAAAACTCAAGGGCAATGGTCGGGTGTCGGGAACCCCGCATTGCTGGACGAACCGCTGCTCGGTCTGCTCGTGTCCCGCCAATGCCCCGGCAGCGTATTATTGAAAACTCTCGATCGCGTTCCGAAATGGGTTAAAGAGAACAGAATCATCCTGAGCGGTTTCCATTCTCCGCTTGAGCAGCAAGTGCTGCGCTCTGTTCTGCGCCGTAAAGGTCGCGTGATAAAGCTCTTGGCGCGTGGCCTTACTGAATACCGTGCGCTTTCTGACGAGCGCGAAGCCCTGAAAGAAGGACGTCTGCTAGTCCTGACAGCCTGTTCACCGGAAGTCCGCCGCACTACCCGAGCCACCGCGCTAGAGCGCAATCGCCTCGTTCTTGCGCTGGCGTCTGAGGTCTTGGCCCCCCATATAGCCGAAGGTAGCCCCCTAGCCATGCTGTTGGCAGAGCGTGATACCAAGAAAAACCCGGCCAAGAGTAATGTCGGCTAACCGGACTCGGCGACTTAACAGTGCGGCTTAAATTCGGCTGGGCACAAACTCCGGCTTTGTCATACACTTCGTATTACACAAGCTTGCGAAGCGGAAATTTTCGGTGGGCATGCGAATGGTACGGCTTAACGACGATGCCGAAGCGAAACTGGCAGCACTGCGAAAACAGACCGGGTTGTCTGATTCCAACGTGCTAAAACGCGGACCGGATGCACTCGCCAAAGAAACGCGAGGACAGTCCGTGGAAATGCCCTATGAAGTTTTTCGTCGGGTACAACTGGCGTCCAATGAAAATGCCGCGGGTTCTGCCGCTGAGGTCAAGGCTCGCATCGCGAATGCTATCAAAAACAAGTATGGTCGATGATTCTGACGGAAGTGGGTCGGAAGCAATACGCTCGGCGCAAGTGGCCTCTCGATGTGCTGATTGGATTAATCGAGGAGGCGCTCGGCTTCAGCCACGTTAGCGGCATGCGCCTGGACAAGGTCTGGGGCGAGTGGAACCTCGTCAGTCTAGCGTTGAATGTCAAACGGATGTAATGTCTCCTCCGGTCGAAGTGTTGGGCGGAATTGACTGGCCGTGACTGCGTTTGGGAATCACTATGGGACCGCTCCGGGCGTACGGCGGACGTTCCCGACCCTTCTCCCGCGCGTTCGACCGGCTTTGTTGGTTGCAATGCCCGCAGGTGGCTGTACTGCGATGTCCGTGGCTGCGCGAAATGTTCTAAAGCGCGAGCTCGTAGCACAGTATCGGGAAGCCGAGTTCGTCGTCATGTCCGAACGCGGGTGATCTCCCGCAGTCGCTCGCGAATGCGCGCATAGACCGGTACGGCAACATCTTGGCCAACTTCAAGTGTTGCGACTACGGCGTAGGTGATCGGATCGTCCAATTCACCAGCGGCTGGTGAGCATGTGACATCGAGGACGAGATTCCCGCCATCAACGAAGTCCACTGCGTCTTCGCCTTCCCAGCGTTGGTGATAGACCGTTCCTTTGCCAAGCGCGTTGTGCGACGGCTGTTGTTTTGCGTTGCTGGCACCGATAGAGAACTTCCTATCACCGCCGGGACTGGCCTTGAACTTCGCAAGGCGGTACATGCGATGCGAATGCGTGATAGGCGTGAGCCATGCGATTGTGACCGACAGTGATCGGAATCCAGCCATTCCCTCCAGTTCGGCTGGAAGCGGAACCGCGAACCGATCCGTTTCCTTAGAGTTGATCGTGTTCCACCCGATTAGGGTGGCGCGGTTCTCGGTGCAGTCGACTACGCGCTCGATTTCTGGGCAGCCGAAGCCGAGAAAGCGGCTGATTTCGTCCCGCTCATGTTCCCAGTGCAGTTTTCCGTTCTCAGTTACGATGCTCTTGAGCGCGTTGGTAGCATCCCTGTCCCAACGGGCGCTGTGAACGATCAACGCCTTGAGGATTACGGCGCAGTATGCCGGGTCGAATTTCGGATGCGCCGGATCGTCTGGGACATCTTCCAGCGCCTCGAGGATGCGCAAGGCGTTGTGTGTCGCCAGCGCCGTGGCGACGCTGGTGCCACTCATATTGAACTTGCGATTCGTCTGGCCGGCAGGTTCAGGACTGGCTACGCCAATGCCGAAAAAACTCGCCGGCTGCGATATCGGGTTGACCTCGATCGGCGCATGGGTTGAACTCGCACGAATCTGTTCCGCGCCGCCAGGAAATAGGACCTCCGGTTTGATTGTGCGTTTGAAGCCCAGCCCCAGCGCCGAACTCATATTCGGCAGCACCGGACTTGTATAGGGATCGACCGCCAACACACCTTGTCCGTTCGGCGCGAGGTTGTCGTTATGGGCGGCGCCGACCGTCAGTGCATTTACGGCTTCCGAAGGCGCGAGCAGTCGCCGATTCGCACGCTGACGCAGTATCGCACGCAGTAACGTCGCCTGACGTTCATCGGCTTCCGCATTCTCGAAATCCGCCCATTGATCTACGTTCTCCAGCGGCATACGCTCCGTAATGTTCCCGGCGCTGACGAGTATCAGAACGTTATGCCGCCAGGAAAGGTGGTCGATCAGGCGCGCCCACGGACTCATCACGCCAGCAAAGCGCCGTTTCGCGTCGCCAAGAGAGAGGTTGACGATGCGCACCGTCGGCGCTGTCGGTTCTTCTCCGCCTTCGCCGTCGAACATTCGTATAAAGACACGCCAGATTAAATCAATGACGAGACGGTCCGGCGGCATGACTTCGCTGGTACCATCAAACCCATCCGACTGCGGGTACATGACCGGCCGCACATACAGACGACGCCTGATCGGCGGTTCGGGGTTTGGCGTGTTCAGGTCGCCGTGCAGGATCAGCGATGCCATTGCAGTACCGTGTCTTTGCTCCCCTGCGGTGCCATACTTGCTCGTGAATTCATCGGGATCGTCTATGATCAGCCGGTTTGAGAGCCGGTCGTGCTGTGCCATCGGCACACCGTCGAGCAAGGCTGCTATCGGTACGCCTACTTCCGCACCGTCTTCGCCTCCCCCTGCCTCAGCGGAGTCTTCAAGATCGCCCTCGACCGGTCCAGACACCATAGATTGCGGCCTCAACATCATCACGTCGTCAAAGGTCACGAGGCCGACATCGGTATGGTCGAGCACATCTCGAATAACTTCGGGCGACACTTCGACCAGAGCGGCATGGTAACGAATGTCTTCTATCAGTGCGCGGTCAAGCATATGTCCACCCAGATCACGCAGCTTTTCCATGAACGTGGATTCTGCAGTGCCGCGGCGTGCCGCGTTGTCTCGATACCAGAACTCAGCCTCAATCCGAATCGGCCTGTCAGGCGCGAATTCCAGCCGTTCCCGCCAGTCCGTAACTGCTTCCGCAGTCAAGCGGTCTTGAGGTCCCCATGGCCTTACATCCGCCAGATGACCGAACACGTCGCGCCACGCGGTGCGGCCGCGGCCAAGTTCTTCGCCGCGTTGGAACCGTTGCCAAAGGCTCACCAACTCCCTGAGCGCAGTCCGATCCGGAATCGTAAAGTAGAATCTGCGAGGAACCCGTTTTTCGTCTTTGGGATCGCCCTCACTGTCCGGCACATAAAAGTATTCGTCAGGCGCTGCATCGTCTTCGTCTTCGCCAAGGAATTCCAGGCCCGGCACACCGCGGGCCGCGCGATAGAAGTCGGCAATTTCACTGGCGACCTCGAAAACGAGCGCACGTTCGGGAACGATTGCGGAGGGGTCGTCGCGAAGCTCACTGAGCGCGTCCGGGCTGCCGAGCGCCTGTTCCATCCGTTCGAATTTCGGGCCAAGCCTTCCGGCCTGGCGACCCGGATCAGCTGGGGGAATGTTCTCAATAGGCGGCCGTCCCGCCGGGGGTGCTCTTCGAACCGGGTACGGCATCGCCAGAAGGGGACGTTCAGACATCGGACAATACTTGCTCCGCGTCGTTCGAATGAATTGGCTGGACACGCTCCTGCCAGAGCTTCAGTTGTTCCTCGATCGTTTTCTTCAGGAGTCGTTCCTTCATTGTCATCACATCGCGACGGCGCACGTCGAGTGTGAATTCCTCCGCCTCGGCATAGCTGATTGCGCCGAGATGTTTGGTAATAGAGGCCGCAGTAACGTCGGGACGCTGGTCGAATGTTGCCAGAAACCTGTCGAAATACTCCGTTAGTTCCTTCTCACTCGGCGCAGGCAACCCTAGACGCAGCTGGAACCGGCGCCAAACCGCACGGTCTAGAAGTTCGGAATGGTTGGTGGCGGCGATGACAACCGCGTAGCTCGGGAGTTCATCAACGTGCATCAACAACGATGTGACGACGCGTTTGATTTCTCCGGTTTCGTGGATATCGCCCCGTTCTTTGCCGACGGCGTCGAATTCGTCGAAAAACAGTACACACGGCGTTGTCCGCACATAATCAAATACTCGTTTGAGACGGCTGGCTGTTTCGCCGAGATAGCTGCCGATCATGGCTTCGTAGCGGACCACGAAAAACGGCACCGTTAGTGATTCGGCGATTGCTTCGGCCAGTGAGGTCTTGCCGTTGCCCGGTGGCCCGACAAGTAGAATGCGATGCCGCGGGTTGAGACCGTGTGCGCGTAACAGGCTGGACCGCTGCTGTTCCTCAATCAGTTGGTCTATAGCCATACGGCATGATTCGGAAAGAACCATGTCACCAAGTTCTCGCCTTGGCGTGATCTCGGCAATAAACTCGCGTCCCTTGTGGGTGCCCTCCGAAACCGCAGGATGCTTGTTTATGCCGTTTCCATTGGATTGCATCGCTCGGATAAGTCTATCCGCCAAAACCGTGTGCTGCTTGTTCTTCTCTTCAGCGACTATAGTCTCAACAGCCAAACGCACCGCATTCTTGTCACCGGCTACGCTAGCCCGAACAAGACTTATCAGAAGATCACCGCGCGCCATTTGATACGCCTCCGCAGTTGGTCCGATTGAGCTTTTCCACAAGCGCCTCTATGATCCAGTGGTTGCGCAGGACCGACAACTCCCCCTGATCAAGAGATGTGTAGATCTGCGAATGTATTCCGGGATTCTAACCGTTACCGAAAAACGCTTCTTGCCGTTGGTGGTTGCTTTCATGGATCTCGCTTACATTGACGTCACCCCGTAATCATATAGTCGTCATTGCTCGCGGTCGATTTGTTTCTGCAGCGCGTCAGTCCGGGACCGTACTGGTCTGCCAGCACCTCCGGCTTTCTGTGCAATTAAGCCTTTCCCCATGGGAATGCGAACGTTACGGCTGGACGGCGACGCTGAGGCTATGCAGGTCAGACAACGCGCATTGCAGGTGCATTGTCGGATGTACGGTGCTTTGCCCAGGCTGCGGCTAATTCAGTTCCCCCTCCCATAACCGTCGACAAAAATCCGCAATGGGCAGTATCTCGATCCCGTCCTGCGTTTCCCGGGGGCGTGGTTCATTGCAGACCAGCAGCCGTTTCTGCAGCTTGAGTTCTTCCGCAATGGCGCGCAAGGATTTCAAATCGGCAGGCGATACGCGTCTTGTTGCCTTCACCTCGATTGCAATTCGGTCGTCGAGATGGCGTGGACTCTGCCACAGAATTTCACGAAAAATCCGTGACAGAGTCCACGTACGAGTGCAAGATGAGGTCGGCCGTGTAGTGACTCGCACTTGAACGCCCGCCCGCCACTTGGCAACATCAATTGTCTATTTGAAACCCGGTGGCAGGCAGTTGATCGTATTTCGCTATCTGGCAAGACAGGTGTTGCAGGCGACCGTCGTGGTCGCGCTGATATTGCTTGCCGTGGCGGTGATCTCGCGCTTCATGCAATACCTGGGGGAGGCCGCCAGCGGACAGAAGGCGGCGGACGCCCTGTTCCTGATCATGCTGTATCGCCTGCCGGAGTTTCTGCTCGTCATCCTGCCGCTCGCCCTGTTGCTCGGCATCGTGCTGTCCTATGGCCGCATGTATGCCGAGAACGAGATGGTCAGCCTCATGGGCGCCGGCATCGGCCAGACCCGTCTCACGCGAATCACGCTCGGCATCGCGGCCGTGGCGATGGCGCTCATGGGCGTCCTGAGCCTGGGCGCCGCGCCCTGGGGCATGCGCCAGGCCGAAGCCATCGTGCAGGGCCAGGAAGAACTGACCGAACTCGACCTGATCGTCGCGGGGCAGTTCCGCAGTTTCAGCGACGGCGGCCGCGTCACCTGGACCGAACGCACAAGCAATTCCGCGGCGGGCGGCCGCGAATTGCGGAACGTTTTCGTGGCGGTTTCCGGAGCGGGCGCCGAGTCCGGCGCCGCGCCGGTGATCGTCTTCGCCGAAAGCGCCCGGCCGATGATAGACGAGGCGACCGGCGCCCGCTTCATGCGCATGGAGAACGTTGCCCAGTACGACGGCGCCCCGGGCAGCGCCGAGTTCAGCGTCGGCCGCTTCGACGCCCAGTCGATCCTGTTGCCGCAGCCGGCGGAATTCGAAGCAACGCTCGAGCAGTCGACGATCGCGACCCTGGATCTGATCGGTTCGGCTGACCCGGTCCACGCGGGAGAACTGCAATGGCGGTTGTCGCTGATCGTGCTCGCTCCCGTGCTTGGCGTGCTCGCGGTGCCCATGAGCCGCGTGCAGCCGCGCCAGGGCCGCTATATCAAGCTCGTGCCCGCGGCATTCCTGTACGTGGTCTATTTCGCCTTGCTCGAATTCTGCCGCGACGCGGTGGAGGACGGTGGTTCGCCTTACGCGTTCTGGCTGGTGCACGCGGTGTTTCTCGCATTGGCGCTGATCGCGATTCGCCAGGGCCGGATGTCCCGGAGGCTTTTTTGGAAACCGGGCACATGAAGCGCCTCGACCGGCTCGTGCGCAATTCGATGATCCTGGCGACCGCCGGGGCGATCGTCGTCATCGTCTGTCTGGACATGACCTTTTCCCTGATCGACCAGATTCAGGACACCAACGAAGGCTATTCGACGCTCGATGCGATGGTTTTCGTGCTCTGGACAGCGCCAGCAAGCATCCATGAACTGTTGCCCTTTGCCGCTCTCGGCGGCGCCCTGATCGGGCTCGGCATTCTCGCCTCGCATAATGAACTCGTCGTCATGCAAAGCGCGGGAGTCTCGGTCGGGCGTATCGTCTACGCCGTACTCAAACCCACCCTGGCAATCATGCTGCTCGGCCTGCTGCTCGGCGAGTATGTTGCGCCGCCCCTGGAGCGGCAGGCGGAAAGCCACCGGGCGGAATTGCGCGGCGCAGATCCGGAATCGGCCCTGGAGCAGGGCGCCTGGTACAAGTCCGGCGACGAGTTCATCCATGTGGGCGCCATCAGCCCCGACGGGGAATCGCTGATCGGCGTCAGTCGCTACCGAGGGAACGGCGGCGGCGAGCTGCTTTCGGCCAGCTTCGCCGCCAGTGCGCAATACGTGGCGGACCCCCAGGCGCCGTACTGGCGCCTGCGGCAGGTGCGGGAAAGCCGCTTTACCGGCGAAGGCATTGTTTCCGGCAGCTATCCGGAGCAGGAATGGCGTGTTGACCTGTCACCGTATTTGCTCGGGGTATTGCTCATCGAGCCGGACCAGCAGCCCATCAGCGGATTGTGGCGCATGGCGGGATTCCTGGAGGCGGAAGGGCTCGACAGCGCGCCACACTTCCTCGCTTTCTGGAAAAAGCTGCTGCAACCGCTGGCGACCCTGGCGCTGGTGCTGGTGGCAGCCTGTTTCGTGTTTGGCCCCCTGCGCGAGGCAACCATGGGCTACCGGATTTTTGTGGCGCTTTCCGTGGGTCTCGTATTCACCATCGTGCAGCGCATTCTGGAACCGCTCAGCTTGTTGTTCGGATTCTCGCCGCTGCTCGCCGCCGCCGCGCCCATTCTCCTGCTCGCCCTGCTCGGCTGGCTGCTGCTGCGCCGGGTAAACTGAAGAGCCCGCTTTTGCAGAGGGCCGGAATCCCGTATTCTTGCGCTCTGCCCTTACGCAACAACATTGGAGACGCGCCCATGTCACTCCGTATTCCGCTTTCCGGTCTCGCCCTGATTTTCAGCCTGCCGGCGCTGGCTCAGGTACCCATCATCCAGCCCGGCCCGCCGGGGGAGCCGAGCCGCCAGATCAGCGCCGAGGAAGCCTCGGACCTCGCCGGCCTCAAGTTCTCCAATGCCGACATGCTTTTCATGCGGGGCATGATTTCCCATCACCGCCAGGCCATGGAGATGAGCGCCCTGGTGGATTCCCGCAGCAACCGGGAAGCCGTCGAAGCCCTGGCCCAGCGGATTTCGCTGTCCCAGGAAGACGAAATCGACATGATGGCGGGCTGGCTCGAAGACCGGGGTATCGAACCGCCGGCGGCGGACGCCCATCACGGCGGCGATTTCGACTTGATGCCCGGCATGTTGACTGAAGAGGAATTCCGGCAGTTGGAAGCCGCCGAAGGATTCGCCTTCGATTCGCTGTTCCTGCAGTTCATGATCGACCATCACGAAGGCGCCCTGGAAATGGTCGAAACCCTGCTCGACCAGCCGGGTTCGGCCCAGGATTCGGAGCTGTATCGCTTCACCTCGGACGTTACTTCGGACCAGACCAGCGAAATCGAGCGCATGAACACCATGCTCTCCGGCTTTTCGCCGGACCCCCGGGTCGCCCTTGCCGCCGGTTTTCGGGATGCCGGCGAAGCCGCATTGAACATGGCCCTGGTGGCTTCCCTGCCGAAACCCGAAGGATTCTTCGACCCGGCCAACCCCAGTGGACTGCCCAATCGCGAAGGCCGGGACGAGGAAGCCCTGGCGCCGGATCCGGACACCGAAGCCGAGCCTGAAGCCGAGCCGGTCAGTGACCCGGGCGCAGGCCAGGATGTGCAGGAAACTCCCGTCAGTGAGGACGAGGAGGAAGACGAGAATGCCGAGCCGCGCCCCTCCCTGCTTAATTTCGGCAATACCGACCTGGTATTCGCCGGCAATGTGCTCGTGGCGGGCAGCTATCACGGCTTCAATGCCTACGATATCAGCAATCCCACGGCACCCCGGCTGCTCAGTTCGGTGGTCTGTCCCGGAGGTCAGGGCGATGTTTCCATTGTCGGCGACCTGCTGATCATGTCGGTGGAACAGACCCGGGGCCGCCTCGACTGCGGCCTGCAGGGCGTGGCCGAGCCGGAAAGCGAGGAGCGCTTCCGGGGAATCCGCATCTTCGATGTCAGCGATTTCAGCCTGCCGCAACAGGTGGGCGCGGTGCAGACCTGCCGCGGCTCGCATACCCATACCGTGGTCACCGACCCGGACGACGACGGCAATGTCTATGTGTACGGTTCGGGCACAAGTTCGGTGCGCTCGGAAGACGAGCTCGCCGGCTGCAGCGACGAGTCGCCTTTTGAGAATCCCGAATCGGCGCTGTTCCGTATCGACGTGATCCAGATCCCCGTGGACGTTCCTGGCGACGCCCGGGTGGTCAACCGTCCCTTCATCTTCTCCGACCCGGAAACCGGCATTGCCGCGGGTCTATGGGAAGGCGGCGACCACGGCCCCGACACCCAGACCACGCGCATCACCAATCAGTGTCATGACATCACCGCCTTCCCGGAAATCGGTCTGGCGGCGGGCGCCTGTTCCGGCAACGGCATCCTGCTCGATATTTCCGACCCGTCCAATCCGGCGCGAATCGATGAAGTCATCGACCCGGGCTTCGCCTACTGGCATTCGGCGACTTTCAACAACGACGGCAGCAAGGTGATTTTCACCGATGAGTGGGGCGGCGGCGGCCGGCCCCGTTGCCGCGCCCAGGATCCATTGAACTGGGGCGCGGACGCCATCTACGACATCGTCAACGGCCAGATGGAGTTCCGCAGCCACTACAAGATGTCGGCGCCCCAGAGCGAAACCGAAAACTGCGTGGCCCACAATGGCTCCCTGGTGCCGGTTCCCGGCCGCGACATCTTCGTCCAGGCGTGGTATCAGGGCGGAGTTTCGGTGGTCGATTTCACCGATTCCGAAAATCCGGTGGAAATCGCCTTCTTCGACCGGGGCCCGGTGGATGAGGAAGAGCTGATCTCTGCCGGATACTGGTCCACGTACTGGTACAACGGTTACATCTATGGCACGGAAATCGCCCGTGGCCTGGATGTGCTGCAATTGCAGCCCAGCGATTTCCTGACCGAAAACGAAATCGCCGCGGCTTCGCTGCCACACGGCACGGTTACTTTCAATGCCCAGCAGCAGACCATGTTCCGCTGGCCCGCCGAGCCGGTGGTCGCCAGGGCCTATCTGGATCAGTTGGCCCGGGACGACGCCCTGGGCGGCGATCAACGGCAGACCCTGAATGACGCCCTCGATGCGGCCCAGGACGCCCTCGACCGCGGCGCCGGCGACAGTAACGCCGCAGGCCGGCTGGAAGAGCTCGCCGGGGAAGCCGAATCAGCCTCGGCCTCCGCCTCGGGCGCCGACCGCGACCGGCTGCTCGCTCTGGCCGAAACCATGAACGGGATTGCGGATCGGTTGTGAATCCCGATGACACCGGAGCTGGCGGGGGAATCGCAGTACGGCGATGAAAATCACGCGAGCCGAACTGCGCGACCCCGCCAACTGGGTACTCGGATTTTCCGTTGCGACGATAGCTTTCAACGGCTATGCCTTTCGCGGGCATGAACTCGACGACGGCCTGATTTACGCGCGTTACATCCAGAATCTGATCGAGGGCAACGGCTTCGTCTACAATGTGGGCGAAGCCTTGAATGGCCTCACCTCGCCGCTGTTTGCCTACCTGTCGCTCCTGCCGGCTTTGCTCGCGGGAGACGCCAGGGTCGGCACCATGCTGATTTCGGTACTCGCGGCCATGGGCACGGTAATCATCTTCTATCGCCTGCTGACCCTGTTCATCGCCGACCGCCAGATCGCGGCGCTGTCAGCCCTGTTCGCCGCCGGCAACGGCATCACCTTCATCAATTTCGGCATGGAAGCGAGCCTTTTCACCTTTCTTGCCGGGCTTTGCTGCTATCTGTACTTCAAGGACCGGTTTTTCCCGCTTGGCGTCTGTATCGGGCTGGCGATTCTCACCCGCCCCGAAGCGGTATTCCTCGTGCCCGCCATGGCCCTCAACACCTGGTTCAGCAAGCGCGAATGGCCCGGGCCGCGCTGCTACATCATTCCCACAGCGCTGGTTTTCTCCCAACTCCTGTTCAACGGCTTCTACTACGGCGAGCTGCTGCCATCTTCCGGGCTGGCCAAGGTCTCCCAGGGAGCCATGGGGCATTGGGGCTACAACACCTTCCTCCTTCGACTCTCGGAAATGCTGATCCGGGGTTTCGGCTTGCGCAGACAGTTGATGACCTTCGATGTCTACCTGATTCCCCTCCTGTTTCTGCTCATTGCCGCATGCGCCGTATTCCAGCGGCGGGCGCGGCAGCACCTGATCGTCAGCGGGACTTTTCTGCTGTGCTACACCGGATTTTTCGCCGTGCTGAACATTCCGGGGCAATGGTGGTACTACGCCATCTATCTGTCGGTGCTCACCACCTGGGTGGCGCTGGGGCTCGATTGGGCCGCCGGGCGCTTTGGCCAGGACGTTCGGCGCTGGCTGCGCCTGTCGTTTGTCGCGGCATTCGCGCTGCTGCTGATCTGGCAACAGGCGTTCCATTTGCGGGTGCATGGCAGGACCGTGCGCGAAGACTATCGGCAATTCGGCCTGTGGATCGCCGAAAATACGCCAGCCGACGCATCCATCGGGGTTGCCGAAATCGGCACCGTGGGCTGGTACTCCGACCGCAGGATTATCGATATTCTGGGGCTGGTGTCTGAAGGCAACGCGGATTTTGTGGCAGTCGGCGATTATACGAGCTGGCTCGACTTGCACCCGCCGGACTACATCCTAAGCCGCGAGCCGCCGCGGTTCTATGAACGTTCGGTCACCTACCTGCAACAGAACGAGCCTGACAGTCTGGTGGAAGTGAGTGGATTCGACTTTCCCGATTTCAAGCTCTACCGCTATCTGCCGCAAAATGGCAATTGAATCGGATACGCCACTGTTTGTGGATCTCGATGGGACCCTGATCCGCACGGACCTGCTGTTCGAGTCGCTGCTGCGTCTGATTCGGCGCAATCCGCTCTGCCTTTTGCTGATCCCCCTGTGGCTGCTGCGCGGCCGGGCCCGGCTCAAGCGACAACTTGCCAGCCGCGTCGCGCTGGACCCCGCCGCATTGCCCTGGCATACCGAATTGCTCGCCTGGCTCAGGGAAGAGCGCGACCGGGGTCGGCGGATGACCCTCATCACCGCATCGGACCAGGCTCATGCGGATGCGGTGGCCGGGCATCTCGGCCTGTTTGACGCCGCGCTGGGCAGCGACGGCAGCATCAATCTCAAAGCCGGGGCAAAGCTGCGGCGCATCCGGGAAATCACCGGCGGCGGCGAATTCGCCTATGCCGGAGATTCCCGCGCCGACCTTCCCATCTGGGAGCGGGCGAGCCAGGCGATTCTCGTGAACTGTCCCGACAGGGTGAGCAGCCGCCTCGCGAAAGACTCGGGCGATGTGCTGCAATTCGGCGCGGCGGGGCCGGCGCTGCCGCTCCTGCTGCGGGCCATGCGGCCCCATCAGTGGCTCAAGAACACGCTCTTGTTCGTGGCGCTGATTCTTTCCCATCGCCTGCTCGAAATGGATTCGCTGCTTGCCGCAAGCGTCGGCTTCCTCGTCTTTTGCCTATGCGCATCCAGCGTCTATCTGCTTAACGACATGCTCGATCTCGATGCCGACCGGGCCCACCAGACCAAATGCAAGCGTCCGTTCGCGGCAGGAGAATTACCACTTGCCGCGGGCATGGCGGCAGCCCCGGCCTTGCTGCTTGCCGCCTTTGTCGTGGCCTTGTCGCTGCCGGAGGATTTCCGCCTCCTGCTGCTGGCCTACTGGCTGCTCACCTGCCTCTACAGCTTTGCGCTGAAGCGGGCTTTCCTGCTGGACGCCATCACCCTGGCCCTGCTTTTCACCCTGCGCGTCGCCGCCGGCGCAGCGGCGATCGGAGCGCCCACCACCGGCTATCTGATTGTATTTTCCCTGTGTTTCTTCCTCGGGCTGGCCCTGGTAAAGCGGGTCACCGAACTGGTCAACCTGCCCGCCGGCGCCATCACCGGCCGCGCGTATCACAAGCATCACGAAGGTCCGCTTTCCATAATCGGGAGTATTGCGAGCCTGCTGGCGGTAATCGTGTTCGCCTTCTACATCAATGCTCCGGCCACCACCGGCCTGTACCGCGCCCCCCTGATCCTCTGGCTGATCGTCCCCCTGCTGCTCGTGCTGCTCAGCCGCATCTGGCTGTTCGCCCGGTCCGGCAAGCTCCACGAAGACCCGGTACTCTTCGCCGTCGAAGACCGCCTCAGCCAATTGCTGGTGCTCGCCGCCGGCAGCCTCATCTGGCTGGCCGCCTGAGCCGCAGCTATCCGGCCTATTGATTATTGGAGGCGGGTGGATTAGCTTCAGGGGCTGAATTCTTCATCCGCCGGGGTTCGTCGGCGCAGTTCACACGGGAGTCGAAGATGCGGAAAATTGTCGGAGTCGCCATTGCCACCCTGGCCCTGTTTGCCGCCGGCGCGCTGGCCCAGAATGACTGGGAGCCGCCACGGACGCCGTCGGGCCACCCGGACTTCCAGGGATTCTGGACCAATGCCTCGCTGACCACCCTCCAGCGCGCCGCCAACTACGAGGAACTCGGCCTGGTGATTCCCGCGGAGCAGCTTGAGGACGTGACCCGCAACAATCACCAGAACGTGCGCCAGGCCACCGACGACAATCAGGTGCAGGGAGAATTGCCCGATGGCACCGATCTCGCCAGGGGCCGGGGCTACAACGCCTTCTGGGTTGATCCGGGATCGCGCTTCGGCGTCATCGACGGGCAGGCGCGCACCTCGTGGATCACCTACCCGGAGAGCGGCCGGATCCCGTTCTCCGAACAGGGCGGCCAGTTGCGCCGGGATTACCGGGCGCGGTTTTCCGGCGATCACGGCCCGGAGGGCCGCTCACTCGGCGAGCGCTGCATCATCGGTTTCGGCGGCACCGGCGGGCCGCTGATGAACAATGTGCTCTACAACAACATGTATCAGTTCGTGCAGACCGATGACTATCTGATGATCCTGGTGGAAATGGTTCACGACGCCCGCATCATTCCCATTGGCGGCGAGCGCCGTCCGGCGGAGCTCGCGCCCTGGTTCGGCGACTCCGTGGCAAACTGGGAAGGTGATACCCTGGTGATCGAAACCGTCAACCTGCACCCCCTGCAGGCACCCCAGAGCGCCGCGCCGATTACCGAACAGGGCAGGATCACCGAGCGCCTGACCCGGATCTCCGAAGACGAAATCCACTACGAATTCAGTGTTTCCGACCCGGTCTACTACACCCGGGCCTGGGGCGGCGAGATGGTCTTCAGCGCCACCGACACCATGCCCTACGAATACGCCTGCCACGAAGGCAACTACGGTCTGGAAGGAATTCTCGCCGGCGCCCGCAGGCTGGAGTTGCTGGGGGAAGATTAGGGCCTCTCCCGCCATCCTGGGAGCCTGCGCCGCAGGAATTCACGGCTGCAAATCCGCTCTCATCCACGCTCCTGGACGGAGCGAAGAGCCGCCACTCACGAACCCTCAGCCTGTATCGACAGCAGGCAGAGTTCAAGTTATTGTTTGCGGATGAAATTCGCAAGTCTCATGCCTCGCGTGGTTCGTTTCCCGGCCCGGCTGGCGGTCGCGGCGGGATTTCTGCTGGCGGCGCTCGCCGTCCGGGCCGCCGAAGACACCGACTGGCTCGCGCGAATGCAGGCCCAGGAGGCGCTCCTTGGGGAACTCGAATCCAGCAATGGCCCCTTCGATTCTTCCCTGATCGAACCCATCTCGGCCATGATCCGCCTGCTCGAGCAGCAATCCGACCACCAGCGCATCGCCGAATTGCAGGAGCGCCAGCTCGCACTGATGCGCACCAATCTCGGGCTGAAAAGCCCGGAAATGCTGCCCCTGCTGCGGGACATGGTTCGCACCCGTATCGCCCTCGGCGATGCTGATGCGGTTGGCGACCAGATGCAGATGATCCGCAATCTCGTTGCCGGTCAGGACGACCCGGAAGCGCTGTTGCGAACCCTGGACTTCCTGGCCTACTGGTACTTGACCGCTGGCGCCGGCAGCAGCAACCGCGAACGGGCCAGAAATTTTTTCGAAGCGCGGGAACTCATGGAGGACGCCGAAGACTACGCCATCGAAGAATATGGCGAAGACAACCCCCAAGCCGTCCCGTGGCTTTACCTCGGCGCCGTGAACCTGTACCAGCTTGTGGCCCTGCTCAACTCCGGGCAGGGCATGGTGTCGCCCACCGTGCGCGAACTCGTGCGCCACGACGGCGCCATGAAGCTGCGCGGCTCGGCAAGGGGTTTTTCGTTCAATCCCGTCAATTCGGCGACTTTCACGCCGGTGGTGGAGCGGGGCGAACTCTTGGGAGAGCCGTACCTGCGCGAGGCGCGGGGCAAGATCGACGATATGGCCGGGATTTTCGAAGCCACAGGCAACGCGGAAGCCGAAGCCATGGCCATGGTCTACCGCTCCGACTTCCAGTTGCTGCTCGGCCAGGGAACCGCCTTCGGCCGCTACCGGGAGGCCATGGAACTGCTGCGCGGGGCCGGCGTCGCCGAAGAACGCGTCAAGCTCTTCTTCAGCCGCCCCCAGGCGCTGCCCGTGAGCCGCTTCTTTCCCACCCTGGAGGAAGCCATCGCCCATCAGGAAGCCGAACTCTCCGTCTGGCAGCCGGAAGACGCGGATACCGTCCATGTGGCGTCTTTCGCCGCCTGGGACGAATCCGCGCCGAACATGCGGGCGCCGGTTTCCGACAACGCATTCTGGGAATTCGTTCCGGAAATGCACACAATAGAACTCGAATTCAACATCAGCAGCCGCGGCGGCGTCGCCTCGGTGGATATCCTCTCCGCGGAACCGGATGATCGAAGATCGCGCCGCCTCGCCCGGGAAGCCGCCCGCCAACTGCGCTTCCGCCCCGCCATGGAGGAAGGCCGCGGCAAGCGCCTGCGCGACGTGCGGATGCAATTCCTGCTGCCGCGCGGGGATGACTGAAACCCCGCCGTGTAACAACAGCCATTCTCATTACGGCAGTGGGGGCGCTCACATCAGTCATCCTGCGCGCAGCCGCAGGATCTCATTGCGTGGCCACTGCGAGAGATTCTGCGACTTCGCTTCGCTTCGCGCAGAATGACATGAAGCCTGGAGCGCCAAAATGATGATTGTTGGTGTAACAATTCATTACTGGACTTGGTCGCATGGATACCTATATTTGTCGCCTTCTGGCGAGTTGTCCCATGGTTTCGCTGAAATGCGGCGAGCCTGTGGGACAGCGCATCAGGCCGATACAACTGAAATCGGGGTCTGGTTCGTACATTGGGAGAACGACCGCGGGTATTGCCGGTCGAAAGTCCACATTGGCGACCGGGGGCGTGGATGAGAGCGGATTTGCAGCCGTGAATTCCTACGGCGCAGACTCCCAGGTGGTGACGACATGATGCGAGTAGTAATACCGGCGGGGATATTGGCGGGCTGTGTGCTGTTCGCCTCCTGGCTGGTGCTGAACCCGAGCCGGCTCGACGAAGCTTCCCCCGAAATCATTCCGGTGGCCGTGCGGGTCATGGAAGTGAATTCGGATTCGACGCAGTTGTTCGTCGAATCCCAGGGCAAGGTGCAGGCGGCGCGCACCGTGAATCTCTCCACCCCCGTGGCGGGGACGGTATCCTGGATTTCACCCAAGCTCGAAGCCGGCGGCTACGTGGCCGAAGGCGAGGCGCTGCTGCGGATCGAGTCGAGCGATTATGAAATCGCGCTGTCCCGCAGCGAGGCCTCCCTGCGGCAGGCGATTGCCGAAGAGGCCCACGCCCGCTCCGAATACGAGCGCCTGCGGGAACTTGGCGAGCGGCGTCTCGCCAGCGAATCCCAGATCCAGAACGCCGAGCGGCTTGCCAATGTCACCGCGGCGCGCATCAATGAGATCGAAACCCAGCTCAGGCAGGCCCGGATCGATCTCGAGCGCACCGAACTGAAGGCGCCTTTCGACGCCATCGTCCGCTCCCGGGAGCTTGAACTCGGGCAGTACGCCAACCGCGCCCAGAGTGTGGCGGTGCTGTTCGGCGCAAATGAGGTGGAGGTGCGCCTGCCGCTGGCGATCCGGCAACTTGGCTATCTCGATGTGCCACTGGATTTCCGCGGCGAACTTGACCGGGAAGTGGCGCCGGCGGTGCGGCTCGAAGGCATGTACGGCGGCGAGAGGCATGTCTGGTACGGCCGCATGGTCCGCACCGAGGCCGCCATCGACCCGGACAGCAATACCGTCCAGGCCATTGTCCGGGTGACCCAGCCCACCGAAGGCGTCAAGGGCGCCATCCCCCTGCCTATCGGCCTGTTTGTGGAAGCCGCCATCAGCGGCCGCCGGCTTGACGACATCATTTCCCTGCCCAGGGCGGTAATCCGCAACAACAATCAGGTGCTCGTGGTGGACGCCGAGAACAAGATGCACTACCGCGAAGTCGAGATCTTCCGTTTCGAGGAAGAGCGCGTGCTCGTCAGCGGCGGCCTGCGCCCCGGGGAAATCGTCTGCATTTCGCCCATCCAAGCGGTGGTTGACGGCATGACCGTGCAGCCCGTGCGGGAAATGATCTGAGCCGCATCGCGGACTGAAGGGCGGAAAAAATCGTGCGTACCCCGATAAGCTGGTTTGTGAGGAATCCCGTCGCATCCAATCTGCTGATGTGGATTTTTCTCGTCGGCGGCCTGATCGCCTATCTCAATCTGAACCAGGAAGAATTCCCCGATATCGACGTTGGCGTGATCCAGGTCAGCGTGCCCTATCTGGGCGCCACGCCCGAGGAGTCGGAAACCGGCGTTTGCCTGCGAATCGAGGAGGCCCTCGAAGGCGCCGAGGGAATCCAGCGCCTGACCACCACCGCAAGGGAAGGCGGCTGCGACGCCACGGTGGAACTCACCGGAGACGCCGACCTCAACCGCTCGCTGAACGACGTGAAAGCCAAGGTCGACGCGATCACCACCTTTCCCGCCGAAACCGAAAAACCCATCGTCCGCGCCTTCAGCAGCAGCGGCAATGTGATGACCATCGCCCTAGTTTCCGACGCCGACGACCGCTTTCTCAAGCAGGTGGCCGAGGATGTTCGCGACGACATTCTCGATCTCCCGGAAATTTCCACCGTCAATATCGAATATCTGCGCCCGCTCGAGATATCCATTGAAGTTTCCGAATACACTCTGCGCCAGTACGGCCTCACCCTCGACCAGGTATCCCGGTCCATCTCCCAGGCCTCACTCGACCTGCCCGGCGGCACGATCCGCGCCGATTCCGGCGAGATCATGCTGCGCACCAAGGGCCAGGTCTACAGCGGCGACGAATACCGCGATATCGTAATCCGTTCCTTTCCCGACGGCAGCCAGTTGCGCGTGGGCGACATCGCCGCGGTGCATGACGATTTCGAGGAAGGCTATCTCGACGCCCGGGTGAACGGCGAGAACGCCGCCGTCATCGACGTATTGCGGGTTGGCGAGGAAGACATCGTCCGGGCCGCGCGGCAGGTGCGGGGCTGGATGGAGGAAAACGCGGCGGACCTGCCGCAAGGCGTCCGGCTCGAAGTGCTGATGGATTCCGCCGTGGCGACCCAGGACCGGATCGTCACCGTCGCCCGCAATGCCTACACCGGCCTGATGTTCGTGCTCGTCCTGCTGGCCCTGTTCCTGCGCTTCAAGGTGGCCATCTGGGTCGCCGCCGGCATTCCCATCGCCATCTCCGGCGCCCTGGCGCTGTTCCCCGCCGCCGACCTCACCATCAGTTCGCTCACGGTGATGGGGTTCATTCTGGTGCTCGGCATCGTGGTGGACGATGCCATCGTGGTGGGAGAGAGAATCCATTCCTTCGAGAAACGGGGCTTCAGCAAGGAAGAGGCCGCCATCGAAGGCACCCTGGAAGTTTCCGTGCCGGTGATTTTCGGCGTGCTCACCACCATGGCGGCATTCTTGCCGATTCTGCTCCTCGGCGGGCAGATGGGCTCCTTCTTCAACGCCATCGGCGGCGTGGTGGTGTTCTGCCTGATCGCCAGCCTGGTGGAGTCCCAGATGATCCTGCCGGGGCATATCGCCCATCGCGGGACCGAAGGCTATTTTCTGGAAAAAAGCCTGTTGGTGAAGAAATGGCAGGCCTTCCAGGGCGGGATCGCCGATGGGCTCGAGTATTTCGCCGAGCACGGCTACCGCCGGGCGCTCAAGCGTGTGCTGGAATACCGCTATGTGGCCTGGGCGGTGGCCACCGGCGTCATCATGGTGACCCTGGCGCTGGTGTTCAGCGGCCGGGTGATCTTCCAGTTCATGCCCGCGGTGGAGGGCGACATACTCTACGCCACCGTGGAAATGCCGCCGGGCGTGCCGGTGCGGGTCACCGAGGCGGCAATCGGCCGGGTGGAGTCCGCCGCGCTGGAAATCGCCCGGGAAGTGGAGGCCGAACTCGACCGCCTGCAGGAAGCCGGCGCCGCGCCGCAGTCCACCGAACGCGCCGTGAGCAGCGTCATGACCATTATCGGCGGGCGGGCGCCCAGGGGCGGCCCTGGCGGGCCCGGCGGCGGTGGCATCGGCGCCAGCAACACCGCGGAAGTGGTCATGTATCTCGCGCCATTCGAGGCCCGGGGGCGGATTCTCTCCGAAGGGATCCGCGACCAATGGCGAGACCGGGTCGGCACGATTCCCGACGCGCTCGAGCTGACCTTTGTCTCCGACGTGTTTTCCGCCGGAGACGCCCTCAATTTCCGCCTCGAAGGGCGCAACGAGGCCAACCTGCAAATCGCGGCGAACCAGTTGAAGGAGGAACTCGCCCGCTACCCCGGCGTGTTCGACATCACCGATTCCTTCCGCGCGGGCAAGCAGGAAGTGCAGATCAGCATTCTGGAACGCGGCAAGACCCTGGGCCTGACCCTGAACGATCTCGCCACCCAGGTGCGGCAGGCTTTTTATGGCGCCCAGTCCCAGCGCATCCAGCGCGGCTCCGACGATATCCGCGTGATGGTGCGCTATCCGGAAGACGAGCGGCGCTCACTCGGCAATCTCGAATCCCTGATGATCCGCACGCCATCCGGCGCCGAGGTGCCCTTCCTCAGCGTAGCCGATTTCACCCTGGGCAACAGCTATTCGGCGATCAACCGCCAGAACGGCCGCCGCATCATCACCGTGCGCGCCGATGTGGACCGCACCTTGGTGACCCCCGATGAGATTCGCGCCGAAATGAACGCCCGCTTTGTGCGAAGCTGGGAGCGCGAACTGGACGTGACCATGGTGCTTGGCGGAGAGGGCGAGCGGCAACTCGAGTCCATCGGCGAGATATTCAATCTCGTGCCCCTGGCCATGCTGATCATCTTCAGCCTGCTGGCGATTCCGCTCAAATCCTACACCCAGCCGCTGGTCATCATGAGCGTGATTCCCTTCGGCGCCATCGGCGCCATCTGCGGCCACTACATCATGGGCGCCGATCTCGTGTTCTTTTCCCTGCTCGGCATCATCGCCCTCAGCGGCGTGGTGGTGAACGCAAGCCTCGTGCTCGTGGTGACCGTAAACCGCCTGCGCGCCGACGGCATGGGCATGGTGAACGCCGTGGCCAAGGCCGGCGAGTTGCGCTTCCGGCCCATCCTGCTCACTTCATTCACCACCTTCATCGGCCTCGTGCCGCTGATTTTCTCGGGCAACCCAGCCACATTCTTCATCGTGCCCATGGCGATCTCCCTCGCCTTCGGCATCCTCTTCGCCACCGTGATCACCCTGTTCCTCGTGCCCAGCCTGTACCTGATCCTGCATGACCTCATCGGCCACACCGACACCAGGGAAGAACGGCGCCTGGCCTACCAGAGTTGACCGTTTCGTTCCATACCGCGCTCCCCTCTATTCGTCATCCTGCGCGGGAGCCGGTGTGAAACTGACGACCGCTCAGTCGCGAAAGGCGAGCCGCACCGGATGGACTGAAATGTCTTTCCAGACGCCGCCGGTGACATAGGGGTCCCGGTTCAGCCAGGCGTCCAGGTCTTCCCTGGAATCAAACTCCACGTACACCGTGGAGCCGATCATATTGCCCGCATCGTCCAGAATGGCGCCGCCGGCGATAAAGTTGCCGGCGGTCTTCAATTCCCCGATCCCATCGAGATGAGCCGGCCTCGCCGCCTTCCGGCGTTCCGGCGCTCCCGGGTCCTTGTCGTCCCAGGCCGTAACCATGAATTGCATGAACCAGGGTCTCCTTGTTATGCCTCATACATCGCCACGCCGCCGACCACGGTGCGCATAACCTGGATTTCCTTGAGGCGATCCGGGTCCACTTCGTGTGGGTCTTCGGCGAGAACCACAAAGTCGGCGAGCTTGCCCGCGGTTACGCTGCCCTTGAGGTTTTCCTCGAAGGAAGCGTAGGCGCCGCCCATGGTGCAGATGCGCAGGGCCTGATCCACGGTGATGCGCTGGTTGGGGCCCCAGACGCGACCGTCAAAGTCCTTGCGTGTCACCATGCTTTGCAGCGCCATTAGTGGCTCGTAGGGGCCCGGCGTGTAATCCGAGGCCGGCGCCACGGGGATGCCGTAGTCGAGGAAGGACTTGTGGGCGAACATCCAGCGCATTTTCTCCTCGCCGTAATCAACCCATTTGTTGCCGTGGTAATGCACATAGGTGTAGAAAGGCGTCGGCACCACGCCGAGGTCGCGGATGCGTCCGAGCAGGGTGGGGTTGACCAGCGAACAGTGTTCGATGCGGTGGCGCGGGTCGGGCCTCGGCCACAGGTTCTGCACCCGCTCGTAGGCGTTGAGCACCATGGCGATGGTGAGGTCGCCATTGGCATGGATGCCGATCTGCCAGCCATTGCGGTGGGCGTCCTCCACGGCCTCGTGAATCTCCTCCGCGGACATGGTGAGAATGCCGTGGTCATCGGGGCGGCCCTCGTATGGCGTACTCATGTACATGGTGCGCTCGGAGGCCGAGCCGTCGGCGCTGTATTTCACCGCGCCGATGCGCAGCACTTCGTCGCCGAAGCCGGTGCGGATTCCCGTTTCCACCAGGTCGGGATAGAGTTCTCCCCTGGGGAACAGGTACATGCGGAAGCGCAGCCCGTTTTCTTCCCGGGCATCCTGGTAGGCGATCAGGTCGTTGCGGCCGGCGCCGGTCTGGTGTACCGAGGTCAGGCCGGCGGCGGTCATCAGTTCGGAAATCAGCTTGACGCCGTCCCGGCGCTGTTCCCGGGTCGAATCGGTGGAAATCAGTTCGTTGAAGATATAGCGCGCCCGCTCGGCCACGAGGCCGGTCAGCACGCCGTTCTCGTCGCGGAAGAAACGGCCGCCGTCCGGGTCCGGCGTTTCCGCGGTGACGCCGGCAAGGGCGAGGGCGAGGCTGTTGTAGACGCCGGTATGGCCGCCCCGGTGCCCCACAACAACCGGGTGGTCCGGCACCACCGCGTCGATGTCGAAGCGGTTGATGGGCCGGCCTTCGGCGAGTTTGGTGTCGTCGTACTTGAATGCCCGCACCCATTCCCCCGTGGGGGTGTTGGCGGCCCGCTCGGCCAGCGCCTGCTGGATTTCGGCGATGGAGCGCCGATCGGCGTTGACCTGGACGAGTTCATTGACGCCGGCGCCGGATGGGTGCGAGTGGGCGTCGATAAAGCCCGGCACCACCGTCATGTCTTCGGCGTCGATGATCTCCACGCCGACCGAGGCGAGATTGCGTATGTCCTCGCTGGAGCCCACGGCGACAAAGCGGTCGCCCTTGACGGCAAAGGCCCCGGCCCGGGGCAGGCTGTCATCCTGGGTGTACACCCGGGCATTGACGACTACATAGTCCGGCGCGCTGCTGTCGTCGGGGTCTTGCTGGGCGAGCAACTCGCGGGTGGGCAGGCCGATACCGGCTGCCGCAAGCGCGGCGCCGGAGCCGAGAAACTTTCTTCTGGATAGTCGCGCCATGGAGCAACTCCCGGGGTTTGATTGCAATGGGTGAACTATATCGCCGGAAAGCGGCGGGGGCAAAGGACTGCCACGATTACGAAAAATTCTCATTTTTGGCTCTCCAACGCTCACGTCATTCTGCGCGAAGCGTAGTCGCAGAATCTCATTGGGCGGCCCTTGCAAGAGAATCCGTGAGAGAATAATAATTCAATTTAAATTGAAAAAGGGGGGATAAATTTCCAACCTGCCGCTGTGGTGCGGGGTGCCGAAGGGGAGACCCCGGAACCCGTTGCGGCATGGCCCGCTGAATTGCGGCAAACTTATGGGACGGCACATCAGGCGCTATGAATTTCAGGGACGTGGAATACCGGCGTCAGGAGAATTTCCGGAGCGAGTCCGCCACCATCAGCGCGGATGGCGGGGCACCCACGGACCCGCGCGGAATGGCCTATCCGCACTTGCTCGCCCTCGGCCACGAAGACGAGAATCTCTTTCCATCCCTGCGGGGCGACGAAGGCGCCCGGAAGTTCTTCGGGGAGCGCGGCATCAGGTGGTGGCGACACGCGGGCTTTGATCAGGCCGGGGAAAGCGGCCCCACCAGAAACATGGCGAGTTCCCAGATCGCCTGCGTGAATTTTCTCCTGCCACTGGCCGGTATCGAAGACGCGCTGCTTGCCCTGCTCGGGGCGATTGATGACGATGTGATCGAAATCGCGGCCATAGAGGACCCCGCGGCGGGCACATCATCCACCGTGGAATTCGAATGGATCGGCCTGGGCCATGCGCTGGAAGGCAAGGGCCATACCACTCGCGGCGAGTTCACCACCAGCGTCGACGCCTTCATCCTCGCGGAAACTCCCGCGGGCCGCCGGGCCTATCTGTTCGAGTGGAAGTATATCGAATCCTATGGCGAGAACGACAAGGGAGTCGGAAAGCAGGGTCGCACCCGGCAACGAAGATACATGAACCCGTACGCATCCTCGCCGGCATTCCGTCGCAGCTTGCCATTGGACGCCTGGCTGCACGAGCCCTTTTACCAGATCATGCGCCAGCGGCTGCTGGCGGACCGCATGGTGGCGAAACGCGAACTGAGCGTTTCCGAAGCGAAGGTAGTGCTTGTGGTCCCGGATGAAAACATCGCCTACCACAAGACCATCACCTCGCCGACCCTGCGGCGGGAGTTTCCGGGGACGACTACGGTTGCCGAGGTCATTCGCGCGGCAATGCATGATCCCCGGCGTAATTTCAGTCTGGCAAGCCAGCGGTTGCTCGCCGATGCCGCACGACCGCTGTGCGGGCCGGACTGGTGCCGATACCAGCGGGAACGTTACGGCTGGTAACCGGCCGGGCCCGGGCGCCTGATGCCTTGAATCTCCTCGCGCACTGGTGACACACGCCCCCCGGGGGTTATCATCGAGCCAACTTTCGGGAAGGCGCGGCGCATGTTTGAAAGATACGCGATGGTTGCCCTGTATTTTGGCGTGCTGGTGCTGCTTGGCTGGCTCGCCGCGCGGCGCATCCGCAACATGAGCGACTTTGTGGTGGGTGGCAAGAAGCTCGGCTTCTGGGTGGCCGCGTTTTCCGCCCAGGCCACCGGAGAATCGGCCTGGCTGCTGCTTGGCGTGACCGGTATGGGCGCCATGGTAGGCTTTTCCGCCTACTGGATTCTGGTGGGAGAGGTCATCGGCGTCACCATCGCTTGGTTTGTCATGGCGCCGCGCTTCAAGCAACTCACCGACCGCAATCAATCGCTGACGGTAATCGACTATCTGGTAAGCCGCTTCAAGCCCGCCACCCAGACCCTGCGGGTGGTTTCGGCGATTTCCCTGTGTTTCTTCGTGCTGATCTACATCGCCGCCCAGATCGACTCCACCGGCAAGGCTTTCGCCGCCTTCCTCGAATGGGAGTATCTGGTGGGCGCCATGGTCGGGTTCATTTTTGTCGCCGCGTATTGCATTGCCGGCGGCTTTCTCGCGGCCGCCTGGACCGACATGTTCCAGGGCTCGGTGATGCTGCTCTGCCTGGTAATGCTGCCAGTGGTGGCCTGGCTCACCATGAGCAACTCGGACGCCATCTACTCGGGGCTCCGGGCCATCGATCCGGGGCTGGTGAGTTTCTGGGGCGCCGGGGGCCTCACCTGGATGAATTTTTTCCTGGCCCTGGGCATGGTCACCATCGGCCTGGGTTTTCTCGGCTCGCCGCAGATTTTCGCCCGCTTCATCGCGGTCCGCGGCCAAGACCAGATCCACCGGGGCAAGTGGGTGGCGGTGATGTTCACCATCCTCACGGATTTCAGCGCCGTGAGCATCGGTGTCCTGGGCAGGTATATCTTCACCGAGGCTGGCATGGAGCCCGCGGCGGCGCTGGGCACGGGCGCCGAGGAAGTCCTGCCGCAACTGGTGGAATACACCTTCCCGCCCTGGATTGTGGGGCTGTATGTGGCGGCGGTGCTGGCGGCAATCATGTCGACGGTTTCCTCGCTGCTGGTCATGGCGGCTGGCTCGCTCACCCACGACCTCTACGCCCGCCTCCTCAATCCCGGTATGGGAGACGCCCGGGCCGCCGCGCTTTGCCGCAAGGTCACCATGGTCATGGCCGCGCTGGCCCTGGCCCTGGCGGTTGCCGTCTCGGTTTTGTCGCCGGACAGAACCATCTTCTGGTTCGTGATTTTCGGCTGGTCGGGAATCGCGGCGACCTTCTGCCCGATGATCATCCTTTCGCTTTTCTGGCCGAAATTCACCGAACGCGGCGCCATCGCCTCGATGCTGGGCGGGTTTTCCATGACCATCATCAGCAAATTTGTCTTGCAGGAACTCGATGGAGTGGGAGAATATTTCATCGCGGTGGAAACCATGACGCCATCGTTCCTGTTCGCCCTGCTGCTGGGCTGGGCTGTGTCGCTGCTGTGGCCGTCCCGGGAGCTGGAAGAGGCCTACCGGGCGGACCTTGCCGCGCTGTCCGGCCCGCCCGGGCCGGGTCCGGCGCCAGCCAGGCCGGCGACCGCAAAATGAAGAGGCGATAACAATGAAACTGAACCGGGCGGAGCTCGAAGCGCACTGGATGCCTTTCACCGGCAACCGGCAATTCAAGGACCATCCGCGGCTGCTGCAATCGGCCCAGGGCGTGTATTACTTCGATGTGGACGGACGGCGTATTTTTGATGGACTTTCCGGGCTGTGGACCTGCGGCGCCGGCCATGCCCGCGGCGAAATCGTCGATGCGGTAAGCCGCCAGCTCGCCGAGCTCGATTATTCGCCCGGCTTCCAGTACGGCCACGCCCTTTCGTTCCAGTTGGCCAACAAGCTGGTGGGCCTGATGCCACCAGGTCTCGACCGCGTGTTCTTTACCGATTCCGGCTCGGAAACCGTCGATACCACGCTGAAAATCGCCCGGGCCTACTGGGCGCTCAAGGGGCATTCCGGCAAGACCCGATTCATCGGTCGCCACAAGGGCTACCACGGCGTCAATTTCGGCGGGGTCGGCGTTGGCGGCATCGGCTTCAATCGCAAGCTGTTCGGGCCAGGGGTGGAAGCCGACCATATCTCCCATACCATTACCGGGGACAACGCCTTCAGCCGGGGCATGCCGGATTCCGGCGCCCATCTCGCCGACGAAGTGCGAGAACTGATCCTGCTCCACGACGCCAGCAATGTCGCCGCGGTGATCGTCGAGCCCATGTCGGGAACCGCGGGCGTGATCCCGCCGCCCAGGGGCTATCTCCAGCGGCTGCGGGACATCTGCGACGAACACGGGATCCTGCTGATTTTCGATGAAGTCATCACCGGCCTGGGCCGAATGGGGTCGAATACCGGCGCCGAGGAGTTCGGCGTCACGCCGGACATCATGGCGCTGGCCAAGCAGATCACCAATGGCTGCATTCCCATGGGCGCGGCGGTGCTGCGGGGCGAAATCTATGAGACCTTCATGGACAACGGCGGGCCGGATTACATGGTGGAGTTTCCCCACGGCTACACCTATTCCGCCCATCCCGTGGCCTGCGCGGCGGCCCACGCGGCTCTCGACCTGCTGGTGAACGAGGCGCTTGTGGCCAATGTGCGTAAACTCGCCCCGGTGCTGGAGGCGGAAGTACACGGCCTGCGCGGCCATCCCCTGGTTACCGACATCCGCAATTACGGCCTCGCCGCCGGAGTCAGCATCGCCCATCATCCCGGCGAGCCCATGCGGCGGCCTTTCGAGCTCGGCCTGAAATGCCTGGAAAAAGGCTTCTATGTCCGCTGGGGAGGAGACACGATCCAGTTGGCGCCGCCTTTTGTTTCGACCCCGGAACAGATTACCGCCCTGGTCAACGCCCTTGGAGAGAGCCTGGATGAAATCGGCTGAGCCGCATCTCGCGCAAGTTCCCGGCCCGACAGCGGGCGACAGCGCATTGCCCCTCACCGGGCACTTCATCGCCGGCAGGGAATGCGCCGGAAATGGCGGCAGCCAGGACGTTTTCGATCCCGCGCTGGGCGCGCCCGCAAGCCGGGTGGCAATGGCGGATTCCGCCACCGTAAGCGAGGCCGTCTCCGCGGCAAGCTCGGCTTTTCCCGGCTGGGCCGCAACGCCGCCGGCCCGGCGCGCCCGCATCATGTTCCGCTTCCGCGAATTGCTGGAACAGCACGCCGACGAAATCTGCCGCATCATCAGCAGCGAGCACGGCAAGGTGTTGGGCGATGCGGCGGGCGAGTTGCAGCGCGGGGTTGAAGTGGTGGAGTACGCCTGCGGCATCGCCGAATTGCTCAAGGGAGAGCATTCCCGGGAGGCGGGGCCGGGCATCGATAGCTGGTCGGAAATGCAGCCCCTGGGCGTGGTTGCCGGCATTACGCCTTTCAATTTTCCCGCCATGGTGCCCATGTGGATGTATCCGCTGGCGATTTGCTGCGGCAATGCCTTTGTGCTCAAACCTTCCGAGCGCGACCCGGGCGCCTCGCTGTACATCGCAAGGCTGCTGCGGCAGGCCGGCTTGCCCGATGGCGTGTTCAATGTGGTCAATGGCGGCCGGGAAGCCGTGGAAGCCCTGCTCGACGACGCCCGTGTGCAGGCGGTGAGTTTTGTGGGCTCGACCCCGGTGGCGGAGTCGATTTATCGCCGGACCACCGCCGCCGGCAAGCGCGTGCAGGCGCTTGGCGGGGCCAAGAATCATGCCGTCATCCTGCCCGACGCCGATCTCGCCGCAAGCGCCGATGCCCTCATGGGCGCCGCCTATGGTTCCTGCGGCCAGCGTTGCATGGCGATTTCGGTGGCGGTGTGTGTCGGCGAAGAAACCGGGGACCAACTGGCGGGCTTGCTGCGGCGGCGGATCGCCGCCCTGCGGGTGGGCCCCGGCAGCGACAATCAGAATGACATGGGGCCGCTGGTGTCCCGGGACAGTCTCGAAAGGGTGCTTGGCTACATCGAACAGGGCGTCGGGCAGGGCGCCGAACTCGCGGTGGACGGACGCGGCCTGATAGTGCCGGGGTACGAAAACGGCTTCTTCATCGGTGCCTGCCTGTTCGACCGGGTCAAGCCGCAGATGTCGATTTACCGGGACGAAATCTTCGGGCCGGTTCTATGCCTGCTGCGGGTGGACAGTCTCGCCGAGGCGATCGAACTCGTCAATTCCCACGAGTACGGCAACGGCGCCGCCCTGTTCACCCGGGACGGCGAAGCCGCCCGGCGCTTCTCCAGTGAAGCGCAAATCGGCATGGTGGGAATCAATGTGGCCCTGCCGGTTCCCGTGGCAAGCCAGAGCTTTGGCGGCTGGAAGCGCTCGCTGTTCGGCGACCTGCATGCCTACGGCCCTGATGCGACCCGCTTCTACACCCGTCGCAAGACCATGACCCAGCGCTGGCTCCCACGCAAGCCGGGCGACTCCGCCGGCCCGAAGTTCTCCTTTCCTTCAGGCGGAGCCTAGTGTGCTATCCCCGAAGATCGGTACTGGAGAACCTTTTGCGCCGGCAAACCCCAGGCTTTGCTTTTTCCGAATCATGGCAGGGTCCGCTCGCAGTATGGATAGGGAAAAAGCATGATTGATCACGAGCCGGGCGAGCAGACTTCAAGCGCCAATGTCTCCTGGCAGCAGACCCGGGTCGGCAAGGCCGAGCGGGCGCGCAATCTCGACCAGTGGCCGATGATTCTCTGGCTGACCGGGCTTTCCGGCGCCGGCAAATCCACTATCGCCGACCGGCTGGAGCAGGAAATCCAGAGTTTCGGCAAGCATACCCACCTGCTCGATGGCGACAATCTCAGGCATGGATTGAACAGCAATCTCGGCTTCAGCCTCGAAGACCGGATGGAGAACGTGCGGCGCGCGGCGGAGACCGCCAAGCTCATGGTGGACGCCGGCCTGATCGTCATTGTCGCCCTGATCTCCCCCCTGCGCTCGCAACGGGACGCGGCCCGGGCGCTGGTTGCCGAGCGGGAATTCATCGAGATTTTCGTCGATGCGCCACTCGAAGTTTGTGAAGCGCGGGACCCGAAAGGCCTGTACGCCATGGCCAGACGGGGCGAGATTCCCGATTTTACCGGCATCGATTCACCCTATGAGGCGCCGCTGGAGCCGGAAGTGCGGGTCGATACCAGCGAGCTTTCGGTCAAGGAAGCCGTTGCCCGGATTCTCGATTGGCTGGGCAAACACGCGCCGCGGCTGGAAAGCCCGGCAAGCGAAGTCGGCGGCGCAATAGCAGAACCCGCGGGGACCCACGCAGATGGGAAAGAACCGGAATTGCCGGCACGAGCCGGCTTGCCACTCGCCGGCAAGCGCAACGACAAGTTCATTATCAGCAATACCGCCCGCTGCGGAAGCTCCATGCTCAGTACGCTGCTCGACTCGCATCCGCGGGTGCTTTGCCATGGCGAGATACTCGCCGCGCCCCATGAATCCGCCGGTCCCTACCATGCCTTGCGCAAGCAGGGAACTGCCATTGACGATTGGCTGCGAAGCTACCACGGACAAAGGCCCGAGGCCTTTCTCTATGACGTCGGTTTCAATCCCGCCGGAAACCAGTGCGTCGGGTTCAAGTTCAAGCTCGAAGAGTTGCTGCTGCCCGAGTATCGGGTGTTTCGCGACCTCATTGTCGCCGACAGGGACATCAGAATACTGCACCTGAGAAGGGCCAATATTCTCGACCAGTACATTTCTCTCCAGGCGACGAAGCAAACCGGCGTGTTCTCGATTCGATTCAGCCGCCAGCGCCCGAAACCGCGACCCTTCAAGGTGGATATCCCGGACTTGCTCGCCTATGTGCGCGAAGACCGGCGGCGCCACGAAGCGGCGAGGGAGTTGTACCGCGACCACCGCGGCATCGACCTGACTTACGAGGAACTGTGCCAGTCCCAGTCCACCACGCTAGCCAGGGTGCAGGACTTTCTGGAAGTTCCCAGGGCCGAGCTCGCCACCATGATGATCAAGGTGCTGGACAAGAACACCGATCTGGTGCGCAACCTCGATGAGGTGCGGGAAGCCCTGGCCGCCGAGAACATTGAAATTGAAGCCTGATCGCCACGGTTCGGCGAATGGCGGGGCAATGGTGGCTATGGCTGGATTTGAACCAGCGACCCCAGCATTATGAGTGCTGTGCTCTGACCAACTGAGCTACATAGCCGGCAAGTGAGATAGTACGCCAGGAGCCTGCGCCGTAGGAATTCACGGCTGCAAATCCGCTCCCGTCCACGCTCCCGGCCGCTCGATTTCGTTGCATATCCACCAATATTCGCCTCAATCGACCGACCGGGGGCGCGGCGATAGCGAATTTTCGTCTTCGCGAATTCCTACGGCGCAGGCTCCCGGGGAAGGCGGCGAATTCTGGCCATTCATCGTCTGGATGTCAAGGAAAACGGAGGCATGAATGCGGTAAGGAACGGGCCGCAGGCTAGTTGATGTGGGCGAGGATGCCTTCGAGCTCGGCGGGGTTGTTGTAGTTGATGATGAGTTTGCCCTTGCCTTTGGCGCTGTGCTGGATGGCTACGCGGGCGCCGAGGCGTTGGCTGAGGTTCTCTTCGAGGCGCAGCAGGTCGGGATCCTTGTTTGGGGCTGGCTTCTTGTCCCCGGCGGTGTCCGCGAGATGGCGGCGGACGAGTTCTTCGGTCTGGCGCACGTTGAGGGCCTTGCTGACGACTTCCCGGGCCAGGCGGATCTGTTCCGCTCCGGCGGCGCCCAGCAGCGCCCGGGCGTGGCCCATTTCGATCTCGCGTTCTTCGAGCAGTTGCCGCACTTCGGCTTCGAGGCCAAACAGGCGCAGCAGATTGGCTACCGATTCTCTTGATTTGCCCACGGCTTCGGCCACCTGCTGCTGGGTCATGTCGAATTCCTGTTGCAGCCGCCGCAGAGCGCTGGCCTGTTCCATGGGGCTCAGGTCTTCCCGCTGGATATTCTCGATCAGAGCCATGCTGATGGCGTCGCGGTCCGCCACCTTCTTGACGATGGCGGGTATTGAATGACGTTTGCTGAGCTGGCAGGCGCGCCAGCGGCGCTCGCCCGCGATCAGTTCAAAACGGCCATTGCCAAGCTCGCGCACCACCACGGGCTGCATGACGCCCTGCTCGGCAATGGACTGGGCGAGTTCTTCCAGCGACTGGGCTTTCATGTCCCGCCGGGGCTGGAATTCTCCGGGCTGGATCAGGTCCACGGGGATATCTCGCAGGCTGCCGTCCGGGGCCCGGGATGGGAGTTGCCGCGTCATCAGCGCAGAGACCGATTCGGGGTCTCGATTGCCGAGCAGGGCATCGAGGCCCCGCCCCAGTTTTCTTGTAGTCATTGGTTTTCCTGCCCTGTAATCCCGCTTTCCCCGAGCCCGCCTGATTGCGGCGCCGCCTGCGCATCCCGGCGGCGCTGCAATTCTCCCGCCAGCGCCAGATAGGCCATGGCGCCCCGGGAGCGGCGATCATAGCCGAGCACCGACTTGCCGAATCCCGGCGCCTCCGCCAGCCGGATATTGCGCGGCACCACGGTCTGGTATACCGCATTGCCGAAAAATTTGTGCAACTGTGAATTGACCTCCATGGTCAATCGATTGCGGCGGTCGTACATGGTGCGCACGATGCCTTCGATCTTCAGCGCCGGATTCGACCGCGCCCGGATCGCCTCCACGGTTTCCAGCAGCGCCGACAGACCTTCCAGGGCATAGTACTCGCACTGTACGGGTATCACCAGACCGTTGGCCGCGGTCAGCGCGTTGATGGTGAGAATGTTCAGCGCCGGCGGGCAATCGATGAGAACAAAGTCGTAGTTCCGCGCAAACGGCGCCAGCAACTCCCGCAACCTGCCGTCCTCATGCCGATTCTCCATCAGCCAGACTTCCGCCGCCACCAGATCGCTGTTGGCGGGGAGCAGGTCGAATCCGGCGTCCACGGACTTGCACAGCACCTGGTCAATGCCGGCATCGCCCATGAGCCATTCGCAGACCGAGTTTTCCAGTCCTGTCTTCACCACGCCGCAGCCCATGGTGGCGTTGCCCTGGGGGTCCATATCCACCAGCAGCACCGAATTGCGGGTGGCGTGCAGGGCCGCGGCAAGATTGACCGCGGTGGTGGTCTTTCCCACTCCGCCTTTCTGATTGCTGATAGCGAGTGTGGAGCCCATTGCTGGCTGTTCCCGGATGTTCAATCAATCGCCGCCTTGGCGGATTCCCACAACATGGCGGCTGTCGGCGCCAGACACCTGAAGCCGCTCCACAAAGGCCACCCGGCAGTTTCCCGGCAGGTTCGCAAGCTCCTTGCCCGGGTGGCGCCCTTGCATTGCCACAAGCATAGCTCCGCCCGCCAGCAAATGCTGTGTTTTCTCCACGCTTTTGCCGAGCCCCGCCAGCGCCCGGCACACCACGGTATCCGCCGGGCCCGGAAACTGCTCGATTCGGCCATGGACGATATCGATATTGGCAAGTCCGAGATCGAGTTTCGCCTGGAACAGGAAGCGGGTCTTTTTGCCATTGCTGTCGATGAGCACAAAGCGCTTTTGTGGAAAGAGCACCGCCAGGGGGATGCCGGGCAGGCCGGCGCCGCTGCCGGCGTCCACCACGGTTTCGCCGGCTGTCCAGGCTGCGATGGAAAGACTGTCAAGCACATGCCGGTCGAGCATCTTGCCAGGAACGGAATCCCCTGTCAGATTGAAGCGGGTGTTCCATTTGTCGAGCAGGCGCAGGTAATCCAGCAACAGGCGGGCACCCGCCGTGGTGAGATTGGCCCCCAGCGCGGCGGCGCCGGCAACCAGCCTGGCCCGCGGGCCCCGGGCGTACTCTCCCTGGTTCAACTGGCTTTGCGCCGCGGGGGCTGATGTTTTTTCAGATACACCAGAATGAGCGACAGCGCCGCCGGCGTCATTCCGGGGATGCGTGCGGCCCGGCCGAGATTTTCCGGTTTCGCCGCGATGAGTTTCTGCCGCAATTCATTGGACAACCCGGGCATGGCGGCATAGTCCAGTTCCGGCGGCAGAATGGTGCCCTCCTGCCGCCGCAGTTGCTCGATTTCGCCCCGCTGTCGTTCGATATAGCCTTGGTACTTGAGCTGGATTTCCACCTGCTCGGCGGCCTGCCGGGCAACCGGCGAATCCGGCGACGACCATTTCGGCTGGCTCAGTTGCATCAGCTTCTCGTGGCTCAGTTCAGGCCGGGCGAGCAGTTCCGCCAGAGTCTGCTCACGGGAGAGGGGCCGCTCCAGCGCGGGATTCAGCCTTGCCGCGGATTCGCTTGAGGGATGCACCCGGAAACTCCGCAGCCTTTGCAATTCCGCTTCCACCATTCCCTGTTTTTCGTTGAAAACGCGCCAACGTTCATCGCCCACCAGATTCATTTCCCGACCGATGGGGGTCAGGCGCTGGTCGGCATTGTCTTCCCGCAGGCTGAGGCGATACTCGGCCCGGCTGGTGAACATCCGGTAGGGCTCGCTGGCGCCAAGGCGGATCAGATCATCCACCAGCACGCCGATGTAGGCCTGGTCGCGCCGGGGGCACCAGTAGTCGAGGCCGGCAACGGCCCGGGCGGCATTGATCCCCGCCAGCAGGCCCTGGGCGGCGGCCTCTTCATAACCCGTGGTGCCATTGATCTGGCCGGCGAGGTAGAGACCGGGAACGAATTTGCTTTCCAGCGAATAGCGCAGATCCCTGGGGTCGAAAAAATCATATTCGATGGCGTAGCCAGGCCGAGTGATATGGGCGTTCTCAAAACCCCGGATACAGCGCACCATGGCAAGCTGGGCATCAAAGGGAAGGCTGGTGGAAATTCCGTTGGGGTAGATTTCGGCCACATCCAGCCCTTCCGGCTCGACAAAGATCTGGTGCGATGCCTTGTCGGCGAAGCGCGTGACCTTGTCTTCAATGGAAGGGCAATAGCGCGGCCCGACGCCTTCGATTGCCCCGCTGTACATGGGGGAGCGATCCAGAGCGCTGCGGATAATCTCGTGGCAGGCCGCATTGGTGGCGGTGATATGGCAACTTGCTTGCCGCGGGTGTTCATCGGGCCGACCGAGGAATGACATGACCGGCGCGGGATCATCGCCCCGCTGTTCCTGCATCACGGAAAAATCCAGGCTTTTCGCGTCCAGCCGGGGCGGCGTGCCGGTTTTCAGACGGTCAACGCGAAATGGCAACTCCCGCAGGCGTTGCGCCAGGGCTGCGGCTGGCGGATCCCCGGCGCGCCCGCCGGAAGCATTGGCGAGACCCACATGCATGTTGCCACCGAGAAAGGTGCCGGTGGTAAGCACCACGGCGCCGGCGCGGATTTCGATGCCGAGGCCGGTTGCCACACCGACTGCCCGCCCGCCCTCCATCAGCAGATCGTCAACGGATTGCTGCAGCAGGGAGAGCCGGGGCTGATTTTCGACGATTTGCCGGATCGCCGCCCGATACATGGCGCGGTCGGCCTGGGCCCGGGTGGACCGCACCGCCGGCCCCTTGCTGGCGTTCAACACACGAAACTGGATGCCGGCCCGGTCCACCGCCCTGGCCATGGCGCCGCCGAGAGCGTCGATTTCCCGCACGAGATGACTCTTGCCAATGCCGCCCACCGCGGGGTTGCAGGACATCTGGCCGATGGTTTCAATATTGTGGGTGACCAGCAGGGTGCTGGCACCCTGGCGGGCCGACGCCAGCGCGGCCTCGGTCCCGGCGTGGCCACCGCCCACCACAATCACGTCAAAGCAGCTGCTGTAGTGCATGTCGGGATACGAATTTCAGGAAGCGGCGAAGTATAACGTCTTGCATGCAAAGTATATATGTATCAGGGAAACATAAGTGAAGTAGCAGTATTAGCAGGGCCCGTCGGGAGCTGTTGAAAACCGCGCTTTTGCCAGCTTCCCCAAGGGTTTGCCGGCACGGAAAACCCGTTTGCGATACGGGGTTTTCCCGGTGCGGGCCTGGGGTATTCCGGGGACAGGGTCGAGCCGGCAATCTTGTCCCCGGTTCATCCCGCGCTTGTTCCCTTGCCATCGCTGCCTTACCCACAGGTAGCGGACAGGTTTTGGCGATCGGGAAAATCTACTTTCCAATGCAGAAGCGGCTGAATATCTCGCCAAGCAGGTCGTCCGTGGTGACCTCGCCGGTAATCCGGTCGAGCGCCGCCTGGGCGAGGCGCAGGTCTTCGGCGATCAATTCCAGTGGCGCCCGCCGGGCCAGATTGGCAAGCGCCGCCTCGCACTGGCTGCGGGCTTCATCGAGCGCTTCGAGGTGCCGCGCCCGGGCGACAAAGGCGTCTTCCCCGCCGGCATAGGCCACAAAGTCCTGCAGATGTTTGCCGAGCAGGTCCAGGCCGGCTCCGGTTTTGGCGCTGAGTTGGACGAGTGGCAGCGCAAGGCCCTCGATCCGGCTTTGCTTCAGGGCCGGCGGCAGGTCCAGCAGATCGATCTTGTTGCGAACAATGCACAGGCGTCCCAGCCAATCAGCCCTTTCGTCCTCATCGGCGAGGTATTCCGCAAGCGGGCCGAGGGCTATCCGGATTTCCTCCCGGGTCAATTCACCCGGGCAATCCGGAAATTGCGATGCGTCAAGCAACAGCAGGATCAGGTCTGCGCTGGCCATGGCGGACCGGGCGCGTTTCACGCCCTCCTGCTCGATGGGGTCGCCGCTTTCCCGCAACCCGGCGGTGTCGATGAGCTGCAATGGCAGGCCGTTGAGCGCGATACGCCGGGACAGCAGGTCGCGGGTGGTGCCGGGAATCGGCGTCACGATGGCGGTCTGTTCGCCGGATAGCGCATTCATCAGGCTGGACTTGCCGACATTGGGCAAACCCCCAAGCACCACGGTAACGCCTTCATTGAGCAATGCGCCCTGACGGCTCCGGTCGCGGAGCTGCTCCAGGCTTGGCAGGATGCCCTCAAGCGCCTGACGCACTTCGGTGGGATCAAGCACCTCGATATCGCTGTCGGAGAAATCGATTGCGCTTTCCAGCATGACCCGGGCGCCGGTGAGCGTTGCCACCAGGCTGTGGATATGGCGGGAGAATTCCCCGGTCAGGGTTCGCACCGCCGAGCGCGCCGCCTGGCGGCTGTCGGCGTCGATCAGGTCGGCGATGGCTTCGGCCTGGACCAGATCGAGCTTGCCATTGAGAAAGGCGCGTTCGGAAAACTCCCCGGGCCGCGCCTGCCGGGCGCCGAGGGCAAGCGCCCGTTCGCGCAGGGACTCGAGCACGATGCGACCGCCATGGCCCTGTAGCTCAAGCACGTCTTCGCCGGTAAAGGAATCCGGCGCCGGGAAATACAGCGCGATACCCTGGTCGAGCACCGTGCCGCCTTCCCCGAGAAACGCACAGAAATGGGCTTTCCGGGGTTCGGGCGCAAAGCCAATCAGGCTGTGGGCCAGGTCGGCCAGGGACTGGCCCGAGATGCGCAGAATTCCGATGCTGCCGCGGCCCGGGGCGGTGGCTATGGCGCAGATGTTCCGCCCGTTCATTCAGCGGGAGGTTGAGGCCGCGTATTCGGCATCGATCTTGCGGGTGATGTACCACTGCTGCAGGATGCTCAGCAGGCCATTGGTCAGCCAGTACAGCACGAGCCCGGAGGGAAACCAGAGGAACAGCACGGTCATCATGATCGGCATCAGGCGCATGATCTGGGCCTGCATGGGGTCTGCCGGCGCGGGGCTCATGCGGGTTTGCAGATACATGGTGGCCCCCATCAGCAGGGGCAGCACAAAATACGGGTCGCGCACCGAAAGATCGTTGAGCCAGAGCATGAAGGGCGCGTGGCGCAACTCGACGCTTTGCATCAACACCCAGTACAGGGCGATGAAAACCGGCATCTGCACCAGCAGCGGAAGGCAGCCGCCGAAGGGATTGATTTTTTCCTTCTTGTACAAATCCATGGTGGCCTGCTGCAGCTTCATGCGGTCATCGCCGTGGCGCTCCCGCAATTGCTGCATCTTGGGCATCAGCCGCCGCATGCCCGCCATGGAGCGGTACTGGGTTTCCGAGAGCTTGTAGAAGATCAGCTTGACCACCAGGGTGAGCAGGATAATGGAAACGCCGTAATTGCCCGCAAGGGAATCGATTCTGGTGAGCAGCCAGTAGATCGGCGCCGCGAGAAACCAGAGGAAGCTGTAATCCACGGTGAGATCGAGATTGGGAGAGATTTCCGCCAGTGTGTACTGATCCTTGGGCCCGGCGTAGAGTTGCATGTTGGTGGATCCTGTAGCGCCCGGAGCAAGTTCCAGCGGGGCGCTGGTGAATTCGCCGATGAACTGTCCGGTGGCGCTGCGGCGCAGGGTATAGCGGTTGGCCGCGGCATCATTGAGTATCCAGGCGGAAAGGAAGTAATGCTGGCTCAGGCCCACCCAGCCGCCATCCTGCTCAAGCACCAGGCTGGACTCGGCGATATCGTCGAAATCGTATTCCTGGTAGGGGTCTTCGGCGCTGGTAATCACATAGCCGAGATAGCTGCGGGTAAAGCGGCTGCCTGCGCTCGGATCGGGAAAATCATGCCGCCGCAGTTGGCCGAAGGGGATGGCGCGCCAGTTCCGGTCAGAGGCGTTTTCCACCAGAAATGAGATGTCGATCAGATAACTGCCCCGGGTGAAGGAAAAGCGCTTGATGACGCTGACGCCGGTTTCGGTGCGCAGCCGCAGATCGATGGTCAGGTTGTCCTCGCCTTCCGCGAGCGCATAGGAGGTGGCGTCGGCGCGGTAGGCGGCGCGGCTTCCGCTGTCGATACCATCATTACCCACCAGGCCGCTGGTGGCGATGAATTCGCGGCCTGGGCGTGATTCCAGCAGGACGAAAGGATCGTCCGGAATGTCGATATCGCGCAGGAACCGGGGCAGCGCCAGATAGACAATATCGCCCCCGAGCGGATCGATCTGAAGATCCAGGGTATCGGTGGCGACCTGTATCAGCCCGGTCCCGCCTGAGCCGGCAGGGGGCGTCGTGGCTTGCAGCGGGATTGCGGCGCCTGTCTGGCCCGGCGGCTCGGCGGGCAGGTCCGGCGCATCGCCGGCAATTCCGCCGTCGGGCAGGGCGGTGTCCAGCGCCGGAGCGGTTGCCGGCGCGAGCCCGGCCCCATCGTTTACTTCCGGCGGATAATCCTCCTGCCAGGCCAGCAGCATCAGGTAAGTTATGACGGCTAGCGAGGTGTACAGAAAAAAACGGGTGTATTTCATTTCAGTCCACCCGGTGTCCGCAGGGCTCGGCGCCGGGTACCGGATCGCAGCCGCCTTCATGCCAGGGGTGGCAGCGGGAGATGCGTTTCAGCCCAAGCCAGACTCCCAGGAAGGGGCCATGACGCGCAATGGCTTCCTTCGTGTATTGCGAGCAGCTTGGGTAAAAGCGGCATTGGGTGAAAAGCAGTCGGCTGAACAGGAACTGATAGATGTCGATCAGTTTGATGAGCATGCTCCCGATCATGATTTTTGCGGTTCCTTTTTGCCGGCGGCGCGGCGCATTTTCGCGATCAGATCCTGCCACAACGATTCCAGCCTTTGCCGAATCGCCGCGTTGCCGAGTTTGTGAACGTCCTTTCGCGCCAGCACCACCAGATCAACCGCGAAAAGCTGCTTCCGCTTCTGGCGAAAATGTTCCCGGACCAGCCGCTTCACGCGATTGCGCTGCACCGCCGCGGGCACATTTTTCTTCGATATCACCAGTCCGAGTCTCGCCCCGCCCCTGTCCACCGGCAAGGCCAGCACGAGGAAGTTCCGGCAGGATACCTTGAAACAGGCGCTGGAAAAGACCGCCCGGAATTCACCGGCCTGGAGCAACCGAGCGGAACGGGGAAAACCGGATGCGCTCATGGCCGAAACCCGGGAGCCTGTGCCGCGGAAATTCACGGCAGCTGGATTGATTTCGCTGCGCCCCTGGAGGCCGGCGTCCCGGGGTCAGGCCGACAGGCGCCGCCGGCCCTTGGCGCGCCGCCGGGCAAGCACCTGGCGCCCGCCGCGGGTAGCCATCCGGGCCCGGAAGCCGTGACTTCTGGCGCGCTTGATCCTGCTGGGCTGAAATGTTCTCTTCATGACACGGTCCGATTTGCTGCGGCAGGCTCCGGTGCGCCGGACGCCGGGGCAGGGATTCTAGAGCTTTTGCCGCCAGCTTGCAATTTTAGACGGTAACATACGCTTCACCAAGCTGGCCCCACAGGTTTGAACTCAATGTAGTCGAAAAGAAACGCGACATGGTTTCATCGCCCCGCCCGAAGCGAGTCGATATCCGGTCGGGGCCCGGAAGAACAAGGTCTTGCCGATTATGAAAATACAGTATTGCGAAACATTTCCCGGTAGTCCGAGTCCGACTCCATTGGCACGAGCAGGTCTCGCGAGAGTTGTCTTTTCCGGCTCAGTAATTCCTCAAGTTTCATGTCAAACGATCCGTCGCCAAGCACGGGATGTCGCGCGATCGGCAGATAGACACTGACGGGTTTGTCTTGTCCGATGCGGTAGGCGCGGTCGTTGCATTGGTCCTCGACGGCTGGATTCCACCAGCGGCTGAGGTGGATTACCTGGCTCGCGGCAGTGATGTTCAAGCCCACGCCCGCGGCCCGCGGCGCAAGAATCATGACATCAAACTCACCAGCCGGGCCTGTCTGGAATTGCGAAACTAGGTCCTGCCGCCGCACAGATGGCACCTGTCCGTTGATGATCGAGGGCAGGTTCGGGAGGTGGTAGCGATGGCGAAGGATATCGGCAAAGAGACGTTGCATTTCCCGATACTCGATGAACACGAGCGCTTTGTCGCCGCGTTCCCGGATCTCATCGAGAGTCTCGATGGCGGCATTCAGCCGGGCCGATTGCGCGATGCATGTGTTGTACGCTTCCGTGCGCCCCAGATAGATTGAAGGATGTTCGGGGTGGAGGGAGATTCCGCGCATACGCTGAAGAGCCTTCAGCATCGTCGCCGGTGTCGGGTTGGTAGTCTGCTCGATCCGGGCGGTTGACACCACTTCCTGGTAGGCTCTTGCCTGATTCTCTGGCATGTCGCGAATCAGTTTGAAGAACCTGCGTTCCGGCAAAGCCTTCCCGATGTCCGTCTTGTCCTTCATGCGGCGCAGCATGACTGCGGCGCCAGCCACTTCGCCGTTTCTCAATTCATCACGGAGAAGCTGCAACGAGCCCGAGTCGTCGTCCCGATAAGTCTGAGTAAAGGTGTGCAGATCCTTCATCAAGCCCGGATGCAAGCGGTCCATGATGGACCAGAGCTCCGAGAGTTTGTTCTCCACCGGTGTGCCGGTCAGGCCGATAGTGAAATCGATGTTCAGCGTCTTGGCTGCATGGGTGTTGATCGTGGTCGGGGTCTTCAGCTTCTGCATCTCATCAAAGACCACAAGCGGATAGTGAATTCCGGCAAGACTGATGTGGTAGTTCGCGAGGGTCTCATAGGTGGTCAGAATGCATGAGGCTTCCCTCAGCTTTTCACGGTCCAGCACGCCATGGCCCTCGATAGTGTCCCTCGCGGCCGCAGGCTCTTGTTTGTAAGCGCGAATGCCGCCACCGTAAAGTTCGATTACAGGCCCGATCCCACTGTCCGAGAGATGCCTGTCGTGTTCCTCCTGCCAGTTCTTGAGAAGGGTAGTGGGCGCCACGATGAGAATCGGGCCGCGTTTGCCGCCAGTCTGTTTCATGTCATTGGCATGAAGCCAGGCCGCGAAGGCGAGGGTCTGGATCGTCTTTCCCAGTCCCATGTCATCCGCAAGCAAGACGCCAGGCCGACCCATCAGCCAGGTTTTCACCAGCCAATCAAAACCCTCTCGTTGATGAGGGAAAAGTTTCAGTTTCCTGGGATCAATCAGTTCGCCGGGAGGGTATTGCTTGGGGATTTCGGCTTCACGGGGAGTCAAGTTGAGTTCCCGTCTCAGTTCCTCGAGATTGTCGTCGACCTCGACGGCATACGTGGTTTTTTTGAGGTCTGATTCACCGTTATCGGACTCATTATTCTCGGCTTCCTTTTCGTGTGTTGCGGTCATTCGCGCAGCCATGTCCTCAAGGGTATCGATTGCCGCCAGCGTTTCAGGGCGGGCTGGTAAACCCCTCATTGAATCGAAGTCGAAAGAGTCTTTCTTCCCGATGATCGCGGCCTCGCAGGCAGCGCGTAGTTCACTCAATCTTTCAGGCTGAATCTCGATGTTGTTGCCATCGATAGTGAAGCCGATTTTCTCCGGCAACCAGCTGGTTGATGACTTCGGCAACCAAGGCAACACCTTGGGCTCCCAGAGCCCGACTCCGTTAACCCACTCGGCGTATTGCCGTGTCTCGATAAAAAGCCCATGAATCAGGTTGGAATCCGCTTCCGTTTCCATAGCGCCAGCGAATGCTTGACGGGGATTCTTGATGAATTTTCGCCGTTTGGCGGCGCTCCCACTCTGCATTGTCTTGACTACGTCAAGCGCATTGCGGAGCGGTTCATCCAGGTAAACAAAGGTGTTGCGCTTGAGCGGGTAGGCTTCGCGGCATTTATCGGCCCGGTCAGACTGCCGCCGCTTCAGGAATATTTGTTGCAGGTCTTCCGGCAGCAGGGAGTCGGCCTCGTCGACGAGCGTATCCACGCCATCGACCGACACGCTGTCGTCCAAATCGGCATCGTCATCATCGAATACGGGGTCCGCGAGCGGGTCGGAACCAAACAGGTCTCGCCGATGTTTTTGCAGTACGGTGCGGCAGAACAATACCGGATCAAACGTAACGCCCTCGTCCTTGCTGAGTTCGGTCTTCAATGAAAGGGATGCTGCGTGAAAGATGCGCAGATCCCGCAGATAGCCGTCCGGCCGAGCGGTCTCACCGGTCAATCGCGACAGGGATTCCTGGATCGGCTGCCAGTGTTTGACTCGCGCCTCACGGGCGCCCGTGTCCGCAAGCTCGTACTCTTCGATTGCCTGGATCAAACGAAACAGGCCGCCAGGGATTCTGTATCGCAATTGGCCTTCGGACGCGATCGCGCCCTTGATCGACAGGCTGACAGGGGTGTTTGCGAATTTGAGCCATCGTACTGAAAGAGAGAACCCAGGCTCATCGATCGTTCCATTGCCGCCAAGTTGAAGCGCATAAGGGATCGCTGGCGGCAAGCCGACCGATATAGCCTGACTTTCCTCGAGATTCGCCACAATAAGGTGCGGCGCGAGAACGCCATCGCCACACACAGAAACGTCTCCCGCCTTGACGAGAAATTGCAGAAGACCCACGCCGGGACGCGCTTCGGCAATCGAACTCCAGTCGGAAAATGGAACGATCTTCCTTGATCCCAAGAGTCCAACGCGGACGCAGCTTATGCGAACTCCCTTCGCGTCCGGTTCGATCTTCCACGATGATTTCATGGTCAGATCACGTGATAATCACGGTCACGCAGTTTGAAACCCGTACGCCGCCTGATGAAATCAGCGATCTCGCGTTGCCAGGAATACGAGACCGATCCGCTGTGTGATTTCTCGATGCCTCCCTCTGGCGCCACCCTGGGAGCGATGTCACCGGACAGATACTCGGGTTCATAAAGTTTCGGCGCTTGGGGATCATTGGCAGGCCAGAAAATGCAGCGCCCGTTGTGGCTCCAGTCGATTGCGATGTAATCGCCGATCCGCATGACGAGTACGGCGTGCCCGCTCTCAACCGGCTTCCAACCGGAGACCAGTCGCCCAAATCTTGCGTTCTTCCCATAATCGCGCTTCGCCCGTTGGCTTCCCTCCGGCCCGAACGCGACCCACGCCTCCGAGATCGCCCCCTTGTCGTGAAGCGCTGTCCAGAACGCTCGCCGATAGTTCCAATGCATCGGATAAGCTACTTGGTCGACAATTTCAAGAAATTGCACGAGGGCGACGCGCGTCAACCATCGGCACGCGGTCTCGGCTGCTTCTTCCATATGCAGCCAACGGTCCGCACGGGTTCGCGGGTCGCCGATGCGCTCTAGGACGATATCGAGAATCCTGTCTCGAATCTCCGGTACCGGTTCGTTTTTGCTTGCCCTGAAGGGCAAAAGCAGCGTGTTCGCCAAAGTTGCCATGCCGCGATGATATTGCGTCGGCTTCGGCGCGTCCGTCCATCTGACTGCGCGCTCGATCAGCTGCAAACTCACGTCTTGTTCCAGCCGTTTGGCTATCTCCGCCATTCCTTCCTGAAAGACGCAGACGCCGAAGCCGGAAGTCAGCGCTCCCCCGTTTATGCCGTGGCCTTGAAGAAAGTTGTGGGATGTTGTATCCCGGCGCAGGCAATCATGGGCGACACCGACGGGACCCTTGGCCGGATCAAACACATGGAAATCTTCGTTCAGTCGATAAAGTTCGCGCAGGTTTTCGTTGACCATGCGGGAAAGCGCCCGGCCGACGGATTCGATGCCAGGCTTGGACCGACTGAAGTACCGGAAGTAGACTGCGGCAAGTGTGCGCGTGAGCGAGCGGCGGCCACAAACCTCGAAAATGCGCAACAACTGCTGAAGATGCCCGTCGCGGTCCGCAATCGGATTGTTTTCGTACCAGATGCATTGTGGAGCATAGCGTAAGTCTCGACGCGAGATTTCACTCCCACGACCATGCTTAAGGCATTCGATCAGCCTGTTCTGGATTTCGTCCAGGTCCGGCGGCTCGCGAAGCGCGCCACCAAGACCGAATGTCTTCGTGATTTCGGCTTCGCATGAAGCCGTCATTGATGTTTCCGGGAGCGCAGCCGGAACGATAATCGGACGCGGCTGCGCTACCATGGCGCTTACTGCGTCACGGAGAGTCATCGTCCGCTATCGCTGCTTCCAGGCGGCTCTGCACCCGTTCCAGCGCCTCCTCGTGTGAAACGCTCATCACGAACCGCAGGTCGATACGGCGGTTTTGGTCCTTGTCTTCGTCCGTATCGCCGAGTCTTACGGGACGATTTTCGCCATAGCCGGATATGCTGAAAAGGAACTGGCCATTCTCGTTCAGCAACTTGGTCGCAATACGCGATTGGCCGTCGAGTTCGATGAACGTGTTGATGGCGCGACGTGCAGAGAGGCTCCAGTTGTACTGTTGTGTTCCATCCTTGTCAGTGTGCCCCTCGACGAATACCGCTTCGAGCTGAGCGGTTTCCGGGACCGCCGACAGACAGCCCGATGCTGTGGGCGATGACGCGGAGTTTGCATAACATGGAAGTATCGCATCGAGCGCGCGGGCCAGATGGCCGATCGCCAATCTACCCTCGGTTGACAACATGTACTCTTCTGACGCGAACAGGATTTCATCCGGCAATTGGAGTACGCCATTTTCTTCCCTGACGATCACTCGAACACCGACATCGTTGAGGCGACCCTCGATATCGCGAAGCATTTGGGTTCGAAGACTGTCCACATCCTGAATGTCTTCGACCTCGATCTTGGTTTCCGTGACGACCTGCCTCAGGTTTGCCTGCGTGTTTCGAGTGCTCTCCGTCTCGATCTTGAGCATCAGGCCGAAAACCATGAGCATGATAATGAATATGAACAGGAGTCCGACCATGATGTCGGTCATGGATACGAAATAGCTTTCTTCCGTCTCCTCCTGATCTGAGCGTACCAGGCCCCATTCGTCGATATTCGTCGATGCCATCTGATCAATTTACCTGTTCGGGTCGTCGTGAATCATCTGTCTTCTCCAATACTTCGAGCAAGTCCTCGATCGTTGTGTTGATCCCGTCTATGCCACCTGACAGACCGCTCAACGCCTTTTCAAACGAACCGTCAAGCTCTTTCACAAACGTCTGCACGTTGCGTTGTTGGTTCTCGACCGCTCCCTGCAATTTCGTGAACACTGACTCAAGATCCTCATCGACGCGCTCAAAACGACTGCGATAGCTTTCCCAAGCCGAGGCGAGCGTTTCTGATACTCTGGACAAACCTGTCGAGACCGTCCCTATCGTCGCCACGGCGCCGTCGATCTTTTCCGCCATAGATAGGACCGACCGCTCGAGTCGATTTGACGATTCGTTGAGACTTTGTCCAATGCGCTGGAACGGCTCGAACCCCTCGTTGATCGCGCTCGATGCGTTCTCCATCGAACGGGCGACTGTCTGGCTTTGCTCGGCCACAACGGACATTTCCCGCCCTTGCCGCGCCAGCCCACTTTGCAGCGAGGACAGGGATTCAACCACGCGATCAAGCGCACCCTGGACACCTTCGACGCTGCTACCAAGACTTTCCCGAAGTTGTCTGGCCAACTCGGTACTGCTTTCCGCGTTTTCATTCGCCGCCGCGGAGAGAGATTGGGCGGCTTTTGAAATCTCCTCCGAAAACGCGCTGGATGCATTGCGGCTCTGCATTGTCAGGCGACTGGCCATTTCCTCGCTTTGGCGGGACAGACGGTCAAGGCTTTCTTGCAGACTTGAGCCAAACGCCTGGCTGACCTCGCTTACCTGAGCCCTCAGACTTTCTACGAGCGAACGTATCGGCGTCGCAAGCTCGCGCATGGTCGCATCGAGGTTTTCCGAACCTTCCGCCATGCGGCGGGCGAATTCTGCGCCACTCGAGTCCATTGATCCCTGCATCTTCTCTAGCGACCGGGTCAGCCCACTGAGGGTTTCCGACATATTGGTGAGGTGCTGGCTCGCGGAGCCTTCCATGGTTTGCGCGAACTGATCGACGAGGTTCTCCAGGCCACCTGTCGCCCCTTCACGCACCTTGTCAGATGACTCCTGAACAGCGTCGACAAGAGGCTTCATTGCATCGGATAGCATCCCGGGCACTTGCTTTCGAAACACTTCGCTGACGCCATCCGCAATCGACATGGCGATCTCGGTGTTGATCTTTTTCGTTTCCACAAGCTGTTCTTTGATCGTATCGCGTACATCCACAAAGATTCGCTGGGGCGTCGCGAATTCCATTCGCCGTTCCAGAGCAGTACATAATTTGCCGAACTGATCTTCGAGCCAAAGCGCATACAGTCTGAAAAAGAAGGAGAGAATGATTGAGGAAAGAAGGCCGGCAATAGATGTCCAGAACTTGAAAGTTGCGGCAGCCAAAAGATCTCGTAGCCCTTCAACCGCCTCGCTGGCGTTGCCGCCCATTGAATTGTTGGCGAAGGCGAGGGCGGCAACCAGGCCAACAAATGTGAGCAGCAGCCCGATCCCTACAAAGTAGTTTGGGATGTGGGGCATCATGCGCAAAGCGAGGCTTTTCTCCTGGGCGCAGCTGAAGTTTATGAAAAAGTGTGGTCGTGTAGTGTTCTGCACGACTCCAGTCTCGTCCTTTGGTTCAACAAGTGTTTCTCGAAATTCTCTCCATGCGTGCCCTATCAGACTGCTATCCGAAAGATGCTGGGAGATATTGTTGATATCTCCGGTAAACGCTTTCTCATCGGGATATTCGAGGACGGCTTTTCTAAGTCTGCGCAGGGATGATGTTTTCGGAAAATGATGAAGAGCGGGTATCCCAACCCCATTGCGAGTGCTACGACCAGAATTACCGCTGCCAGGAACAGTGGAAATGCGTCGTCTTCAAACAGTTGGAAAAGCCAGTCCGCCAGGCCCTGCATGAGATCGACCACCAACGGGTCCCGAAAGTAGAACACCGCCACCGACGCGGCAACGACCAGTAAGACCAAGAAGAACCCTGATTTCTTCATCCAATTTTCCATCTATGCGCGGACGTTAACGCTCTAACGGCGCTTGACTCCAGGCTGAATCGTCGATATGTCCGGTAGTCGGGCAAACGAAACGGCACGGCGAAGCATATCGCAAGGTTTCCCGCCGTGAAAGCAAGAATTGCTACAATGATCCTCGGGGGGTGTGTCTCACGATGCTGGCTTTGGAAGGAACTTGGATGGCTGCTTGCAGAACGATATACGCAAGATGTCCCTTGGCCGAGTGCAACCCACATGGAATAGCTGACGCTCTCGGGCTTCGGCGATTGCCCGGCTCTCATCATCATCCGCAGCCGCGATGGCCGATGAATGTGGAAGGAACTCGGCATCGCAGGCAACAATCGAAACGGCGCGAAATTCCAGTCCCTTCGCCTGATGAAGTGTCCCGACGGCAATCCCGTTTTCTTGTGGACTGCGAGGTGTACCCATCGCGTTGGCCGATACGCCCAATGTTTTAAGAGCAGGGGTGACGCGTTCCTCAAGCAGGGCTCTGGTCCTGGCCAGGATGGCAATTTCCCCGGGTTTGAAATCTTTCTCAAGCAGACCCCGCAACCATACGGAAAGCTTGCTCGATTCGATCTCCGCATTTCCGCATTGCTCAACGGCCGGGCTTGGTCCGGACACCAGCGAGACAGCCTCCCCGCTGGCGAATTCGTCGTCGCTGTTCGACTTTGTGTCGCGCAGGGCAGCCTGGGCAAACGCGCTGATCTGACCTGTCATCCGATAGTTCAGGTCTAATGTCGCGCCACGACCGCGAAGGTCGACGCCGACACGTGACCAAGCGAACGGATAGCGGTAAATCCGCTGGCTGGAATCGCCGGTGAACAAGTGACTATAGGCGCCTTTTGGCGCAAGCGACATCAGGAACCAAATTTCTCTTGGGCCGAAATCCTGGGCCTCATCTGCAACTACATGATTGAAAGGTGGAACGTCGCGAGATTCCACCAAGCACCGACCCGCATCGGCCAGATCAGACCAAGTCATGCGTTTATCTTCACGCATCATTTCGAGAACATGCTCAAAAACTGGCCAGATTGTCGTTCTCTGTTCGTGGGAGATCGTGCTACCGCGACCTGATTGCTCTATCTTCTGATAGCTGGAAACATCCTTGATGCCCCAATAGTCCACAACCGCGTCAAACTCGGTTCTTAGAAAATTGTTGGAAAGAGACAGATCCGGATAATCGGTGATCGCCCTTTCAAAGTAGGTATCGAGTTCCTGCGCACGGACTGGCGTAAACAAAAATCCAGCACTGTTCGATGCTACTTCGTGTGCGTATTTATGCAGATGTTCGACGCGGATACGACGGCGAACATCGCCTGTTGCGCCCACCAGCCTGTTGAGACCTTCCCTCAGCCGCTCAACCAGCGGACGTGAGTATGTCGTCAACAGGATTTCGGCTTCGTCGAACCTGTTCGCCAGGAAAACCGCACGGTGGAGCGCGACAACCGTTTTGCCGGTACCTGCGCTACCTGAAATCCGCGCCGGGCCGCCAAAATTTCTTTCGACCACATTGCGCTGTACCGGATGCAAGAACACCGTCCACTGATCCCAAGGGTAGTCTAGCGCTTGCTGTAGCGCTCGCTCGTCCGACGTGACCCAAAAACGGCGCTGGGCATCCGGGTGGGTAAACGGATCGGCGTCTTTGTGGCGTGAGGACGGAGCGGGCCGTTCGCCGTCCGCAAGCTTGAACAAGTTCTCTGCTGCTTCTTCAGGTAGGCGATCGAGGATTTCCAACAAGCCATCAGAATCGACTTGCTTGACCGTTTCCAGCCAGACTTGTGGCACACCGAGCGAAAGCAAGTACCCATTGTCCTCGTTTGCCAAGACTGGGGGCGCCTCAACCTCGCGCGATACATGGGTGATGTCCTCGCGAATGACCTCTTCGAGTTCCACGAGTTGAGCGGCTCCCGTTATCGGGTGTACCTCGGCGCGTCGCCGTTCCGCCCACTTGTACGCGTCGTCGTGGTGGTCGACGTAGCAAAAGAGATGTCGATTCCCGTCGCGCAGCACGATGATGCGCAAGTCCATGTTCACTGAGATAGAGAAGAACCGTTTTTCCCTGGCGTTCAATTTGTGAAGTCGGTGCCCCGGGCTTGTCGGGCTAAGCAAGAAATCCATCGGCACCTGCTTGATTTGAGCCTGTTCCTGATTGGTGAGCTTGACGAGAGACTTCGTGAATGAGGGTGTAATACCGATCTGGTTCATTTCTCAGAATATTCTGGGCCGATTCGCTCAGGCAACGCCTGACCCGTAAATCCCGACGACCCTTGGAGCGAGATTTCAATTTGCCGGATAGTGTGATGGTTTATTGCGTTAGTCAAACCGGGGGACCCTCGGTCATGTCTCGCACCGGCAAGGGTCACATGCTGGTCCCGTACACTCGGAGCATGGCAGGCACCGCGCAACTTGTTCCCTGATTGATCCGGCCTGAGTTGCAACTATCGAAACTACACGTTTTGTTGATGCGCGGCGCTAGCGTTTGCTGGCACCAACGCACGCTGGCCCTAGGGGCCTGCGCCGTAGGAATTCGCGAAAGCGAAAATTCGCTATCGCCGTGGCCCTGGCCGATCGATTGAGGCGAATATTGGTGAATATGCAACGAAATCGAGCGGCCAGGGGCGTGGACGGGAGCGGATTTGCAGCCGTGAATTCCTACGGCGCAGGCTCCTAGTACACCTTAAACAGCCCAGCAACTCCCATGCCGCCGCCGCCGCGCATGGTTCAGACGACGTAATTGCGCCGCCGTTGACGTTGAGCAACTCGTTGGGAATGCCGAGATGATCACGGCGACAGACGACCTGCTCGGCGCAGGCCTCGTTCAAACCCCGCAGGTCGATGTCGTCTATTTTCAGATTGAAGCGTTCCAGTAGAGTAGGGTGAGGTGGATATGAATTGCTCTCAGCGTTGTCCCGCTACCACCCCGCCAAGCGCCCCGACAGCCGTGGCGCCCAATGCCAGTACCGCCTCGGGAATATCCTTTCCCAGTGAGGCCAGCCAAATTCCCCCGCCCAGCGCGACCAATACAATCACGGCCAAGGCGACTACGGTAATTCTCCAAAACCAGATGTCGCTGTGATAAGCACTTCTGTGTTCCGGTTCCTTGGCGCCAAGCGTATCGCCCCAGTCGTCTTGCTGGAACGACTCGTCTGACTCTTTCAATCCGTCGCGCACTCCCTGCTCGTTCATCGTTAGCTCACTCACATGTTGGCAATAAGTATCCGCTCCATCGTTCCATCTCTCTTCCGCAGCAACAGTTCATCGCCTTCCGCAGTGCGTTCCGTCAATAAGGCCGTGAGCGCCAGCGCATTGCTCACGACTGACGCCTTGTTCCTGGCATGCATGCGCTCCACAAGCACTTCCGTGTTCACTATGTCCCGTTCGGTCAGGCCCATCGTCACTTTCTTCGTTACCATTTCAGCCTCTTGCTTAATATTGGTTGCTATGCCAGCAAAAAACTGGCTTTTTGATGTCTCCATTATTGCCTTTATACATATCCTGTCAACCTTTTAACCTCACGCGTCATTCTGCGCGGAGGGAAGCGCAGTCGCAGAATCTCCTTCGGCGGCATCGCTTGCGAAGTCTCGCAATTCCCGGTTGGTAACAACTTATCCACAGCTAATTCCGCGGCGGCCCCCGGCTGTGGAAAAATTTTTTACGGCGGTTTCTTTGCACCGCTTGCCAGATTGCTTTTCTAACACGCTGAATCCATGGAAAAAACGCCTTCTTCCACCTATCGGGGAGAAAGTCTTGCGCGATTTGGAAAGGCCGCAGTCTTGCCGCTATCATGCCGGAAAACTACCCGGCCACCACACTGCGGAACCAATCCCGTGACAAGCTCAAATTGGCAAAAATGCGTACAAGCGCTACAGGGAGAGATTTCGCAAGGACAGTTCAATACCTGGATTCGACCGCTTAGCGCCGAACTTGGACCCGACGGCAAGTTGCTCTGGGTCAAGGCTCCCAACCGGTTCATACTTGACTGGGTCAGTTCAAGGTTCATGAAACGGATTCGGGAACTCATGCTGGAAATCGAACCCGGCCTGGAAGATGTTGCGCTGGAAGTCGAGCCAGCCCGAAAAACCGCCGGCTTCGCGGATGCCCCGAATGGCGGCGGGCAGTCGCTGCGGCAAGCGGAACCGAAGCAGCGGCGGAAACCGCATGCAGGCAATGGCGGCGCGCCGGCTTCCTGGTTGCGGCCATATGATTCCCACAAGGAATCCGGGCAACATCCATCCAGAGCGGCGGCGGAGAACAGCGTTGCCGGGCGTAAGCTGCGTCTAGAGGGGGAGGTCAACAGCTACTGTACCTTCTCCAACTTCGTGGTGGGCAAGTCCAACCAGTTTGCCCAGGCTGCGGCCATGCAGGTGGCGGAAAACCCGGGGCGAACCTACAACCCCCTGTTCATCTATGGCGGCGTTGGCCTTGGCAAGACCCACCTGATGCATGCCGTGGGTAATCACATTCTTGCCCGCAATCCCGATGCCGCGGTCAAGTTCGTCGATTGCGAGAGTTTCGTGAACACCATGATCCAGGCGCTGCGCTTCAATGCCATGGATGAATTCAAGCGCTACTACCGCTCGGTGGATGCGCTGTTGCTCGACGATGTGCATTTTCTTGCGCGCAAGGAACGCTCCCAGGAAGAATTCTTCCACACTTTCAATACCCTGCTTGATGGTGGGCAGCAAATTGTGCTGACCTGCGACCGCTACTACAAGGCCATTGAAGGGATAGAGCCGCGGCTGAAATCGCGCTTTGGCTGGGGACTTTCGGTAGCGGTGGAGCCGCCGGAACTCGAAACCCGGGTCGCGATTCTCATGAGCAAGGCGGGGGAGATCGGTCTCAAGCTGCCCCAGGACGCTGCGGTTTTCATCGCCCAGAAGGTTTGCGGCAGCGGCCGCGAACTCGAAGGCGTCATCAAGAAAGTCAATGCCTGCGCCCAATTCAAGGGACGCGAAGTGGATACCGACCTGGTGAGGGATGCGCTTTGGGATCTGTTTGCCCAGCAGGACAAACTCATCAGTATAGACAACATTCAGCGCACGGTATCCCAGTACTACAAGATCAATATGCGCGACATGCTGTCTCGAAGGCGGAATCGCTCCATTGCCCGACCGCGCCAGGTGGCCATGACCCTGGCCCGGGAATTGACCAGCCACAGCCTGCCGGAAATCGGCGAGGCATTCGGCGGCAAGGATCATTCCACCGTGGTGCACGCCTGCCAGCGGGTTTCGGAATTGCGGCGCAATTCAAAGAGCATGGAAGATGATTATAATAATCTGTTGCGGGCGCTAACCAACTGAACCCGGGGAATACACATCATGCAATTCCAGATCGCGCGGGATGCGCTGCTCAGGCCGCTGCAACTCGTCAGCGGAATCGTCGAGCGGCGCAGTACGCTTCCAGTATTGTCCAATCTGCTGCTTGAGCTGAAAGGCGACCAGTTGACGCTGACGAGCAGCAATCAGGAGTTGGAACTGTCGTCCAGAGTGACGGTTTCCGACTCTGCCACAGACGGCAAGATCACGGCGCCTGCCCGCAAGTTATCGGATATTTGTCGCGCTTTGCCCGAAGATGCGGAAATTCTGCTGGCGATGGACGGCCCCCGGCTGCAGGTAAAGTCCGGCCGCAGCAGTTTCACCCTTGCTACCCTGCCCGCCGAGGATTTCCCGAAGCTCGCCAATGAAATCGACGCCATTGCCCTCACCGTCAATCAGGGCGAACTTGCCGGTTTGCTGGCAAGCACGAGTTTTGCCATGGCCGCCAAGGACTTCCGACCCTATCTCAATGGCATGTTGTTTGAGGTGGATGGGGAAAGCCTGCGCGCCGTTGCCACCGATGGCCACCGGCTGGCGCTGCATACGCTCAAGGTCCCAAGCAATGCCAAGGAAAAGCAGCGCATGATCCTGCCGCGAAGAAGCGCGCTCGAATTGGCGCGGCTGCTGCAGGAAGGAGACGATCCGGTAACGCTTTCCGGCGGCGCCAACCATTTCCGCGCCCAGATGTCGGATTGCACGCTCGTTTCCCAATTGGTCAACAGCCGCTACGCCGATTACGAGCGGGTCATACCCCGCAATGGCGCCAATTCCTTTGTGGGCAACTGCGCCGAATTGCGTCACGCCTGCCAGCGGGCCTCCATTCTGTTCAGCGAAAAGTACCAGATTGCCAGTTTCCAGCTTGGCAATAGCGAGTTCAAGGTAGTGGCGAGGAACCCGGAGCAGGAATTTTCTGAAGAATCGGTTTCTGTGGAATACCAGGGAGATCCCATCGAGATCGGCTTCAATGTCGGCTATTTGGTCGATGTTTTTGCCGCGATCACCTCTGGGAAGGTGAAAATGGAATTGTCCGATGCCAATAGCGCCGTACTCATCGAGCCGGTGGAAAACTATGGCGCGTCTTTTGTCGTCAGCCCTTCCCGCTTGTAGGGTTAGCGGTTGCTGATGGGTGGGCTGGCCCGGCTGGAAATTCATTCGTTTCGCAACATCGGCCATTGTGCGATTTCGCCGGACCCGGAATTGAACGTGATTGTCGGGGCCAATGCATCCGGAAAAACCAGCCTGCTCGAAGCCATCCATTACCTTGCGCTTGGCAGGTCGTTCCGGTCCAGCAATTTCAAGCCGCTCATTCAGTCAGGCAAACCGGAAACCATTCTTTTCGGAGAGCTTGCCAGTGGCGCAAGCGCGGGTTTGCGCAAGTCCCGCAAGGGCGAGCAACAACTCAAGCTCAACGGCAAGGCGGTTCGCGGCTGGGAAGACATCGCCAGGGAAATGCCGGTGCAATTGCTCGACACCACATCCTTTTCCCTGCTCACCGAGGGCCCGAAGCTGCGCCGCAGATTCATCGATTGGGGAGTGTTCCACGTGGAACAGGCTTTTCTTCCCGCCTGGCGGAGGGCGCACAAGGCGCTCCTGTATCGAAATTCCCTGCTCAAACAGCCGGGAAAGCCCGATGCCGGCCAACTGTCCGCCTGGGAGGAAGAACTGGTTGCTGGCGCCTTGCAGGTAACCGCCTCAAGAGAGGTGTATTGCCAGCGTTTGCTATGTGCTTTCAGCCAGGCTTTGAGCACTTTGGACAAAGGATTGGGAGGTGCGGTGACGCTGCAGTTTCACGCTGGCTGGAATCGCGAGCACGATCTTGCCGGCTTGTTGAGGGAACACCGGGAGAGCGACCAGACCCAGGGTTCCACCCGCCACGGACCACACCGGGCCGACCTGCTGGTCAAGTCGGGCAACCACCGGGCGGTGGATGTGCTTTCCCGGGGGCAGCAGAAGCTGGTGGTTTCCGCGCTAAAAGTAGCCCAGGGGGAGCTTTTCTTCGAGACCCGGGAACAGCGGCCGATTTATCTGGTAGACGATCTCGCCGCCGAACTGGACGAAGGGAACCGCAAGGGGGTTTTTGACTTGTTGCAATCACTTGGCGCCCAGTTGTTTGTTACCTGCGTCAACCGGAAAGCTCTTGGTTCCAATCTTTCGGAGCCGGTGCCAGGAAGCCTGTTCCACGTGGAACATGGTACAATAATGGCTTGATTTTACTGGAAGAAACAGGGGGCGCCCGGTCGCGTTTTCTGCAATGGAGATACCCATGGAGAATGGCTCTGCCAGCGACTACAACTCGGACAGCATCAAGGTTCTCAAGGGTCTTGACGCGGTTCGAAAACGCCCGGGAATGTATATCGGCGACACCGATGACGGCACCGGTCTGCACCACATGGTTTTCGAGCTTGTGGACAATTCCATCGATGAGGCCCTTGCCGGATACTGCTCGGAAATCAGGGTCACGATTCACATCGGAGAATCCGTCACCGTAACGGACAACGGTAGGGGAATTCCCACGGAAATGCACAAGGAAGGCGTATCGGCGGCGGAAGTGATCATGACGGTGCTCCATGCCGGCGGCAAATTCGATGACAACAGCTACAAGGTGTCCGGCGGCCTGCACGGTGTGGGCGTATCCGTGGTCAATGCGCTTTCCCGGGAACTCAAGCTGACGATTCGTCGCGAAGGCAAGGTCTGGGAGCAGTATTACCAGCATGGCGTACCCCAGGCGCCGCTCGCCGTGGTGGGAGAAACCGGCGTTACCGGCACCGAATGCCATTTCGAGCCATCCGGGGAAACTTTCAGCAATATCGAATTCCAGTACGACATTCTCGCCCAGAAGCTGCGCGAGCTTGCGTTTCTCAATGCGGGCGTATCGATCTGCCTCAACGACGAGCGCACCGGCAAGGAAGAAACCTTCTACTACGAAGGCGGCTTGCAGGCCTTCGTCGATTACCTCAACAAGCACAAGACCACGGTCAACAAGATGGTCTATTTCAATGCCAGGGAGGTGGAGGAAGGCATTTCCGTCGAGGTGGCCATGCAATGGAACGATTCCTACCAGGAAGCCATCTTTCCCTATACCAACAATATTCACCAGCGGGACGGGGGCACCCATCTCGCCGGTTTTCGCTCCGCGCTCACCCGGGTGCTCAAGTCCTATATCGACAAGGAACTCAATGGCGTCAAGGGCAAGGACTCCCAGGTTTCCGGCGATGATGTCCGGGAGGGGCTGACCGCGGTGATTTCAGTAAAAGTACCCGACCCCAAGTTTTCTTCCCAGACCAAGGACAAGCTTGTCTCCTCCGAAGTGAAAAGCGTGGTGGAACAGCAGATGGCCTCGCATCTGAACGATTATTTACTGGAAAACCCCAAGGACGCCAAACTGATCGCCGGCAAGATGATCGATGCCGCCAGGGCCCGGGAAGCCGCCCGCAAGGCCAGGGAGATGACCCGGCGCAAGGGCGCCCTTGATGTGGCGGGCTTGCCCGGCAAGCTTGCCGACTGCCAAGAGAAGGACCCGGCGCTGTCGGAAATCTATCTGGTGGAGGGTGATTCCGCCGGCGGTTCCGCCAAACAGGCCAGAAATCGCCACAATCAGGCGGTGCTGCCGCTTAAGGGCAAGATTCTCAATGTGGAGAAGGCCCGCTTCGACCGCATGCTCAGCTCCAATGAAATTGGCACCCTGATCAAGGCGCTTGGCTGCGGCATCGGCAAGGATGAATTCTCCCCGGACACACTGCGCTATCATCGCATCATCATCATGACCGACGCCGATGTGGACGGCTCCCATATCCGCACCTTGCTGCTCACCTTCTTTTTCCGGCATATGGCGGAGCTGATCGAGCGGGGCAATCTGTATATTGCCCAGCCGCCGTTGTACAAGCTGAAAAAAGGCAAGCAGGAGCAATATCTCAAGGATGACAGCGAACTCGAAGACTACGAGACTTCCATTGCCCTGCGGGGCGCCAGCCTCCACGTCAATGCCGCTGCGCCGGGAATCAGCGGCGAGGCGCTCGAATCCCTGGTGAACCAGTATCGCGAGGTCTACGCCATTATCGACCGGCTGAGCCGGCTGTATCCCCGGGAAGTGCTCGAAGCGCTGGTGTACACCGAGCCGCTGCCCGAGGCCGAACTGCGTTTCCGGGAAAAAGTCGAGGCCTGGACCGGCAAGGCAGTGGCGCGGTTGTATCAGCAGAATCCCCAATACCGGGTCGATTACAGCTACACCGTGGAAGAGGATACCGAGCGCCATCAATTTCTGCCGGTGTTCTTGCTGGAGCGCCACGGACTGCGCAAATCCTTCCCGTTCAGCGCGGATTTCTTCCATTCCGGTGAATACAAGATGATGTCGGCGCTTGGACTGACACTGGATGGCCTCATCGAACCCCGGGCCTGGATTCAGCGGGGGGAGCGCAAGCAGAACATCAGCAGTTTTGCCGAGGCGCTCCACTGGCTCACCGCCGAGGCCATGCGGGGCAACTACCTGCAGCGATACAAGGGTCTTGGCGAAATGAATCCCGAGCAGTTGTGGGAGTCCACCATGAACCCGGAAACCCGGCGCATGTTGCAGGTTAACGTCAAGGATGCCATTGGCGCCGACCAGCTTTTCAATACATTGATGGGAGACCAGGTCGATCCTCGCCGGCAATTCATCGAAACCAACGCCCTGCGGGCCGAGAACATCGATATCTGAGAGTTCGCCGGGTTTTCTCTTCCCGGGCCTTCAATCAGCCGACTCGCGCAGCAAGACAGTGGCTGCCCTGGCCAAGTCATCGAACACGAGTACTTTGCCCAAGGCATTGTTTTTTATCAGATTTTCTGTCTGCAAGCCATTGCCGGTGCGTACCAGCACCGGCTGGCAGCCATGGCTGCGACCCGCTTGCAAATCGCGCAGGCTGTCGCCGATGAACCAGCAGCCGCGCAAGCTGCATTGGAGGCGGGATTCGATCTGTCGGAGCAGGCCCGTGGCGGGCTTGCGGCAGTTGCAGCCCGCATCCGGCCCGTGCGGGCAGAAAAATATACCGTCCACCCTGCCGCCATGCCGCTCCACAAGCCCGGTGAATCTGGCGTGAATCGCGTCCAGCGCCGCCTCATCAAACAGCCCCCGGGCAATCCCCGACTGATTGGTTGCGAGTACTACCCGCAGGCCGGCCCGGCTCAATCTGGCAATGGCGGAAATACTGCCGGGCAGGGGCTGCCATTCATCGGGAGACTTTATGTACGCAGCCGAATCCCGGTTGATGACGCCGTCCCGGTCGAGCACAACGACTTTGGCGGGATTTCGGTTCAAAGCAGGGAAATATCGGCAGCCTGCAGGAAGAGTCCGCGCAACTCCCGCAGGATACGCAGCCGATTGGCTCGCAGCGGCGCATCGTCCACCATGACCATGACCTCGTCGAAAAAGCAATCCACATCGTCCCGCAGGCCGGCAAGCCGGGTCAGCGCTTTGTGGTAGTCACCCGCGGCAAACCAGGGCTGTACTTCCTTCCGGGCCTTGCGAATCCTTTCCAGCAGCGCTTTCTCGGCCTCCTCGCCAAGCAATGAATCATCAATCTCTCCGCCCGCCGCCGCCTTGCCGCTTTTATTGAGCAGGTTCGATACCCGCTTGTTGGCTGCCGCCAGGGCTGCCGCTTCCGGTCGCCCGGCAAAATCGGCAACGGCCTGCACGCGCTGGTGGAAATCCAGCGGACTTGCCGGCTGCACCGCCCGTACGCTGAGGTAGACTGCCGCGGCAATGCCCATGTCGCCGTACCAGGCGCGCAACCGGTCCAGAATGAAATCAAGGAGCCCGGCGGCGCAGTTCCCATCCGGGTCGAGTTCCGCGAAGCCCTCAAGGGCGGCGTCGATGGCTGCCGGCAAGTCGAGTTCCAGCCTGCCTTCGATGAGTATTCGCAATATCCCGATGGCGGCCCGCCGCAGGGCGAAGGGATCCTTCGAACCCGTCGGCGGCTGGCCGATGGCGAACAGGCCCGCCAGGGTATCCAGCTTTTCCGCCAGGGCCAGGGTCTGGCCGGCGGGTGTTTCGGGCAGCCGGTCGCTGGTATGCCGCGGCAGATACTGCTCGAAGATCGCCGTCGCAACGGCTTCGGTTTCGCCGTCGTTGCGGGCGTAACAGGCGCCCATCAATCCCTGCAATTCAGCGAACTCGCCCACCATATCGCTGGGCAGATCGCACTTGCCGAGCTGGGCCGCCCTTTGGCAGTCCCCGGCCTCAAAACCAAGCCGGTCCGCGAGCAGCCCCGCCAGCCGGGACACCCGGCGCGATTTCGCCCCCACCGAACCCAACCTGTCCTGGAAAACGATCTTGTCGAGTTCCGGCAGCCGTGATTCAAGACTGCGGGATTTGTCAGATTCGAAGAAAAACCTGGCGTCCGCCAGCCGTGGCCGGATTACCCGTTCATTTCCCTGTATGACTTTTGCGGGATCCTTGCTGGCAAGGTTGCTGATAGCCACGAAGTACGGGATAATCTGGCCATTGCGATCTTCCAGGCAGAAGCATTTCTGGTGGGACTTCAGGGTGAGCGCCAGGGCTTCGTCGGGCAATTCGAGAAACTCGCGGTCAAACTCGCCGGTCAGGGCCACGGGGTACTCCACCAGACTGCTTGTTTCATCAAGCAGTTCTTCATCCATGGCCACCCTGGCGTTGAGCCTTGCGGCCTCGGCGTGCACCAGTTCCCGGATCTGTTTCCGGCGTCGGGCGAAATCGGCGATCACCCGGCCCGGATTTTCCAGCAATGCCGCATACTCCCGGGGCGCTCCCAAAATGATCGGCTGGGGGTGATGAAATCGATGGCCAAAGGTCACATTGCCAGCGGTCTCCCCGAGAATCTTGCCGGGTACAGTTTCCTCGCCAAACAGCATCACCAGCCAATGCACCGGGCGGATGAATTCTGTCCGGGAAGCTCCCCAGCGCATGCGCCGGGGAATCGGCAGGGCCGCCAGCGCGGCGCTGGCCAGCTCCGGCAGCAAATCCATGGCGGCTTTGCCAGACTCAAGCCGGCGAAAACAAAGCTTCTCCACGCCCTGCCGCGCGGAGCGGTCCAATTCGTCCACCGAAACGCCGCAAGAGCGGGCGAAGCCCAATGCCGCCGCAGTGGGTGCGCCATCACTGTCGAATGCCGCGGCAATGGCAGGCCCAAAGCGCTCGCTGCGCCGGTCCGGCTGTTTTTCCGCCAACGCTTCCACCAGAATCGCGAGCCGGCGCGGCGCGGCATAGCGATGGATGGCGCCATGGTCAAGGCCGGCAGTTTCCAGACCCTTGCGAAATTCGTCTTCCAGCGCCCGGGAAAGGCCCTTGAGCGCCTTGGGCGGCAACTCCTCAACGCCGATTTCAAACAGGAAATCCCGACTTGGGATCTGGGGGGGATCAGGCGTAGTCAAGGCGCAACTCTTCCGGAGCCAGGGGGAAGCCAAGCTTGCGCCGGCTTTCGAGATAGGCTTCGGCCACCGCCCTGGCCATGGCGCGCACCCGCAGGATAAAGCGTTGCCGTTCGGTTACCGATATCGCCTTGCGGGCGTCCAGCAGATTGAAATAATGCGAGGCCTTGAGCACCTGCTCGTAGGCCGGCAACGGGAGATTCCCGCCCAGCAGGGTCTGGCACATGGCCTCGCAATCATCAAAATAGGCGAACAGCTTGCCGGTATCGGCTATTTCAAAATTGAAGGCGGACATTTCCACTTCGTTTTGCCGGAACACATCGCCGTAGCTTACCGGGCCTCCGGGGCCATCGCGCCAGACGATGTCGTAGACGCTCTCCACCTGTTGCAGGTACATGGCGATACGTTCGATGCCATAGGTGATTTCCCCGCTCACCGGATGACATTCGAGCCCGCCCACCTGCTGAAAATAGGTGAACTGGGTGATTTCCATGCCGTCGAGCCAGACTTCCCAGCCAAGACCCCAGGCGCCGAGAGTGGGCGATTCCCAGTTGTCTTCCACAAAGCGCACATCGTGAACCGCCATGTCGATACCGAGATGGGCGAGAGAGTCCAGGTATTGCTGCTGGATTTCGCCGGGTGAGGGCTTGAGAATGACCTGGTACTGGTAATAGTGCTGCAGACGGTTGGGATTTTCGCCGTAGCGGCCGTCGCCCGGGCGCCGGCTTGGCTGGACATAGGCGCAATTCCAGCTTTCCGGGCCGATGGCGCGGAGAAAGGTAGCCGGATGAAAGGTTCCCGCGCCGACTTCCATATCCAGGGGCTGCAACACCAGACAGCCCTTGTCGGCCCAGAATTGCTGCAACGCCAGGATAAGACCCTGGAAGGTTTTCGGATCGGCGCCGGCACTCACGTCAGGACTGGAGGGAAGCTACAAGAAAGGCCGCGATTATCCTAGAATTCCCCTGTGTTATCCACAGTGTTCCCGAGGCAGGCAACTGATCAAACTACTCCTTTTCCGGCTGTTTCTGGCCATTGGCGCCCGTCTCTCCCTGCCCTTGCTGCAAGCCGCGGCCCGCTGCCTCGGCAGCCTGCTGCTGCGAATTCGGGGCCGCGCCGCCGAAACCACTTTGCGCAATCTGCGAGCCTGCTTTCCGGAACGCGACGAGGCTGCGGTTCGCGAGCTTGCCAGGGCGAGCCTGCAACATTCGCTCTGCGCCCTGTTCGAGATGGGCCGCGCCTGGCGCTGGCCCCTGCCGGCGTTGCAAAGGCTATTGCGGGAGTCGGCGGAAGTTGCCGAGTTTCGCCGCGCCGCGCAATCGGGTTCCGGGGCGATACTGCTTGCGCCACACCTGGGAAACTGGGAAATCTTCGGCATATCCATGTGTTACGGGCTGCCGTCGAGTTTCCTGTATGCCCCGTCCAAGTCCGCCGCCTTCGATGACTTGCTGCGGGCAAGCCGGGAAAGGGGCGGCCTGCGCATGGCGGCGGCGGGCAAGGCCGGCGTGGCGAAACTGCGGCGAGCCTTGGGCAATGGGGAAGTCATCGGCATTCTGCCCGATCAGGTTCCCGCCGACGGCAGCGGCGAATTCACGCCATTCTTTGGCGAGCCCGCCTATACCATGACCCTGGCGGCCCGGCTTGCCCAGCGCCCCGGGGTGCGGGTGTTCTGCGGCTATGCCGAGCGCTTGCCCCGGGCGGGAGGATTTCGCATCCACATGGGCGAACTCGACCTGCGCCGGGAACGATTGTCCGATTCGCTGGCGGCGATGAACCGGGCTGTGGAAGACTTGGTGCGCCAGCATCCCGAACAATACCAGTGGGAATACAAGCGCTTCCGCCGCCGCCCCGATGGCGCGGAGTTCTATGGGACAGCACATAGTGTGAAAAGGCCCTAAGTCAGAGTTTCGTAAGCAAAAGAAAACCACACTTTTGTTTTGCGATAATGAAAAATTCCAGGGAGGGAATTTTTCAGAGAATACCCGGGAGCCCGCGCCGTAGGAATTCACGGCTGCGAATCCGCTCCCGTCCACGCCCCCGGCCGCTCGATTTCGTTGCATATCCACCAACATTCGCCTCAATCGACCGGCCGGGGGCGCGACGATAGCGAATTTTCGCTTTCGCGAATTCCTGCGGCGCAGGCTCCTAGCGGCGCCAGAACATCGGCGTGAACAATACCAGCAGCGTAAACACTTCCAGCCTGCCGAGGAGCATGGCGACACAGAGTATCCACTTGGCCGTGACGGGCAGGGCGGCATAGCTTGCCGAGACGTCCGCAAGTCCCGGCCCGAGATTGTTGATGCAGGCGCCCACGGCGCTGAACGCGGTAATGATCTCGACTCCCGAGGCGAGCAGGGCGAGCAGCATCAGCATGAACACCATCACATACACCGCAAAGAAACCCCACACCGATTCGATCACCCGGTCAGGCACCCGCTTGCTGCCGAGCTTGATGGGGATGACGGCCTTGGGGTGGATCAGCCGCTGCACCTCGCGAAAGCCCTGCTTGAAGATCAGCAGGATGCGGATCACCTTGATGCCGCCTCCGGTGGACCCGGCGCAGGCGCCGATAATCGCCGCATACAGCAGCAGATAGGGCAGGAACAGCGGCCAGGCGCTGAAGTCGGCGGTGACAAAACCCGTGGTGGTGGCGATGGAAACCACCTGGAACAATCCCTTGATGGCGGCTTCGAAGAAACTGTCGTACGTGGCGGTGAGATAGAGAATGCCAATGGTGGCGAATGACAGAAAGCCGAGGATGAAGGCGTAAAAGCGGAACTCCGGGTCGGCGAGGTAATGCTTGATGGAACGGCGCTGCCAGGCGGTGAAATGCAGGGCGAAATTGACGCCGGCGATCACCATGAAGACGATCGCCACCAGATCCACCATCGGGTTGTCAAAATAGCCGATGCTGGCGTCGTGGGTGGAAAAGCCGCCAATGGCCACTGTGGTAAAGGCGTGGCTGATGGCGTCGAAAGCCTCCATGCCCACGGCCCAATAGGCCAGGGCGCAGGCCAGGGTCAGGGTCAGGTAGATATACCAGAGCGCCTTGGCGGTTTCGGCAAGCCGCGGCACCAGCTTGTTGTCCTTGAGTGGTCCCGGCGTCTCCGCCTGGTACAACTGCATGCCGCCGATGCCGAGCATGGGCAGCAGGGCCATGGCGAGCACGATGATTCCCATGCCGCCCATCCATTGCAGCAATTGCCGATAGAACAGGATCGATTTGGGCAGTCCGTCCAGGCCGACGATTACCGTGGCGCCGGTGGTCGTCAGGCCCGACAGGGATTCGAACACCGCGTCGGCAAGGCTGAGCTCCAGCGCCAGCACGAAAGGCAGGCAGCCCGCGAGCCCGAGCACGCTCCAGAACAGCGTCACCACCAGAAAGCCGTCGCGGATCGTCAATTCCTTGCGATTGCGGACGGTCAGCCCCCAAAGGCCTGCGCCAAGCAGCAGCAGGCTCAGGAAAGTGGTGAAGAAAACCCCGATCATGCCGTCGCGGTACAGCAGGGACACGAGCATCGGCGGCAAGGTTCCCAGCAAGCTGAACAGCATCAACAGGATGCCGAGAATCTTGGTGATCATGAAAGGGTGCATGATGCCTCAGAAGTGCGCGAATCCGGCCCCGAACAGTCGCTCCACCAGCGCCACATGCTTGCGGTCCACAAGAAACAGGATGACGTGGTCGCCGGACTCGACCCGGGTATCGTCATGGGCGATGAGCACACCTTCCCCGCGCACTATGGCGCCCACGGTAATGCCGTCGGGCAGATTCAGGTCGCGCAATTCCCTCCCGATGACCTTTGACGAAGCCACATCGCCATGCACCACCGCCTCCACCGCCTCGGCGGCGCCCCGGCGCAGCGAATGGACATTGGCGAAATCCGCCCGCCGCACCTTGGTCAGCACACTGCCGATGGTGGCCTGCTGGGGAGAAATGGCGATATCGATCTCGCCGCCCTGGATAAGGTCCACATAGTCCGGGTTATTGATCAGCGCCATGACTTTTTTCGCCCCGAGCCGCTTGGCCATCATGCACGACATGATATTGGCCTCATCGTCATTGGTCAGGGCGACAAACACATCGGCATCCTCGATATTCTCGCTGATCAGCAGTTCCCGGTCCGAAGTTTCACCGTGCAGCACGAGAGTGCTTTCGAGTTGGCCGGTGAGAAAGTCGCAGCGCGCCGCACTGCGCTCCACGAGCTTGACCTTGTAGCGCGATTCGAGTTGCCGCGCGAGGCGCAGGCCGATGTTGCCGCCGCCGGCGATGAAGATGCGGCGGTAGGGGCGGCCCATGGGCCGCACTTCGCCGATACAGGCGCGTATATCGCATTGGGCGGCGACAAAAAAGACTTCATCCTCCGCCTCGATCACCGTGGAGCCTTCGGGAACAATGGGCCGGTCCTTGCGGAATATCGCCGCCACCCGGGTGTCCACCGCGGGCATATGCTGCCGCAGCAGACGGATTTCCTGGCCCACCAGAGGGCCGCCATAAACCGCCTTGACGCCCACGAGTTGTACGCTGCCATCCGCAAAATCAAGCACTTGCAAAGCACCGGGCAGGTCGATCAGGCGCTCGATGTTTTCCGAGACGATCATTTCCGGGCAGATGGGCGTATCCACCGCAATCCCCTGCTTGCCGAACAGCTCTTCGCTGAAACGAATGAAGGATGAGGAATGCACCCGGCAGATTTTCTTCGGCGTCCGGTACAGCGAATAGGCGACCCGGCAGGCCACCATGTTCAATTCGTCGTTTTCGGAAACCGCAATGAGCAGGTCGGCGTCTTCCACGCCGGCCTGCTCGAGCACATCGGGATGGGAGCCGCGGCCGCTGACGACCTGGATGTCCATGCCCTGCTTGAGCCCTTCAAGGCGGGCTTCATCGCTGTCCACCAGAGTCACGTCATTGGACTCGGTGGACAGGGTGCTCGCCAGACTGATTCCTACCGGATTCGCGCCGAGAACGATGATTTTCATATCGAGAGGCCGCCTAGGAGCCTGCGCCGCAGCGCTCGAAATTCAACCGGGCGGTCAGGTTCTGCCCAGCAGGCAAAAGTAGAATCCGTCGGGGCCTTCCGCGCCGCCGGGAAGCAACTGCTTTCCGTATGCGCATTCTAATCCCCCATCGGCAGCGATGGGCAGGGTTTTAGCATCCCCGGCGCCCGCCAGAAAGCTTGAGATGACTTGCTCGTTCTCTTCCCTGAGCAGGGAGCAGGTGGTGTAGAGCAGGCGCCCGCCGGGTTTCAGGCAAGGCCACAGCGCCCGCAGCAGCCGCAACTGCTCCTTGCCGTGGGTGGCAATATCGTCCGGGCGCAGCGACAGCTTGATATCGGGATGCCGCCGGATGACTCCCGTGGCCGAGCAGGGCGCATCAAGCAGAATCCGGTCGAAGGCGGTTCCATCCCACCACTGCGCCGCATGGGTGGCATCGGCAATGAAGACTTCAGCCGCCAAATCGAGCCGGTCGAGATTTTCCCGGATCATTTCGCTGCGATCCGGGTCGCGCTCAAGCGCCTGGCAACTGAGGTTTTCCGGGGCGGTTTCGAGCAGGTGACAGGTCTTGCCACCGGGAGCGGCGCAGGCGTCGAGCAGGCGGTCGCCGGGCTCCGGGGCAAGCAATCCGGGCACAAGCTGGGAAGCTTCGTCCTGTACGCTGAACCAGCCTTCGGCGAAACCGGGAATCTCCCCAACCGGCCGCGCCTGCCGCAAATACACGGCCGATGGTGCAAGCTGCCCCGATGAACAGTCCACACCGGCTTCCCGCAGAAGGCGCATGGCGTCAATGCGGCTGCCGCGGCGCCGGTTTGCCCGCAGGCACAGTGGCGGCCTGCGATTGTTGGCTTCGCGTATCGAGGGCCATTGTCCGGGCCAGTCGTCGCGGATGGTTTGCGCCAACCAGTGCGGGTGGCTATAGCGGATGTTTTCAGCTTGTTGTCCAAGAGCGAGTTCAAGCTTCTTCCGTCTCCGCTGAAAATTGCGCAACACGGCATTAACCAGGGGTTTCGACCAGTCCTTGCCGAGGGCATGGCCAGCTTTCACGCTTTCGTCGATTACCGCATACTCCGGCGTGGCCAGCTCGCGCAGTTCATGCAGGGCGCCGAGCAGCAGGTACTTCAGGTCGGCGTCGCGCTGGCGCAGGGGCCGCTCAAGCAGCTCGTCGAGGAGGAAGATCAGGGAATCATGGTGGCGGCAGACGCCGTAGCAGACTTCCTGTAAAAGGCCGTACTCGCGCAGTTCCCGATGGCCGGCCAGCAAATCGCCCAATGTGCCGCCGCGCCCGGCAAGACGGGCCAGAATGCGGGCGGCTGTGGCGCGCACGGCCACGGGATTAGCCCGTCGCCCGATCTTGCAGGACCACGCCTCTGGCAAAGGGCGCCGCGGGAGAATGCAGCAAGGCTCCCGGAGCAACAGGTTTCTTGCCGGGCAATTGCAGCGATGTGACGCAGAGCGCGCCCTGGCCACAGGCTACCAGCAAGCCATTCCTGTCGAAATCGACGATTTTCCCCGGTGTCCCGGACTGATCCAAATCCCTGGCAGCCGCTTGCAGAATGCGAATGCGCTGTCCATCGGCAAAGCAGAAGGCGGGCATGCGGCCAATGCCGGTGCGCACCTGCCGGCTGATGAATCTTGCATCCCGCTTCCAGTCGATCCGGGCGTCGTCCTTGCCCAGTTTGCGGGCATAAGTCGCCTGCCCATTGTCCTGGGGCGTGGAATCGGCAAGCAGTTCCGGCAGCCGCTCGATGCTGTGGAGCAGCGCTGCGCAGCCTGCCTCGGTGAGTTTGGCTTCCAGCGCATTGCGGTCATCCCCGGCAAGAATGGCTACCTCCCGCTGCAACAGGACGGGGCCGGTGTCGAGGCCTTCATCCATTTGCATGATGCTGATGCCGGTGCGTTGGTCCCCCGCCAGCAAGGCGCGCTCAATGGGCGCCGCGCCGCGCCAGCGGGGCAGCAGCGAGGCGTGGACATTGATGCAGCCGAAACGCGGCAAGCCCAGAATCGCCTCCGGCAGAATCAGGCCGTAGGCGGCAACAATCAGCACATCGGGACGGAACGAGGCAAGCAATGCGGCGGGCGCCTCACCGGTCAGGCTTTCGGGTTTATGCAGAGGCAGGCCCAATTCTCCGGCGCGGGCGGCGACTGCGCTGGTCAGCAGTTTGCGGCCACGCCCCGCGGGGCGGTCGGGCTGGGTAAAGACTGCGGCGATTTCATGGCCTGCCCGGTGCAGGGCGGCAAGATGGGCGGCGGCGAATGGCGGCGTGCCCGCGAAACACAGCCGTAGTTGGGACAGCACACCAGGCGGCATCAGGGTCAGGCCGACTTCCGCTGTTCCTTTTGCAGCTTGCTGCGAATGCGCTGGCGCTTGAGAGGGCTGAGATAATCGACGAACAGCTTGCCGTCCAGATGATCGATTTCGTGCTGGATGCAGACCGCAAGCAGACCCCGGGCCTCAAGCTCGAAGCGTTCTCCCTTGCGGCCTCTTGCGCTGACGCGAATAGCCCGGGGCCGGGACACCTCCTCGAAAAAGCCGGGAACCGAAAGGCAGCCTTCCTGATAATCCTGCAATTCTTCCTCAATGACCTTGAATTCTGGATTTATGAAGACATGGGGACTATTCTTTTCTTCCGAAACGTCGAGCACAAGCAGGCGTTTGTGGACATTGACCTGAGTCGCGGCGAGGCCGATGCCCCCGGACTGGTACATGGTTTCGAACATATTGTCGACGAGGCGGTGGAGCCTGTCGTCAAAATCGGTCACCGGGCTTGCCAGCTTGCGCAGCCTCGGGTCGGGAAATTCCAGAATCGGTAACAATGCCATCACAACTCCGGTAATGCGCCGGGCCAGCCGGCTGACTGTCCGCGCGGACCGGAAATTATAGCAGCCCCATGCGGAAATTTGTCATGGATGATTCCCTGACCAAAGACTACCTCACGCTGGCGCATCACAGCGCTTTCGGACTCGGCGTTGCGGCGAGAATCCTGGGTGAACTGGGATCCCTGAGCCGTATCCGGCGATTGCCGAAGGCCGAGCTGCTATCGCTGGGACTGTCCGGGGAGCAGGCCACAGCGCTATTGACTCCGGTGGATGAAAGCAGCCTGAGCCGCAGGTTGCGGGCCGAACTTGCCTGGGCCGAAGCCGCTGGCCGGGCCATTGTTCACTTCGAATCGCCACATTACCCCCGTTTGCTGCGGGAAATCGCCGCGCCGCCGCCGGTGCTGTATGTGGAAGGACGCCTCGAATGCCTCAACAATCCAAACATCGCCATGGTGGGAAGCCGCCGGGGCAGCGCCTATGGCAGGCGGCAGGCGGAATGGCTGGCGCATGAACTGGGCGATGCGGGCCTGACGGTTTGCTCGGGAATGGCGCTGGGCATCGACACCGCGGCCCACAAGGGCGCCCTGGCCGCCGAAGCGCTCACCATCGCCATCATGGGCACTGGCGTGGATATCTGCTATCCCGCCCGCAATCGCGAGCTGCGCGAACAAATCCTTCGCCAGGGTGCCCTGGTTTCCGAGTTCGCCCTCGGCTCTCCGGCTGCCCGGGCCCACTTTCCCCGCCGCAACCGCATTATCAGCGGACTCTGCGCGGGCTTGGTGGTCGTGGAAGCCAGCCTGAAAAGCGGCTCCCTGGTCACCGCAAAATACGCCCTGCAGCAGAACCGGGAAATCTTCGCCGTGCCGGGCCCGATCTCCAGCCCATTTTCCCGCGGTTGTCACCAATTGATCCGCCAGGGCGCAAAACTCGTGGAATCGGCTCAGGATGTGCTGCAGGAACTCGAAGGCATCATTCCGGCCGACGCTTTCCGTTCCAGCCAAAGCACCGCAGCATTCGGGACCACCCCGCGCAATCCCGAAGACGCAAAACTGCTCGCCCTGCTCGAAGAATCCGGCTCGCTCCCGGAAACCCTTGCCCATCAAACCGGACTCTCCCAGCAGGACCTCGCCGTAAAACTCCTTGCACTCGAGCTTGCCGGCAAAGCCTTCCAGCAGGGAGGCCGTTACTTTCCGGTTTGATGAGCCTCTCGCGCGGCAGTATTCAGCAGTGGCCCCGGCATGAGCGACATCATCGGGAACACGATGCCGGCGGTTCCGATCACGGTGCCCACAATGGCCGCCATGAGAAATTTCCGCGACCTTGCCACGTCCAGTTTCAGGTCCGCGAATTCTTCAACGCATCGTTTTCGGCGTGATTTGGATTTCTTACAGGCGCCATAGGAAAAAAGTTCTGGAATCGGGATGGAATCGGCGGCACTATAAGTCGCACAGAAAGCGGATTTGCGGCCCATGGCGAGCATGGGAGGAGTGACTGAAATGGCGAGAATTACCGGCACCGGCAATGACGAAGTCCTCAATGGCACCGGGGGCGCGGATACTTTTGTCTTCACCCAGGACTCGGGCAACGACACGATCATCAACTTTCAGATCGGCACCGATGTCATTGACCTGTCCTGCTTCGGGGCGAAGATCACCTGGGACGAATTGAGCGCAAAGATTGTCACGGTTACCAATCCCGGCGCGCCGAACCAAGTCACGGGAGTCCGCATCGATCTGTCCGAGTGGGACGGCGGCTCCATCACCATTGACGGTGTGACCTCGCCCAATGCCCTTACCCAGGCCAGTTTCAAGATGCCCGAGGTACGGGTGCGGGAAGGCGCCGACGGCTTCGACAAGCTGGTCGGCAGCGCCGCCATGGACGAACTGCACGGCTATGGCGACGGCGATATTCTCGATGCCGGCGGCGGCAATGACGTGCTTTACGGCGGCGAGGGCTACGACCTGCTGCTTGGCGGCTCCGGCCACGACAAATTGTACGGGGAAGCGGGCAAGGACACCCTCGTTGGCAATTCCGGCAGGGACGAGCTGTACGGTGGCGCGGGCGATGACATCATGGACGGCTCGTCCGGCGACGACACGCTCGACGGCGGCGCCGGCGACGACACGCTCTGGGGGGACCGCTGCGATACCCCGGGCGCCGACACGTTCGTATTCGCCGCGGGCCACGGCCACGACACGATCAAGGACTTCCACAATGGCATCGACAAGATCGACCTGAGGGCATTCGGCAATGTCTCGACGCTTGGCGACTTCACGGCCATGCAGGACGGCGCCGATGTGGTTATCGACCTCACCGGCAGCGATGGCGGCACGATCACCCTGGAGAATTTCGCCCTGGACGACCTCGATGTCTCGGACTTCATCTTCCACGACTCGGTGTAGGCGAACTGGTCAGGCCCTGGAAGGATTCTTCCGGCATGGGTCAAACCATCCGCAATATCGCAACTGCCCTGGCGCTGCTGCCCATTGCCAGCAATGGCCTGGCTGCGGAAAGAAGCAGCCGGGAACTCGTTACCGCATTCTGGCGCGCCGACAACACTGTGGAGCAAAGCGCCGCCGAACAGGCCCTGCTCGCGGCCGCGGATGATGTGGGTACCCTGTACCAATGGCTGCGGCAAGGCCCGGAGTGGTCAACCGAGGTGGCCACCGGCGTCTGGGAAGAATCCCGCACCGGCGCCGATGGCTTGCTCTACCGCTATGCCGTGGTAACCCCGGATTCCTACGACCCGGCCATTTCCTATCCGGTGGAATTCATGCTCCATGGCGGCGTTTCACGCCCGGAGTGGGGTCCTGAAGGAGACTGGTGGCGCTCGGGCGTTGAGAATCTGCAACAGGAAGACCGCATCTTCGTGGTGCCCGCCTCCTGGCGCGAAGCCTTCTGGTGGCACGACAGCCAGGCCGACAACCTGCCCGCCATCCTGCGGGAAGTGAAACGCCGCTATAACGTGGACGATAACCGCGTCACCATGACCGGCATTTCCGACGGCGGCACCGGCGCCTATTTCTTCGCTTTCAAGCAACCCGGCGAATGGGCGGCCTTTCTCCCCTACATCGGCCATCCCGGGGTGCTGCGCAATCCCGCCGGCGGTGTCAATTACCGGCTGTACTTCGAGAACCTCACCGCCAAACCGCTATACATCGTCAATGGCGAAGTCGATCGGCTCTACCCCGCGGCTTCGCTGCAATCGTTCGTCGAGGTGCTGGAAGAAGCCGGGGTGGAGCATGTCTTCCGGGTGATCGGGGACGGCGGCCACAATACGGCCTGGCTGTCCGGGGAAACCCCGGCCATCGAACAGTTCAAGGCGGAAAATCCCAGGGACCCGTTCCCCGAGCGCTTGCAGTGGGTGGCGGACCGGGTGGACCGCTACAACCAGAACCTGTGGCTGCGAATCGACGAGATGGCAAACCCTGATTTTCCCGCAGTGGTGAAGGTCGAGCGGCAAGGCAACCACTTCGGGGTGGAAGCTACCGCGGTGGCGGGATTCAGTCTGCTGCTGAATCCGCAAGAGGTGGATTTCAGCCTGCCGGTGAGCGTGAGTGTCAACGGCGAAATCGTCCATTCGGAAATCGTCGCCCAGGACGCCGCCACGCTGCTGCGCCACACACGGCAATCACTGGACCGTGCCGCGCTGGTTACGGCCGAGTTGACGATTTCCCTGCTTGCCCAATAAAGCGCCCAAGTATTCGCAGAGCATAGCTCTGCGCCGTTCCGGCTGCGCACGAAGTTGCGCTTCGAAAACGCTTGCCTCCACCCCTGGAATTTTTCATTATCGGCACTTCCATGTGCCGCAGGGAAACTCTGACTTAATCCGAGCTTCCCTAGGGCCTGTTCTCTTTTTCCTCCGGGCGGCGTTGCCGCTCGCTCATGTGGATCAACCACACGGCGCTCGCGGCGTCTTGCCAGACGAAAAAAGAGATCCGGCAGAGCGACAGCGCATAGTGTGAACAGGCCCTAATTCTGTAATTCTTCCATGCGGTCGCGCAGCATGGACAGGATGATGTTCAGTTCGCGGAAATAGTCATATTCTTCGCTCAGGGCCGTCATCGCCTCGTTGAATCTGCTGAAATCGGAATCGGTTTCGGCGAGCAGTCCCTCGGTGTCGAGCAGTTCATCGGTGCCGTCCTGGTAATTCCTGGCATTGTTGGCCCGGGCCTCGATCAGGAAATTCGGCTCGCAGGCTTCCCGGGAAATGTTCGAGCCGGTGGGAGTGTAGCGATGGCAGATCACATGCAGCGATTCGTCCTCGGTGCGAAGATTGAAAACCCGGTAGACTTCCTTCTGGATCTTGTCGATTTCGCCACGCAGTTGCGGCACGGACATCGCGTCAATATCAATCTGGCCATCCGCCGCCTGTAACGGCAGGACAGCGACAAGCAGGGCCAGACAACTGGCAAACAGGGCAGGGCGGTTCATGGGCTTCCTCCAGGGCGCCGTCAATCCCGCTATTATACGCGTGGGCCTTCATGGTTAAACTAGGAGCCTGCGTCGTAGGAATTCACGGCTGCAAATCCGCTCCCGTCCGCGCCCCCGGCCGCTCGATTTCGTTGAATATCCACCAATATTCGCCTCAATCGACCGGCCGGGGGCGCGGCGATAGCGAATTTTCGCTTTCGCGAATTCCTACGGCGCAGGCTCCTAGGGAAGCTCTGATTAAGCCAGAGCTTCCCTGCGGCACATGGAAGTGCCGCCGAATTCGATGACGCAAGCCATTGAATTCGGGAGCAAAACAAAACCACGCTTTTGTTTTGCGATAATGAAAAACTCCACGGATGGAGTTTTTCAGAGAATACCTGGGAGCCTGCGCCACAGGAATTCGCGAAAGCGAAAATTCGCTATCGCCGCGCCCCCGGTTGATCGATTGAGCCTGTACAGGCCGATAGATTGCCCATGCGGCCAATGAGGGTTCGACAACATGATGCAGATCATTCGCAAGTTTGTGTTCCCGGCGCTGGCCGCCTGCCTGTTCCATATTCCCGCGCTTGCCGTGGAGGAGGGCGGCCAGGCGCCGGATTTCAGCCTGCCTTCGATTCACGAAGGCGAGCCGGCGATCAGCCTGGCGGGCCTTGCCGGCAAGGTGGTATATATCGATTTCTGGGCTTCCTGGTGCGCCCCCTGCCTGACTTCCCTGCCGCTCTACAATGACCTCTACCACCGCTACCGCGACCAGGGGCTCGAAGTGCTCGGTATCACCGTGGATGACCCCATCGAGGACGGACTGGAATTCCTCGCCGATGTGCAACTCGATTTTCCCATTCCGGCAGACCCGGAAGGCGAAGTCATGGACCTGTACAACGTCTATGGCATGCCGACTTCGTATCTGATCGGCCGCGATGGCACCGTCAAGCTGGTGCATATGGGGTTTCGCGATGGCGACATCGAGTTGATCGAACAGGCCATCAAGGACGAGCTTGCCGGCGACTGAATCCCGCCGGGTTGGCGTGCCGGGCGCCTATTCGCTTTTCGCCGAATCCGCCCTGCCGCCGCCGATAAAGGACACCGGCAAGGGCGTGATGTTGTCGCCGCTGGAAATCTTGGCGGCGCCGCTCTTTTCCACCTCATCGATGCGAATCACCGACTGGATGGGGATGAAGCTGCGTTTCACCCCGGCGAATTCCTGTTTGAGCTTCTCCTCGCCCGGGTCCACCACGACCTGGGTTTTCTCATGGAAAACATAGTCTTCCACTTCGATGAAGCCATACAGGTCGCTCTGGTAGACCTGCCGCACGAAGAGTTCATACACCTTGCCCTTGTTGAGAAAGGCGACCTTGTAGATTTCCGGGGAAGCGGGCATGAAACGGAACCTGTATGGGAAAGGGCGAGAGTAACCCGAATATCAGGCCATTTCGAGAAAATTCAATACGGAGCACACTTCGATTCGGTATAATCCGCCTTTCATTTGCCGTTGTACCTCATTGCATGCAAAGCCTGAACCATCCGGGCGCCGGCGAGACGCCGGCGAATTCTCCTTCGCCCACCCGGGTGCATATCAAGACCCACGGCTGCCAGATGAACGAGTATGACTCCTCGCGCATGCTCGATCTGCTGCGGGAGACCCGGGCCGCCGAACTTGTGGAATCGCCGGAGCAGGCGGATATTCTCGTGCTCAATACCTGCTCGATCCGGGAAAAGGCCCAGGAAAAGGTGTTTCACCAGCTCGGCCGCTGGCGCGGACTGAAGCGGGCCAGACCCGAAGTGAAAATCGCCGTGGGAGGCTGCGTCGCCAGCCAGGAAGGCGAAGCCATCAGCAAGCGGGCGCCCTATGTGGACGTGATTTTCGGACCCCAGACCCTGCACAAGCTGCCCGCCATGCTCGACGCCGCCGATGGCGGCAATGCCGTGGTGGATGTGAGTTTTCCGGAAATCGAGAAATTCGACCACCTGCCCCGCCCCAGGGCCGCATCCTGCCAAGCGTTTCTCACCATCATGGAAGGCTGCGGCAAGTATTGCAGTTTCTGCGTGGTGCCCTATACCCGGGGCGAGGAAATCAGCCGCCCTCTCGACGATGTGCTTGCCGAAGCCGTGGAACTCGCCGAACAGGGCGTGCGGGAAATCAATCTCCTCGGCCAGAACGTCAATGCCTGGCGCGGCCGGACCCATGACGGCGGCATCGCCGATCTCGCCCTGCTCATTCGCTATCTCGCCAGCATCGACGGCATCGACCGAATCCGCTTCACCACCTCGCATCCGGTGGAATTCCAGGCCGGGCTGGTGGAGGCCTACCGCGACGTGCCGGAACTCGCCAGCCATCTGCACCTGCCGGTGCAAAGCGGCTCCGACCGGGTATTGGCGGCCATGAAGCGCGGTTATACCGTGCTCGAATACAAATCCCTGGTGCGCCGCATCCAGGCCGCCAGGCCGGGTGTCAGCCTGTCTTCGGATTTCATCGTGGGCTATCCCGGCGAAAGCCAGCGGGATTTTGAAGACACCATGAATCTGGTCATGGAAGTCGGTTTCGATACCTCCTTCAGCTTTCTCTACAGCCCCCGCCCGGGAACGCCGGCGGCCCAGCTTGCGGACCTGACGCCGGAGCGGGAAAAGAAACATCGGCTTGCGGCGCTGCAGGCGCAGCTGGGCCGTCAGGCCCGGGCCATCAGCGAGTCCATGGTGGGCAAGCGCTATCCGATCCTGGTGACCGGCGTGTCGAAAAAAAGCGACTCCGCCATGCAGGGGCGCACCGAAAACAATCGGGTGGTGAATTTCCCCGCCGCGGACCCGGCATTGGCGGGCGGTTTCGTTACCGTGAGAATCACTGACGCCCTGCCGAATTCGCTGCTGGGTGAGATTGCGAATTGAGCCGGCCATCCCATCCATGAATCAGCATACCCTGGACCTCAACCTGAACCCGGATGACAGCCGAAGACTGGCCAATCTCTGCGGCCAGTTCAACGAAAACATCCGCCAGATCGAAAAACTGCTGTCGGTGGCGATCCGCCAGCGGGGCAACTGGTTCCAGCTCAGCGGCAGCCAGGCCGCGGTGCGGGACGGCCGCGCCCTGCTGGAATCGCTGTACCGGGCAACCGAACAGGGCGAACTGCTGAACGCCGGCCTGATCCAGCTTGCCTTGCAGGAGATCACCAGTCCGCCGCCTGAATCCGCCGGGGACAGGACCACCGCGGCCTTTATTCGCACCCCGCGGCTTTCCATCAAGCCCCGCAGCAGGCAACAGGCCGCCTATGTCAACAGCATCGCCCGCCAGGATCTCCATTTCGCCATTGGCCCCGCCGGCACCGGCAAGACCTATCTCGCCGTGGCCCGGGCGGTGGAATCGCTGGCGGCGGAACAGGTAAGCCGGATCGTGCTCGTGCGGCCGGCGGTGGAGGCGGGCGAGAAACTCGGCTTTCTGCCGGGCGACCTGATCCAGAAGATCGATCCCTATCTGCGCCCGCTGTACGACGCGCTGTATGAAATGCTGGGCTTCGAGAAAGTCAATCGCCTGGTGGAGAAAAACATTATCGAAGTCGCCCCGCTGGCCTACATGCGCGGGCGCACCCTGAACGAGTCCTTCATCATTCTGGACGAAAGCCAGAATGCCACCACGGCCCAGATGAAAATGTTCCTCACCCGGATCGGCGTCAGTTCCCGGGTGGTGGTGACCGGCGATGTGACCCAGATCGACCTGCCCGCCGGCACCCGTTCCGGACTCGTCCAGGCGGCCCGGATCCTGCAGGGCGTGGAAGGCATCGGATTCACCTGGTTCACTTCCCGGGACGTGGTGCGGCATCAGTTGGTACAGGCCATCGTGGAAGCCTACGAAGATTTCGACCAGTCCCGGATCGGCGAGTTGCGGGAGCAGGACGCCCAGAACCCGGACGCCTGATGAAGGTGACGCTTGCCATCGCCAATCGCGCGGCGAGTCACTGGACGCCGGACCACGCGCAATGCCGGGTCTGGGTCGAAAGCGCGCTCGCCGCGGCGGATGGCCGGGATTCGCTTGGCGTAAGCCTTTGTTTCATCGAGGCGGAAGAATCCGAACGGCTCAACCGGCGCTACCGCCGGCAGGGCCGCCCGACCAATGTACTGGCTTTTCCCGGCGGCTCAAGCAAACCAGTGCCGGAATCTTCGGGCGGCAGCGAACTCATCGGCGATATCGCCGTCTGCGCCGAACTCGCCGAACAGGAAGCGCTGGCACAGGGCAAGGAACTGGCCCATCACTGGGCGCATCTGTTGATCCATGGCTGCCTGCATCTGCTTGGCTACGACCATGTGGAAGAGGCGGAAGCGGAATGCATGGAAGCGCTGGAAATCGGTATACTGCGAAGCCTTGGCATCCCGAATCCTTATCTAGGGAAGCTCTGATTAAGTCAGAGCTTCCCTGCGGCACAGGGATGTGTCGCCGAATTCGATGGCGTAAGCCATTGAATTCGGGAGCAAAACAAAACCACGCTTTTGTTTTGCGATAATGAAAAATTCCAGGGAGGGGATTTTTCAGAGAATACCTAGTATAAATCCTCTTTTGACAGGAGCAC
>JAJECW010000133.1 GCA_022821865.1 Pseudomonadales bacterium
CAGGCTGAGTTCGGGAGCGGGCGGCGGTGGCGGCGGGTCGGGCTCGGGAGCGGGCGCCGGGGCGCTTCGCTCCCCGAGGCATTCCAGCACCTCGCGCACCGGGGTCCAGCCGGACCAGACCTCTTCGCCGTCCTCCGCCTCATCCGCGGTGTAGGGACCGGTCGGTTTCGCCGTCGCGCCTTCCCAGTCGGGCAGCGCCTTTTCCGGGCGCGCCTGCCGGTAGGCGATCAGCACGCGGTACCAGTTCGCGCCGTAGTTGGGGGAACGGTCCGCGTTGGAATCGTAGTAGCCGGCAACGGTACTCCATTGGGTGTCGCTCACGCAGGCGGCGATGTCCGTGCCGCCGGCGCCGACCGAATCGCTGCTTCCAGATCCTTCCACGTCGAGCGTCACCGTCCCCGCAAGCGTGTCATGCGTCTGGATCTCTCCAACGCCGTCCACATGCCAGGGAATCACCCGGATGGTCAATGTCGTCGCCGCCGGCGCGCCGTGGTCAATCGTCGTGAAAGTTCCGGTGATGCCATTTTGCGCACCGGCGCGGTAATCGAGCCCGCTACCCCCTTCCCACTCCAGCCGGTAGGCCGTGGCATGGGGTACGGGATCCCAGGATACATGGACATCCCGGGCGCCGACGGCCTTCGCCCGAAGGTTGCGGACCGGCTCGACCGGCGACTCCATGACCGCCGACCGCTGCATCGCGAACTCGGGCGCGGCCGCGTCCACCCCGACATAGGCCACGCTCGGCCTGCCCGGCGTGTAGTCGACCTCCTGGCCGGCGAACAGCAGGGACGGGTCCATCAGCGCCACCCGGATCGTGCTGGTGTTGCCCAACCCGTTGGTCCGCGTCGGCACGGTGAAGACCGTGCTCCCGGTGGTGTCGACGGTCGCCGTCCGCAGGCCCGCGTGCCTTTCGGCCAGATGCCCCCGGATATTGTCGCGCGTATCGGTCGGATCCCCCCGCGACACGTCGCTTTCCCCGACATGGATGCTCACGTCCAGCGGCGCGAGCGGCGCCGGGCTGGCCTTCAGCGTGAAGGTGGCGTCGTCGCCCTCGGCCACCTCCGGGCCCGCCTCGATGGCCACCACCGGCGTGGCGCGGGACGGGGCCTCCGACGCGCCCCGAATCGTCACCGTTGCGGCGCCCGCGGACCAGCCCTGCGGCGGATCGTCTTCCTTCCTTACCCGGACATGGTCGTTCGCGTCCAGCACGTCGCCGCCCGCGTCCGTGAGCCGCCGGTCCGGCACGGTGTCGGATGTCCCCGCCCGTTTGATCTCCAGATCGATGGTCTCCCCGTCGTCGCTGGCCGAATCCGCATGCACCGGAATCCGCAGGACGCCCCTGGAGGCCCCCGCCGGGATCGTCAGGGTCCACGGGCCCGCCGCGTAGTCCGCGCCCGCGGTGGCGGTACTCGAGGTTTTGGCGGCGATGTGCAGCGTCACCGGCTTGAGGAGCTTCGCGAGGTCGTCGGTTTCCCGCGTGACCACCCGGATCCCCACCTCCGCGTCCCGCCCCTCGTGGGCCGTGTAGGCCGCGGCCTGGAAATCCACCACGCGGCTCGCATCCGTGATGATGAAGTCGCCCTCGCATGCGTTGTACCCCAGCGGAAGTTCCGGCTGGTCGACCTGTATCTTGAAAAGCTCGTTGGTCTCCCAAAGGGTGTCCGCGGCGACCGGAACCTTGAGCGTGTGCTTCCTTGTCCCCGCGGGGAATTCGAGGAAGTCCGGATAGCTGTTCACCGGCGTGTAGTCGCCGTCGGCGGTGTTAAGGTTGATGTAGGTGAACTTGAACATCCCGCCCCGCGGCAGCGGCCGCGAGAACGTGAGCTCCGCCTCCAGTTCCCCGCCCTCGGCGGCCGCCGTGGATAGGCTATCGAAACAGAGGGTGTACTCGTCGTCGTTGATCGTCACCCTGGCTTCCTCCGGCGTGCGCGTTCCGTCCGGCGTCACGAACCCCGCCGGCAGGCTGGCGTCGTCGATCCGCACCGTGAACGTCTCGTTCAACTCCAGTTCCTCGTCCTCGGTGGTCTGGATCGTGAACGCGGCGCTCGTCCTGCCCGCCGGGACCGTCACGGAGTACGGGCCGGCGGTGTAGTCGGAACTGCCCGCCTTGCCGTTGCTGCCGGTCAGGCTAATGGTGGTGTCCGCGCCCCGGGGCTGCCCGAGGTGGACGGTCGCCCCGAGCGCATCGCCCTCGGCCACCTCGTAGGCGTTCTTCGACAGCCATACCGCGACATCGTCGCCGGACTGGCCCGACGTGTAGTCCCGGATCGTGAGCGTGTAGGTTCCCAGCGGCCCGGTGTTGGGCGCGGAGGAATGCGTGGGAAGGGTCCGGATATTGCCTTCGTTGTCGGTGTAGGTGTATTCGCCGACGACCTCGTTGAACTGGCTCACGGCGCTGTCGATGCTGTAGACTTCGAGCGTCAGCGTCTCCCGGTCGTCGTCGACGCCGTCGGCGACGACCGGAACCTCGAACCGCGCCCTGCGCCTGGTCCCGAAATTCGCTTGCCAGCCCATCGGCGGGCGCCTGTAGTCCCGCCCGCGCGTCGCCGTGGTGCCGGACCGCCTCTCCCGGACGAAAGCCGTGGTCAGCGTCTCCGGGGTCTGGCTCAGATCCAGCTCCACCCACACGGAACCCGCGTTCTCGTTCACCTCGAAGGCGCCGGACGCCGACCCGGGAAGAAGCGGCGAGTTCGCCCACCTGGCGACGCCCGCGAAGTTCACGTGGCCCGCCGCGTACTGTTCGTCGAACACCCGCACCGGGGCCGAGGACGGGCGGCCGAGCGTGTACTGGCCGCCGCTTTCCAGGGTCACCGTCACGCCGGCGTCCGGATCGGCCCCCGCGGCCCGCACCGTGGGGACGGACACCGTCGCCGAGGGACTGCTGGCGGGGACGGTGACCATCCTGCCGCCGCCCTTGTTCGCCGCGGTCACGAATTCCCGGCTGTTGCCCGCATCCTCCGAGACCGCGTAGCCGATCACCATGTCCACGACCGGCGCCGGATCCACGCGCACCGTGAATTCCGCGTTCCCGCCCTCCGCCACCGCGTCGCCGCCGGCGACCGTGACGGTGCAGTCGTCATCCTGGATGGTAACCACTATCGAGCCCTGCGACCCCAACGCGACCCAGGACGGCAGCCCCGACGCGTCGATCGCCATCCGGAAGGTCTCATCGCCCTCGCACAGGGCGTCGTTCCGGAACGGCAAGTTGAAGGAGCCGGTGGCAGCGCCGTTCGCCTCGAACGTCACCGTGGCCTTTTGGACGTAATCCGCCCCCGCCGTGGCCGTGATGTCCGTGAAGACCAGCGGCACCGCGATGTCGCCGCCCGGCGCGGCACTCGTCCGCATCACCGGCTGTAGCGGGCCATTTGCTTCGGACAGCGTGGAGGTCGGCCGGGCGAAGGACAGGGTCACCGAGGACGGCGCGTCCCGCAGCGTGATCGTCTTCGTCGGCCCGCCCCCGAGCGACAGGGTCACCGTCTCGGCCGGTTCGGCCGCATTGTCCCTGACCGCCTCAAGCCGCAGCGGACCTGTCACGCGGTGGGTTTTCGTATGTTCGCCGTGGAAGGTGATCGAGGGACCGCCGCCGCCGAAGCCGTTGCAGGTGCCGCTCCCGGCGGTCCCCGTCTCGACGCACACCAGCCGGTAGTCCGACCCGCCGGCGGTGCCCCCCACGGCCAGCGGCAGCGTCACCGTCTCGTCCGACGCCAGAGCCCTCGACAGCACGGCAATGAAAACCACCCCCGCGCCCTCCGGCAGCGCCGTTAGGCTGGGGCTGCTGCGGGGGACCAGTTCCGCCGTGGGCCTGGGCCGCCCATCGTCGTCCGCGACGACCACCGAGGCCGACGACGGGTCGCCGACCCTGTAGCCGGCGCCGGACAGCGCCTCCGCCGTCACCGCGCCTTCCGGCTCCCGGATCCAGTCCCGCGTCGTGGGGATCGTCAGCGTCGCCGTCCCCGACGCCGGAATGCTCACCGTATGCGTTTTCTCATGAACCGCGGCCACGAAGTCCCGGCGGCCCCCGGTTTTCTCCGATACCGCCACCGACACCGCCAGGGCCGCGTCAGGCGCCGGCGTCGCCGTCAGCGTGAAGACGGCCGCCTCCCCCTCCGCCACCAGCGACTCATCCGCCGAAACGGTCACCACCGGCGGCGTCCGGAAGACCGGCGAGAGGGCGTAGAGCTGGCTGGGAAACCCGGGGGTTGCATTGCCGTCGCTCAGCGGACTTCTGCCAGCCTCCGGGGTTCCGGCGCGGGAGAGGTTGTTCTGCTGGGTCCCTCCGAGTGGGAAGTGATGCCTGGTGCCGTTGTTATTGGTCCCCGTCCGAACGTCTATGCTCTGGGTGATCCGCTGGCCCCTTTCGTTGCGCTTGCCGTAGTCGTCCCAGCTGCCGTCGTAGAAGTCGGCGTAGTTGTCGGCCAGCTTGTTCCCGTTGAGCCAGTAGATCGGCACCCCCGTCCCGGTGGTCATGGTATTGTCGCGGGCATGGACCGCCGAGGTCGAGCCCACCACCCTGAACTGCGCGCTGTAGGGCCTGATGGCCGAATGTCCGCCCGCCGCGCTGTTCTGCACGAAGGTGTTGTAGTGGGCGATGTTGCGCGAACTCCCGCTGCGACTCGCCGAGGTGATGAACAGCAGCCGGAACCCGTCGCCGTCGGCAACGCCGGAAGGCTTCAGCGCCCAGTCCGCGGGCACCGTGTAGGAGCCGTCGGCGTTGGCCACCGGCGCCTGCGCGACGGCCGGGGCCGACAGGCCCGCGAGCAAAGGCAGGCACAGCAGGACAGCGGCGGCGGCCCGGCCAGGAAGGCGACCGGCGTGACGGACGCCCGCAAAGGCGCGGGCGGAACAATCAGGCGGGGAGGACAGAGAGGATATCCGACGCGGAAGCCGCCATGCGGCCCCGATCATGGCCGGAACGCCAGCGCAATATCGAGCGACCCGGCAATTATATCATCACTGGCCCTGTTCGGGATTGACGACTGCCCTCCGGCCGGAAAATATTCATTGCGTCGATCGCTCAATTCCCTGAGTGCCGCCCCTATTATTGCATGGGCCAACGCCCCCGCATCGCCGGCTATCGCCATCTTCAAGCCCCCCTTTATTGTCTATGGTCTATTGTCTTGTCATTGTCCAAAACAACATCAGTCTATTGGACCCGTATCAGTCCAAGTGCGCGCATGATACACAGAACGTAATTCCGGGCGCAATATGTTCACCGAGCCACAGTCTGTTTCTCCAGGAGCCTGCGCCGCAGGAATTCGCGAAAGCGAAAATTCGCTATCGCCGCGCCCCCGGCCGGTCGATTGAGGCGAATATTGGTGGATATTCAACGAAATCGAGCGGTCGGGGGCGTGGACGGGAGCGGATTTGCAGCCGTGAATTCCTACGGCGCAGACCCCTAGGTCCGCAATCTCGCCGCTTTCGGTCAGGGGCGTCAGGCGATGCCCAGGGCTGTGCCTGAAGCTGCATTTGCTGTCGGCTGCGCCAACCGGGTAATCGTGGTTAAATTTGCCGAACCGGGGCGGAAGCCCCCTGGCGGGGTGTCGCGCAAGTCCGGAAATGCTTACACTGATAGGCCAATGGGTAGCCACGCCGGCCCGCAACCGCAGGCTGTTCCGGCATTTCGTGCGGCAGGATTTTTTCGGGCAATTCAGCGCCGCGGCCGCCGGCGCGTTCTGGCTGTTCATCACGCCGATCATTCATATCCTGACATATTCCTTTGTTTTCAGTTATGTATTCCGGCTACGCGAAGTGGCTGATTTCGGCCAGACGCAATTCGTCATCTTTCTCATGATCGGCTACCTGCCCTGGTTCGCCTGCGCCGATGCCGTGAGCAAGTCCACCAATATGCTGCTGGAGAAGGCGCCGCTGATTACCAGGGTGGTGTTTCCCGTGCAGATCATTCCCGTGGTGGGGACCCTGGTTCCCTATCTGACCCACGGCATCGGCTTTTGCCTGCTGCTCGCGTACATGGCGCTGACCGGGCATTTGTCCTGGCTCTGGTTGCTGCTGCCAGTGGTGTTTGTGCTGCAATTCCTCTTCACCATGGGCCTGGTGGCGGTGCTGTCGGCGCTTTGCGTGTTCCTGCGCGACCTGCAGCAGATCGTTTCACTGGCGGTGACGCTGTGGTTTTTCCTCACGCCGATCATTTATCCGGTAACCCTGATCGAAAGCGAACTGCTGCGGGAGTTGTACCTGTTCAATCCCATGCACAGTTTTATCAACCTGTACCGGGAGATCATCCTGCTCGGCAGCTTTTCGGCCCTGCAGCTCGGCGTCGCCGCGGGCGCGGCGCTGGTTTCCTGGCTGCTCGGCGGCTGGCTGTTCATGCGCATCCGCCATGCCTTCGGGGACGTGCTCTAGTGTCCCGGCCGCATACCAGCATCGCCGTGCGAAACCTGAACAAGGAGTTCAGAATCTACGAGCGGCCCCAGGACCGGCTTGCCGAGCTCATTCTGCGGCGGCCGAAACACCGCCTGTTCCATGTGCTGAACGATATTTCCTTTGCCGTTGCCGATGGCCAGAGCCTTGGCATTATCGGCAACAACGGCGCTGGCAAGTCCACCCTGCTGAAGCTGCTCGTGGGCACCCTGCGGCCCACTTCGGGGCAGATCGAGATTGCGGGCCGGGTGGCGGCGCTGCTTGAACTCGGGGCGGGTTTTCACCGGGATTTCAGCGGCCGCAAGAATATCTACCTCAATGCCTCATTGCTTGGCGTGGCGGATGAGGACATCCGCGAACTCGAAAGCGAGATCATCGAGTTCTCCGAACTCGGCTATTTCATCGACCGGCCCGTGCGCACCTATTCCTCGGGCATGTTCGTGCGCCTGGCCTTCTCCATCGCCACCATGGTGCGGCCCGACATCCTCGTGATCGACGAGGCGCTTTCCGTGGGCGACATGGCCTTCCAGCGCAAATGCGTGCAACGCATGCAGGACTTCCGCGCCCGGCGCAAGACCATGGTCTTCTGCAGCCATTCGATGTTCCACGTGCAGGAGCTGTGCGACAACGCGATCTGGCTCGACAGGGGCGGCATCCGCGAGATCGGCGAAAGCGAAAGGGTCGTGGGGCACTACGAGGACCATTGCACCCGGAAGAAGTCCTACAACACCATTCGCAGCGATGTGCCGGCGGCGCCGGAACAGCCTGCCACAGGCGATGAAGCGCAGGATTTCCGAATCAATTCGCTCAGTGTGAGGGATACCGGCGGCGGGGAACTTTCCGCACTGGTTCCCCTGCAGGATGTGGTGCTCGAAATGGAAGTCGAAGTCCTGCGCGACGGCGCCGCGGGGCATTTCGGTTTTGCCTTCATGAAATCCGCCGAGGAGCCGGTGGCTTCCTTCCTCACCATTGATCGGGACGATGTGTCCACCGGGCCCTGCCGCAAGGGCGAGATCATCAGGATCTCACTCACCGTGCGCAATCTGACCATGCGCGTGGGCGGCTACCATGTTCTCGGCGGGTTGTGCGACGATACCGGCCTGCTCTGGTACGAAACCCGCTACAGCAAGCTGCTCACCATCGAACCCGGCAAGGGTGTCGGGCCCATGATCATGCCCTCGGAGTGGTCGATTCGCAAATCGGAGTCTTCTGCGCCACAGGGACGATAGAGAAAAATTACAGGAAGTAATTTTTCGGAGAAAAAGTTCAAAAAAGCAGGTCTTCCTCGGCCACCCTCGCGGGCGCGGTATCGGGGAGAACGCCGTACGGGTCCACGTGGTGGACGATGGGCGGGTTGGTGTAGCCGCGGATTTCGAGAATCTCCATGTAGCCCCGGGTGACCGGGTCGGGATTGAAGAACTCGTCTTCCTCGGCGAGCCGCGTGAGCGTGTCCTGGTCGAGTTGCACTCGGGGATAGACGAACAGCGTGTAGATGTTGGAAGTGTTGGTGCCCACCCAGGGCGCGAGTTCCTGCAAGTCCTCGAAGGGCACGATCTCGCCGATTTCGGCCATGTTGCTGATGTCTTCGCGCTCGCGGAAGGCGATGAGGTTTTCGATGCTTTCCTCGCTCAGGCCCGGAATCAGGCGCATGGCCTCCCGGGTGGCCAGATTGAGATTGAGCCTGCGGCCGTTGCCGTAGACGGTGAAAGCGGCTTCGAGATTGACATCTTCCAGCAGTTCGTCGAAGCCCCGGATCAGGCGCAGCTCTTCGACGCTGTCGAGCTCGGGATTGTTGCGGGGCGTGTATCCGCCCTCTTCCAGCTCTTCGTAGTAGTCCGCCTCGGCGCCGTTGACGCCTTCGAGTTCGTTGAGGTCGGTCCAGTCGGTCCAGGCGGCGAGCAGTTCCTGCACTTCCTCCGGGTCGGCGTCGAGCCCGCCGAGCCAGTGGGTAATGAGGGTCTGCATGTCCTGGCGGTTGATCCGGTTGAGATTGATCTTGCCGGCATGGTCGTAGACGCGTACCGCCAGACCCTCGGCAATGGGGTACTGCGGCTGCAATTCCCTGCCGTTGAAACGGTAGGAGGGGGTGAGAATCTCGCCGTTCTCCGCCAGTTCGAGCGGTTCTCCCACCGGTAGTTCCATGCGTTCGAGCATGAGTTCCATTTCGGCGTGGCTTACCGCCCCCATCAGTTCGGCCCAGGCCAGGCTCGCATCGCGATGGTTCACGGCCGCCGAAGCCGACAGACGCACCCGGGAAGCCATGGCGGTGACGAGCACCGTGAGCAGCACCGCGGTCCACAGGACGATGATGATCACCGCGCCGCGCTGGCTGGCGAAGTTCCTCATTGCAACAGCCCCTGCAGGCCCACGTTGGGCTGGATCGAGCGATGCCGCGAATTGCGGATCCGCGCCAGGATTTCCAGCGGCTCGTCCTCGTCCCCGGCCCGGTCCAGCGGCTCGAACAGGATGTGCACCGCCAGGGGCAGTTCCTGGCGCTCGTCGCCATGCCATTCGTCGATCCACTGCCGGCTCTCGTCGAGTTCGGTGTAGAGGTACCGAAAGCCGGCGCGGTAGCCCGGCAGCAGCGGGGAGGCCTCGGCCTCTTCGAAACGCTCCTCGGGATGATCGGTGAAGGCCGGCACGAGTTTCAGCGCGACACCCTGTTCCTCGTCGTTGTACAACTGCCAGGCCGCAAGCCCGGGCCGCTGCTGGGGGGAAACCGTCGATACCCAGCTCAGCGCCTCGCTCTCGCCGCTGAAGTACACCAGCCGGGTCAGGGATTCCTCGTCGAGCCAGGAATGGGGGAAGGCGCCGTGCAGGGCGCGGTCGATCTGCAGCAGGGCCAGGGAATTGTCGAGATCGCCGTCGAGCCGGTCCGAATCCCGGTTCCAGTCCGAGGCCACCAGAAAAACCGCCGCGGACAGCAGCGCGAGCAATGTCGTGGTGAGCGCCAGGGCGAGCAGGACTTCGATCAGGGTGAAACCGGAATTTTTGCCTCTAGACGATGGGTGTCCCGTGGTTGGTGCATGCCATCCCTGGCGCGACATTGGTGGCTTCGCCAACCCCCAGCCTTGCCATCCCTGGCAAGTCGTTCGGCCCTCAAAAAGCTTTGCTTTTTGTCGGCTGCGCCGACCGGGCCTCACCCTGCCTCGCACGCCCGCCGCACGCACCCCGCCAGACGGCGACTCACGCCGTGCAGGCTCTGTAGCATTGTGATTCGAGGAGAATGGATGTCCCATGACTTTCTTCCTAGCGCGGCAGCAGCAGCCGGACCCAGCGGGTGCCGGGGATGATGCGGTCCCGCTCCCGGTCTTCGATTTCGAAAGCCTGCAGGGCCTGGGTGGTGCCGATGGTCTTGCGGATGGGGTCTTCCAGCAATTCCCCGGCGCGGATCAGATAGCGCTCGCTCTCCAGCACCGGCGCCACCTCGTTGTACTCGTTCTCAAGCAGGGCGAAATTCACCGCGGCGCGCAGTTCGGCGGATTCCCGCAGCCCCTCGCTGGAGCGCAGGGACAATTGCTTGCTCGCCCCGAGCAGGCTGAACAGGCCGCCGAGCACAAAACCGGCGATCGCCAGGGCGACGATGACCTCGAGCAGGGTGAAGCCGCTTTCAGCGCGAGCGCGTGGGCTCTTCATCGTAGGCGGTTTCCATGCGGCCGGTGACGGGATTGATTTCGATGCTTGCGCTACGGTCGCCGCGCAGCAGCAGCAAGGCGCCGCCGGTGCTGCCGCCTTCCGGGAAAAAGGTGACTTCCAGTGGCTCCTCCACGGTTTCCCGCTGGCCGGCGCTGTCGAGAAAATGCAGTTCGATATCGCGCGCTTCGAACACGCCGGCGCTGAATACCGGAACACGGTAGTCCAAAGGCTCGTCTTCGGACTCCGGCAGAAAGCTCACCGTGGCGGGATTGCCGCTGACGATGGCGTTGCGCCGGGCCTGGTTGAGCAGGTTGGCTGCTTCCCGCACCTCGACATTGAATCCCCGGGTGTCGAGATCGCCCAGCTGCGGCACAATAAACGCCCCCGCCAGCCCGATAATCGTCAACACCAGCAGGAATTCAAGCAGCGTGAATCCATCCTGATCCGCCCGGTGAAAACGAGCAAGACAAAACCACGCTCTTGTTTTGCGTCCATGAAAAATTCCAGGTAAGGAATTTTTCATCAAACTCATTCCCGGCCGATGTCGGCGTCATTGCCCTCGCCGCCCTGGGAGCCGTCGGCGCCGAGGGAGTACAGGCTGAAACTGTTGTCGTCGGGCTCGTAGACATAGGGGTTGTCCCAGGGGTCGTCGGGCAGTTCCGAGCCGCGCAGGTAGGGCCCGTTCCAGGCGGCGCGGTCGGAGTCGTTCCGCATCAGGCCGTCGAGGGAGTCGGGATAGCGGCCGACGTCGAGGCGGTACATGTCCAGCGCCGCGGAGAGGGTGGAGATTTCCGCGGTGGCGGCGTCGCGCATGGCGCCCGCCTGCTGGTTGAAGATATTCGGCGCCACCAGTACCGCGAGCATGGCGATGATTGCCATCACCACCAGAATCTCGATCAGGGTGAAGCCGGAGGACCGCATTCCCGGATTGGACGTATTCATGATTCGCACTCCTGAGTATTCTCTGAAAAATTCCCTCCCTGGAATTTTTCATTATCGGCACATCCCTGTGCCGCAGGGAAGCTCCGACTTAATCGGAGCTTCCTAAAGCTCGTCGGAACCGTGTTGGCCTGCTCACATTTCCTCCTCCTCGAACAACTGGGAGACGAGTTCGAAACGATTGAGGATGTCGGAGTATTGTACACCTCCGCCCTCGGCGTTGAGGTGGATGATTTCCGGCCGCAGCACGATGAACAGCTCGCGCCGCTCGACGCGCAGTTGCTGGTAGGAAAACAGGTTGCCCAGCACGGGAACCTGGTTGAGCAGGGGAACGCCGCGATTGAGGTTCTCGTTGTCGCTCTGGATCAGGCCGCCGAGGACGATGTTCTCGCCATTGTTCACCACCACGGTGGTGCTGATTTCCTGGTTGTTGAACACCGGGTTGTTGTTGACCCCGGACGCCGCGTTGTCCACCGAGGAAAGCACCTGGCGAATGGTGAGGGTCACCACCCCGTCCTCGTTGATCTGGGGCGTGATGTAGAGTTCGATTCCCGTGGGCCGGTACTGGATATTGGTGGTGGCGAGGCCGCCGGTGGTAATCGACTGTCCCGCCTCGATGGGCACTTCGGCGCCGATCTGGATTTCGCCTTCCTGGTTGTTGGTCACGAGCAGCGAGGGCCGGGCGAGCAGGCGCACCTCGTTGTTCTGGGCGATGGCCTCGAGGGTGGCTTCCACCCGGGCCGCGCCGTCGAGGAAACTGCGGGTGAACATGAGGCCGTTCAGCGTCGGCACGAAACCGGTTTCCGCGGTGTTTTCCAGCGGCATCAGTTCGGCGTTTTCGGCGACCCGGCTCCAGTCGACGCCAAAGCGCGTCTCGTCGTTGAGGGTCACCTGGGCGATGACGGCATTCACCATGACTTGCAGCGGCGCCACATCAAGCTGGCTGATGGTGGTGAGCAACTGCCGGTAGTCCCTGGCGCTGGCCCGGATCAGCAGGCTGTTGGTGGCCTCGTCGGCGACGATCCGCACTTGCAGATTGGCGGAAATCCCCGCGGAGCTTCCACTTTCCGCGGCCGCGGGCGTGGCGGCCTCGGCATCGCCTTCGCCGTTCTGGTCTTCCGAGTTGTCCACCAGGTCCAGGTTGACCTGTTCTTCGATGTCGGCCAGATCGTCTTCCGCCTGCAGGCCGGGCAGCAGGGGCTCCTCGTCTTCCTCGAATACCTGGCTGAGGGTTCCCGCAAGTTCCACCGCCGGCAGGTTCTTGACCCGGTACATGAACAATTGCTCCACCTGCTGCTGGCTTTCGGCGTCGAGAATCGCCACCCAGCGGCTGACTTCGTCGAAGCCCCGGGTAGCCGGGGCGGTGACGAGCAGGGCATTGATGCGGCCGATTCCGCGGACCTGGTAGGAAGGATTCTCGCCTTCGATCAAAAGCAGAATTTCCGCGAGTTCCTCGGCCACTTCAATGGCATTGGCGTTCTCCAGCGGATAAATGCGGATGCCCTGGTTGAGAAAGGGGTCGGCGTCCACGAGTAACAGCAACTGGTTGATGCGCTGGAGTTCTTCCGGGCCGGCGCTGATCGCCAGGGTATTGTTGACGGTGAACTGCCGGACGTCGGCTTCGTTCTGCAATAGCGGGCGGATGACTTCGATGGCGGCCTCCGCCGAGACGTAGACCAGCGGCGTCACCTGCATGATGCGCGCGGCGCCGCTGCCGCCGAGGCTGTCCGGCGTGGTGAACTCGGTGGGCGCGGGCGCGCTTACCTGACGCACGTTGTAGACATTGCCGACCCGGTTGATGACCACCCCGGCATCCCGGGTCAGCAGGCGCATCAGGGGCCAGATGTCCTCCCGGGCCAGGGGCCGGTCCTGGGCCGTGCGCAGGCTTACGGTCCGGTTGATGGCGGGGTCGATGACCAGGGAGATATCCAGCGCTTCGGCGAGTTCCTCGAGCACGAGGCGCAAGTCCGCCTCCTCGTAATTGAGTTCCACCACATCCTCGTCGCTGACGCTGACCGGCTCCGGGGCGGTATCCGCAGCGCCGCCTCCCGCAAGCAGCGAGCCGTCGCGATTGATTTCATCGATCAGCTCAAGCTGGGCGGCCGCGGCCGCGGCCTGGGCCGCGGTTATGGCGTCCGGGCCGGGCGACCCTGGCTCGGAGGGGGCGGCTTCCGGCTGGGCGGCCTGGGCGGATGTCGCGGGTTGGCTTGCGCCCGCGCCGCCGCTGTCGGTCACACTGGCGCAGGACGCCAGCAATACGGCCAGCGGCAGCAGGCCCAGCGGCCCCGGCCCGGATCTGGAGTGAACTCGCATCGCGGCGGTCTCCTGGTCAGAATTCCACGGTATTCATGCTGAACACCGCGGAAAGCATGGTAATCGTTATGCCACCGACGACGATGGCGAGAATGATGATCAGCGCGGGCTGCAAGGCGGAAACCAGGGTGGCGACCTGATTGCGCACTTGCGTGTCGAAAGTTTCCGCCGCCTTGAGCAGAATGTCCGCGGTGCGGCCGGATTCTTCGCCCACGCCGACCAACTGGTGCAGCAGGGTGGGAAAGCGGTTGGTCTTCTCCAGCGACACGCCGAGCCCGGCGCCGCCGCGCACGTCTTCCTCGACCCGGGCGAGCTCTCCGGTCAATACGCTGTTGACGAGCACTTCCCTGGCCACCCGCAAGGCCCGGATCAGGGGAATCCCGGCGCCCATCAGCGCTCCCATGGTGCGGGCGAACAGGGCGCATTCGCGGTACAGCAGCAGATTGCCGAGCAGGGGCAGGGACAGCAGAAAAGCATCCTTGCGCAGGCGGCCGGCGGCCGAGGCGTCAAGCCGCTTCCAGCCGAGGAAAGCCAGCCCCGCCAGCAGCAACAGCAGATAGCCGTAATTCTGCAGCCATTCGCTCATGGCCAGCAGGGTCGCCGCCGAGGCGGGAATTTCCGCCCCGGAATCCACGAACATGGCGGCGAACTGGGGAATGACGAAAATCATCAGCAGCCCCACCGAGAGAATGCCGGTAATGACGAGCACCACCGGATAGACCATGGCCGAAACGATCGACTGGCGGGTTCTGGCGTTGCGTTCGAGAAACTCGGCGAGATCCGGCAGCAGTTCGTGCAGGATGCCGCCTTCCTCGCCGGCGCGGACGATATTGACGTACATCTTGCCGAAGATCCCGGGGTGCTGTTCCATGGCTTCGGCGAGGCTGCTGCCCTCCTTCACTTCCCGCAGCAAGCCGCGCACGATCTCGCGCATGGCGGCGGAGCCGGACATGCCTTCGAGCAGGCGCAGGGCGCGGTCGATGGGCACCCTGGCTTCCACCAGCGTGCAAAGTCCGTTGGTGAAATCGAGCAGGCTGGCGGGGGAAATCTTGCGCCGCTCGAAATTCCAGCTTGCCGCCTTGCCGGGCTGAATCCGGATCGGCGTAAGCCGGCGGCCCTGCAGGATACGCACCGCCTCGCGTTCGGTTTCGGCTTCCAGCGAACCGCTCTGGCGATTGCCGCCGGCGTCGAAAGCCTGGTATCGGAAACTCCGCTCGTTCATATCGCCCTGGTCACCCGCACGACTTCTTCCGGCGTGGTCAGCCCGTCCCTGAGTTTGTCGAGTGCGTCCTCGCGCAGGGTGCGCATGCCTTCGCCGACGGCCTGTTCGCGAATCTCGTTGGCGTCGGCGCCGCTGGCGATGCGATGGCGGATCTCGTCGCTCATCGGCATCAGTTCGTACAGGCCGATGCGGCCGCGATAGCCGGTATTGCCGCAGCGCTCGCAGCCCGCGCCGCGTCGCACCGCGGGCCAGTCGCCGGCGTCGATGCGCAGGACCGCGGCTTCGTCCGGGCTGAGCGGCCGCTCTTCGGCGCAGTCGGTGCAGATGCGCCGCACGAGGCGCTGGGCCTGGACCGCAAGCAGGCTGGAACTGATCAGATAGCCCTCGACGCCCATGTCCTGCAGGCGGGTAATGGCGCCGGCGGCGTCATTGGTGTGCAGGGTCGAGAAGACGAGATGGCCGGTCAGCGCCGACTCGATGGCGATCTCGGCGGTGTCGTGGTCGCGGATCTCGCCCACCATCAGCACGTCCGGGTCCTGCCGCACGATCGAGCGCAGGCCCTGGGCGAAACCGAGGCCGATGGCCGAGTTGACCTGGATCTGGGTGATGCCCGGCAACTGGTATTCCACCGGGTCCTCCACGGTGATGATCTTCCGGGTGTCGTCGCTGATTTTTTCCAGGGTGGCGTAGAGCGTCGTGGTCTTGCCGCTTCCCGTGGGCCCGGTGATCAATACCATCCCGTGCGGCTGGCCGATGACCGACTGGTAATCGCCCAGCACCCTGGCGGGCATGCCAAGCTCGGCGAGGTCCACCGCCATGTCGCCGCGGTCGAGGATGCGCAGCACGATGGACTCGCCATGGACTCCCGGCAGAGTGGAGACGCGCATGTCGAGCTGCCGGCTGCCGAGCTGGTAGTTGATGCGCCCGTCCTGGGGAAGGCGCTTTTCGCCGATATCGAGCCGGGCCATGAGTTTGAGCCGGGAGGCCACCGCGGTGTGGATTCGCACCGGCAGGCGTTCCACCACGGTCATGATGCCGTCGACGCGGCAACGCACGTCGAGGCCGGTTTCGCCGGGCTCGAAATGGATGTCGCTGGAATTCAGGTCGAGCGCCCGGGCGAAAAGGTGATTGACGAGGCGGATGATCGGCGCTTCCGAAGCGAGATCGAGCAGTTCCTCGTCGTCCTCGAAACCCGTGGCGAGCAATTCCTCGTCGTCGCTTTCGATCTTCGGCGAGAGTTCGGCGCGCCAATGCCGCGCCAGACGCCGAACCTCGTCGTCCGGGGCCATGCGGAATCGCACGGGCTCGCCGAGAATGAAGCGGATCTTCGCCCGCTGTTCGATGTCGGGCAAATGGTTGCAGACTAGCTGGCCGGATTCGCCGAAATCGCGCTCGGGAGTAATGCCCGCGGGCTCCAGCAATTGCGAGAAAACCGGCAGATTGAGCGAAGTGAAAGTCATGTCGGGTTCCTGTCAGTCCGCTGCGAACCCCGGGCGGGCAAAGCCCACCACGGTAATGGCGCCGGTGTACTGGGTGCGGCTGCGGCTCAGGCTGAAATCGGTTACCCGCAGCTGCGGCATGGACTCTCCAAGGCGTTCGAGAAAAGCCACGGTGCGGTCGGCGTCGGTGGTGCGGAAGGACATTTCCTGGCTGATCAGCAACCAGCCTTCGGTTTGCAGCCGCTCGGCAAGCCGGGTCGAGTTCACCGTCAGGCCCGATTCCCTGGCATAGCGCGACAGATCCTGCTGGATCGCCGCCTCAATGAGCGGGATCGTGTCGCCGGAGAAAATGCCGAGCTGCATTTCGGTTTCCCGCAACTCGACATCGGCCCTGTCCCCGGCCCAGCGGGCGCTGTTTTCGATCAGCCGCTGTTCCTGGTCCAGGGCAAGTTCCAGCGCCTCGATCTGCTGGCCGCGTTGCTGGCTCCAGGCGCCGATGGCGGGAAAGAGGTAGCTGGCCAGGAACGCGACTCCAACGGCTCCCAGCAATAACAGCAAGTTTCTTTCGCGGGTGGAAATGGCCATTAACTTACCTGCGGACCGCGCCTAGGAGCCTGCGCCGTGGCGATAGCGAATTCCTGTGGCGCAGGCTCCTGGCCACACACCGCGGGGGACGCGCTGAAAAGCAGCGAACTTATGGGACAGCACACTACCGCTCCGGGAAGTAACGCGCCATGTAGGCTTCAAAATTGATGTCGGCCAGCCGCAGGTCGATGTAGTACTGGTCGTTGCTGGTGGCGCGGGAGAAAACGACTTGGCTGAACATGGGGTTCTCTTCCAGCCTTTGCAGGATCGACTGCGGATCTTCGCTGGCGCCCTGGATGCGAATGACGCCTTCGGAGATTTCCAGATCCGACAGGCGGTTCGGGCTGAGCACAAGTTGCAGGTTGAACAGGGCCGCGCGCACCGCCTGATCGGGAAAGTCGTTCACCGCACCCCAGCGGTCCTCGAAATCCACCACGACTTCCCGGTCCGCCCGGGCGGGGGCCGACAACTCGCGTCTTGAGTCGAGCTGGCGGTTGAGACTGTTGATCTCGAGCTGCTGGAAAATGAAAGGCAGGGCCGCAAGAAAGGCCACAACCCCGAGTGCGGCTGCTCCGCGCAGGGCAAGACGGCGCTGCTCTCCGCGGCGGCGGCGGTCCAGGGCGGCAGCGGGGAAGAAACTGTAATCGCCATGGGCTTCCCGGTTGAGCGCCCCGGCATACTGCGCCAGGGAATCGATCCGCCGCGGGTCGCCGCCGGCGGCGGCCCGCAGTTCGGCCTCCCACTGGCTGGCGAATTCTTCCTGCTCAAGGTCGGCGGCTTCAATATGCTTCCATTGCCGCAGGGCGCCGCCGATGGAATGGGCGAAGGTCAGGCTTGCGCCATCGGTATCCACAAGCCCCGACCGGGGTGACTGGCTGTGCAGGATGCGGGGCTTGACCGCGGCAAGAAACAGGCCCTGTTCGGCAAAAGCCCGGTGCAGTTCATCAAGCCGCGCCGAGCGCATCCACAACACGGCCTGGGGGCCGTCTTCTTGGCCATGCACGGCGAGGGCAAGCGGTTCTTCCAGCGAGGGCAGGGCAGTCTCGGCCTGCAACAATACCGCCGAGCGCAGATTCTCGCCACTGACCCCGGACATTTCCGCCCAGGTGGCGGCAAACTCTCCCGGCGGCAACAACAGCAGTATCGAGCGCTCCTTGCCGGCGCCAAGCAGTTTGCGGGCGGCGGCGGCAATCGCCACGGCACCCGGATGACTGTTTTTCTGTCCCGGCCCTTCAGCCAAAGGCACCGCATTCCCGCTTTCCACGTGCAGCGCCCGCCCGCCAAAAATCAGCAGGCTGGCATCCACCTGCCGCAGCAATTCGCGGCCGGGGTCGGCGAACAGCAGGCGCCTGAGCACTGGCGGCAACCGCGCCGCCCAGGCTTGGGGAGACAATAAATCAGACATTCGCAGCGCCCGGAGACCGCTTCCCTCACAGGTAATGAATCAGGGAGTTAGTCGGCGGCACGGCCAATAAAGTTTGTTACTTTGCATCGGCGCCCGGGCGCAAATTGATTTGCCGGGGGTGAATCCGTACTATCGGCGGGAACCCGGAGGGGCAGGGAGCCTGCGGCGCAGGCTTCCGAAGTCTGACATGAAGAAAATCCTCATCCTGGATGACGACGAGAAACTCGGCCAGTTGCTGACCCAGTATCTTGAGCGTCACGGTATGGAATGCCATGTGGCGCTGGCGCCGCCCCAGGGTTTCGAGTTGCTGAAAAGGCTCAAGCCGGACCTGCTGATTCTCGACGTCATGCTGCCGGTCAAGGACGGTTTTGAAGTCTGCCGGGAAATCCGCGCCAAATCCGCGATTTACGGTTCCCTGCCGATTCTCATGCTCACCGCCCACGCGGAAGTCACCGACCGTATCGCCGGGCTCGAGCTCGGCGCCGATGATTACCTGCCCAAGCCATTCGAACCCCGGGAACTGCTCGCCCGCATCCAGAACATCCTGCGCCGCAGCATGGAAGATCACGAACTGAGGGAAGTCAGGGAGATCGAGGGGCTTGAGGTGGATGTCTCGCGGCGGGAGGTCAAGCTCGACGGGGAAGTGCTCGACCTCACCACCATGGAATACGAATTGCTGGTGCTGTTCATGCAGTTCCCCAACAAGACTTTCAGCCGGGATGAACTCATGAATCGGCTGCGGGGCATCAACGCCGAATTGTTCTCCCGGGCCGTGGACACACTGGTGAGCCGCCTGCGCCACAAGCTCAACGATACTTCGAAGACGCCGCGCTTCATCAAGACGATCTGGGGGCGCGGCTACACTTTTGTCGGCAAGCAGCGATGAACCATCTGGCGCAGTCGATCCGGCGTTCGCTGTTCCTGCGCCTGCTGCTGATTTTCGGCACCACGGTGCTGCTGTTCATCGTCATCATCGCCGGCACCCTGCAACTGGTGAGCAACAGCAGGAATACCATTGACGCCATCCCGGATTTCTTTACCCGCAATATCGATTCCATCATCGATATCGAAAGCATCGGCGCGCCGCCCAATCTTGCCAATGCCATGCGGCTCGCCGAGGAGCTCGGCTGGACCATTCAGATCCGCAGCCCCATCATGCGCTGGAGTTCCGATACCGACGACCGCATTGACGTAAGTCAGGCGGAGTTTGACCATACCCTCAGCGCCGACGCCGAAATCCGCCGCATCGGCGGCGAGGACATCATCCTGGTGGAGCGGGGCGGCTACGAGTTCTACCTCTACCAGCGCGTGGTGCCCGAAGCCGGCGCCAACAACATCGTGCTCTACGCCGGGTTCGCCCTTGCCGCGTTCGTGCTGCTGCTCAATTACATCATGGTGAACCGGCTGCTGGCGCCGGTGCGGCTGCTCAAGCAGGGCGCCGAACGCATCCGCAATGGCGACCTGGGTTTTCGCGTGGACAGCGATCGGCAGGACGAACTCGGCGAACTCACCGAAAGCATCAATCACATGGCCGATTCCCTGCAGTCCATGCTGGAAGCCAAGCGCCAGTTGCTGCTCGCCATCAGCCACGAACTGCGCTCGCCGCTGGCCAAGGCGAAACTGCGGCTGGAGTTTCTCGAGGACAGCGAACAAACCGGGCAACTGCGCGAGGACATCAACGATATCGATCTGCTCATCGCCGACCTGATCGAGGCGGAGCGGCTCAATCAGGAACATTCGGTGCTGGTGGCCGAAGCGGTTAGCCTCGGCGGATTCGTGCGCTCGATGACCGCCCAGTACATCGAATACAAGGGCAGCCTCGAAGTGAAGACCCCCCGGCCCGATCAGGAATTCCACATCGACAAGCTGCGCATCCGCCTGCTGCTCACCAATCTGCTCAACAATGCCGTGCGCCACGGCGAGAACAACCCGATTACCGTAAGGGTTTCCTTTGCGGGGGAGGAGGCGCGAATTGAAGTGATCGATCAGGGCGAGGGCATTCCCGGGGAACATCTGGCGCAGATTGCCGAGCCTTTTTATCGCGCCGACAGCTCCCGGCGGCGCAACACCGGCGGCACGGGGCTGGGCCTGTACCTGTGCCGCCTGATTGCGGAAGCCCACGGCGGCGGCCTGAAAATCGACAGCAAGCCCGGCGAGGGAACCTGCGTCACCGTGAAGCTGCCCCGCCGTCCCGGCGCGGCGGGCGAGTCGGTTGCCTGAGATTCCACGGCGGAGCTTCAGCCCCGGACGGCGCGGCGCCTTCTGGCTCGCAGGAAGAATGCGGCGAGCGCCAGTACGCTGAGCAGTGCGGGCATCAGCAGGGTGTTGATCCAGCGCAGATTGCTGCCCAGCCGCTCGATATCCTCGGTCAGTTGGAACCGCACATCGCGCAGCCGGCGGCGGGTATCGATCATTTCCTGATTGAACTGATCGATCTCGGCCTGGATTTCCGGGGCAATCACGTCCAGCGGGTCTCCTTCCCCGTTCTGGCTCAGGCGCGCGACTTCGGCCTCGGTTTCGGCAAGCCGGGCGAGCAGCACCGACTCTTCCTCGCGCAGCCGGTCGTCGGCCTGTCGCTGCATCTCGATCACCCGGCTGAATGGCCGGGAATAGGTTCCCCGGCTGCGGATGCTGGCAAGACTGGCGCCGCCGGCGAGATTGTCCAGGGCATTGATGATCAGGTCGCCATTGTTGGCGAAGGGCTGGGGAATGCGCTGGCCGAGGAATTGGGCCACCTGCACCCACATGCGGTCCGTCATCATGTCGGTGTCGGCGAACAGGAGGATGTTTACCGGCGCCTGGGATCGGGCCAGATGCGGTGTGGATTCTTCCTCGGTCTCCGGTTCGGCGGCGGCGAGTTCGGTTTCCGCGACAGAATCGGCATCCGTGCCGGTATCGGCATCGGCGGTTTCCACTTCGGATTCGTCCGCGGCTTCGACTTCGGCTGATTCCGTGTCGGAGTCAGCTTCCGCTTCCCCATCCGATTCCTCCTCCACTTCCGGCGGCGGCGGACCGTCGGGAAAAGCCGAATCGAGCACGCCGCTGATTCTGGCGGCCAGGGTATAGCTCTCCGGGCCTGGTGCAAAACCCTCGAACAGCGCCGCGGGCTCGGCAAGGTCCTGCACCAGCGCGGCTTCCATGAGCATGGAATTGGGGGAGGACCGCATCAGCGGCTCAAACAGGGTGGCGGCGCCCTCGGCCTGGGCAATCACCCCCGCCGAGGAAACATTGACGGTTTCCAGCCGGCTGGTGATGATGTCATCGCCATCGAGATTGTCTTGCTGGAGGCCAAGCATGCCGAGGTGGGGTTCGGGGCGCGAGCCCTGTCCCATGGATACCCGCAAGGCGAGATCGCTGTCGGCAAGCACCTTGCCGCTGTCGTACTCCACGCCCCAGGCTTCCAGCAGGCCGGGCAGGTCGGAACTCATGCCGGCGGGCACGAGTATGCCCTGGGGCGAGCGCGTCACCAGGGAATCGGCATTGGGGTCGAGAAAGACCATCGCTTCGCCGCCCCGCATCAGGTGCTGGTCGATGGCGTACCGCATCCGCGGCGACAACTCCCCCGGATGCACCAGCATGACGATGTCCACGTCTTCCCCGATTTCCTCGTCCAGGGCGCTGATGCGGCGCACTTCATACAACTGCCGGATCACGTCCATGACGAACCAGGGCTGGAGCATCTGGTTGCTGGCGGGGTCGAAACCGCCGTCGAGATCAAGCTCGGTGAGCAGGGCCACCAGCTGGCGCCGGGGATTGGCGGCCTGGGTGATGAGCTTGACGAATTCGTACTCGAGGAAGGGCTCCTGGTCGGGCCGGATCAGGGGCATGGTTTCAGAGACGCGCAGGCTCTCCGGCGCGCCTTCGGCCAGTGGCTGGGCCGCCACAAGGCCAAAATGGATGGCCTCGCCGCCCTGGGTCACCGGCACCGCCTGGATGCCGAACTGGTTGGCGAGATCCTCGTCTTCGGAGAAGGGCTCCGGGTCGATCACGCTCAGGCTCAGCAGGCCATCGCTGGCGATGACGATCTCCCGCAGCAGTTCCCGCACCCGGGTGGCGTAAGTGCGAATCTGGGGCACGTCCTCGGTGGCGGAATCGGAATAGAAAAAGCGCAACTCGATGGGTGTCTCCAGGTTCGAGACGATATCCCGGGTCGCGGGGGCAAGGGTGAACAGGCGGTCTTCGGTCAGGTCCAGGCGCCAGCCCGGCAGCAGGGAAATCACGGCGACCGCGAACAGCAGGGCCGCCGCGATCAGGACCAGTCCGACCAGTGAAATCAGGCGTCCGGTTGTCATATTCCCAGTCCTAATTCGCTTTCTTGATTTCGATGACGATTGCGCTGGCGAGCAGCCAGGCGGCGATGAACACGCTGAAGTAAAGCACGTCCCGGATATCGAGCACGCCCTTGGCGATGGCGTCGAAATGCGTCAGAAAGCCAAGCGCGGCCACCGCATCGATGATGCCCTGTGGCATCCAGTCGGGAAAGGCGTTGAGCAGAACCGGCGAGCCCATGATGACAAACAGGAAGCAGATGCTCACCGTCAGGATGAAGGCGATCACCGGATTGCGGGTGCAGGCCGACAGGCACGAACCGATGGCGAGATAGGCCCCGGCCATGAACCAGCTTCCGATATAACCCGCCACGATGACGCCATTGTCCGGGTCGCCGAGATAGTTCACGGTAATCCAGATGGGGAAAGTCAGCAGCAGGGCGAGGCCGGTGAGCGCCCAGGCGGCGAGAAACTTGCCGAGCACCGCATCGGACAGCCGCACCGGCAGGGTCAGCAGCAACTCGATGGTGCCGGTCTTGCGTTCATCGGCCCACAGCGCCATGGCGATGGCGGGCACCATGAACAGGTAGAGCCAGGGATGAAAGCTGAAAAACGGCATCAGGTCCGCCTGGCCCCGGGCGTAGAAGCCGCCGAGGTCGAAGGTGAAAATACCGTTGGTGATGAGAAAGATCACAATGAACACATAGGCCAGGGGGGTGGCGAAATAACCCATGAGTTCGCGGCGGAAAATGATTCCCAGATTCTGCATGATGAAACTCCTCAGTGGCTTGCCGCGGCGCCGGTCTCGGCGGCGGCCTGATTGCCGGCGGCGCCTTCGGTGACCGTGCGGAAAACATCTTCAAGCTGCCCGCGCCGCACATGGAACTCTTCCACCGGCCACTGCCGCTGCTGGGCAAGCTGTGACACCCGGGCGAAGATGGGTTTGCCCCGGGAGAGAATCGTGAAACTGGCGTTGTCCGCCGGGTCCTGTTCGACGCCGGCGATTTCCGCGACCTCCGCAAGTTCCGCGGCGAGATCAACCTCGCCCACAAGCCGCAATTCCACCGCCTGATGGTAACGCGAGCGCGCCTCGAGTTCGGCCGGCGTGCCGTCGGCGACGATCCTGCCTTCGTCGATGATGATGGCGCGGGTGCATACCGCGGTCACTTCTTCGAGGATATGGGTGGAAACGACGACGATCTTGTCCTTCGCCAGGTTGCGGATCAGTTCGCGCACATGGTTCTTCTGGTTCGGGTCGAGACCGTCGGTGGGTTCGTCGAGAATCAGCACCTTGGGGTCGTGCAGGATCGCCTGGGCCAGGCCCACCCGCCGCTTGAAGCCCTTGGACAAGGTCTCGATCGTCTGATGCGCGACCGATTCGAGCGCCACGTCGCCCATGACGCCGGCGATGCGCCGCTCGGCTTCCTCGCCGCGAAAGCCGCGAATGCGGGCGATGAAGCGCAGGAACTCCAGCGTCGTCATGTCGCCGTAGCAGGGCGCGCCTTCCGGCAGATAGCCGATCAGCGCCTTGGCTTCGAGCGGCTTGCCGCCGATATCGAAGCCGTCGATGGTGACGCTGCCGGCGCTCGGCGCGAGAAAGCCGGTGATGACTTTCATCGTGGTCGACTTGCCCGCGCCGTTGGGCCCGAGAAAGCCGAGCACCTCGCCTTCGCGGACCTCGAAACTGAGGTCGTCCACCGCGACGACCTGATCGAATTTCCTGGTCAGATTCCTGATTTCAATCACTGCTTCGCAATTCCCCGTCTATGCCCGTTACATGCCCGATACATTCGGCCCCGCACACGGGCGCCCGCTTCAGGCACGCAAATATAAGTATGCCTGCGCCGATTTTCAAGATTGCACGAACATGTGGGGGCGAGGCATGCTTCGCTCCTGGACCCGGTCGAAGCCGCAGACGGTCGGGATTTTTGCGACCCCGCTGCGCTGCGCATGGAATTTCCTGGAGAGAGACATAGCGGGGTACTCAACGCCTGAATGAGAATTACTGAATCACTGGAGGGTTGCTCCCCGCCAGGTTATAAACTAAACTAGATCAACTAAACTAACCGGGAATCATCGTCATGAGGACCGTCAACATGCATGAGGCGAAGACTCAGCTTTCCAGGCTTGTGGAGAGTGCGGTCAGGGGAGAGCCTTTTGTCATAGCCAAGGCCGGCAAGCCGCTGGTCAAGGTGGTCAGTCTTGGCGGGGCGCCGGCGCCGATGCCGGTTGGATTTTTGCGCGGAAAGTTTGAGATACCCGAAGACTTCGATAAGCTCGGCGCCTCGGAAATCGAGTCGATGTTCGAAGGCGAAACGTGAAGCTGTTGATCGACACCAACTTGCTGCTGCTGGCGGCCGCGGCGCCTGAACGCTTGCGCCCGGAAACCAGGGACCTGATCGAGGCAGGCGATACGACAAGAATTTTCAGCGCGGCCTCGATCTGGGAAGTCGCCATAAAACGCGGCCTGGGCCGCGATGATTTCAATGTGGACCCGCATGTGCTGCGCCGCGGCCTGTTGGAGAATGGATACGAGGAATTACCGATTTCCGGGAACCACGCCGCTTTCGTGCTGTCCTTGCCGCCGATCCATAAAGACCCGTTTGACCGCATGCTCGCCGCGCAAGCGCAGGTTGAAGGTATAACCCTGTTCACCAGCGACAAGTTGCTCGGAAGCTATCCCTGCCCAATCCTGGTGATGTGACAAGAGCAGGGACTTGACCGGGTCGCCCGACGCCAGTTGCGGGCTACGTCAGAGACGCAACAAGATATTTCTTCCCTGCGATCGAGGTGTTGACACCTGTCTTGACTTTGACGGTTTAGGCGCTCAAATCACCGCACCCTTCCAAAGCCGTTCCAGGAAGTCCTGCCAGGGCAGCACGTCGATTGTCCCGATGCGCCGGGCCGCGGGTTCGGCGCATACCAGGATGGACGCGTCGGGCCGGTGTTCTCCGGTGTAGGCGAGCATGCCCTTGAAATCTTCGCCGCGCACTCTGGCGCCCTTGACCTCGATGGCGACCTGCCCGCGGGCGCCCGCCACGAAATCCACTTCGAGGCCGGACTTGGTTCGCCAGTAGCGTATCGGGAAATCGGTCTCGCTGTAGCTGCGAAAGGCCAGCAATTCCATGAGAATGAAGTGCTCGAGGGCGCGGCCGAAATCCTCTCCCCGGGATTGCTCTACGCGCCGCCCGCAAACATGACCGGCGACGCCCACATCGAACAGATAGAATTTTGGCGCGCCCGTGATGATGGCGCGTGAACGCCGCCGGGCGAATGGTTCGACCATAAGGCCAAGCAGCGTATCTTCCAGTATCTGGAAATATGCGCGCACGGTTTTTGAATCCACGCCGCAGTCTCTAGCCAGGCTGGAAAAATTCAGGACTTCCCCGTGGCTGAAATTCAAGGCGTCGAAGAATCGCGAAAACGCCGCGGCGTTTCGCGTCAAACCTTCATCGAAAACTTCCTCCTTCAGATAATCGGTTACATACCCGCCAAGAGCGCGTCGATGAGCCGAACTGTCGTAATGGCTGGGCACCAGCCCACGGTCGAGCGCCCGCAAGAGATCGAATTCCGGCAGTTCCCGCCAGCTCAATGGGTGGAGTTCGAACCGCCAGGCGCGCCCCCCGAGCAAATTGGCGCCGCCGCGTTTGAGCTTGCGGGCGCTTGAACCGCACAGCACGAAGCCCAGCCCCTCGGTTTCTATCAGTCGATGCACTTCATCGAGTAGCGCGGGCGCCTTTTGCACTTCGTCGACGACGATCGGCAGTCGGCGCTGTTCTTCCGGCAGCGCCATGACCTGTTCGGTGAAGACCCACGGTTCCCGCAGATACCGAATGAGGCGGCGCGTGTCGAGTAAATCGAAGCGCGCCGATCGCGGGAAGCGTTCGGCAAGCAGGGTCGATTTTCCCACTTTGCGCGGACCCCAGAGGAAGGCGGACTGGCCGGCCGGCAGGTCGAGCGCGAGCTGGCGGGAGTACAGGCCCATTCGTAATCAATTCCGAATTGGCTAAGCTAATTCGGAGTTTACTCCGAAAAAGTCTGTATGCAAGCTGTTTTTTCGAAGGCGGCGCGGCCAGCGGCCGGCGCGGGTGATGTGATCGTTGATCAGGTTTTCCACCAGCTCCTGTTTGCCGCTGATCCGGGCGGGCTCGCCCGCGGCGGCGGCGATGTTCCGCGGCGGCTGTGATTATGGTATAAAGCTTGCGGCCACGCGGTCGAAAACCTGCGTGTTTGGCAAGACTACAGGAGGAGACGGCAATGTTTAACGCATTTTTCGCGGTGATCGAAAGATTTCTATTTCAGAATTCAAGCATCGAGGAGTATAATAGCCGAGCCGAGCCGAGCCGAGCCGAGCCGAGCCGAGCCGAGCCGAGCCGAGCCGAGCCGAGCCATGAGCGCGCTCGAAAGGCGCGCCCGCCGGGAGCTTCCCGCCCCGCCGTCTGAACCCCGGCGCGCCGCCGGGAACGACGCGACCCGCGCCGCCCCCCTTCCGTTCCGATCCGCCTCTTCCTCCGCCCGCGTTGCCGCGGGCGTCCCGCGTGTCGCCCGCGGATTGCGGCGCGGCCTGAAGCCGGCCATCCTGTGCCTGCCGCTGCTGTTCGCCTTCGCGGCGCCGGCATTCGCGCAGGTGGTGCTGGACCGCCTTCCGACCGTCCAGATTACCCCGCTCGATAGGAACAACGCGGTCGTGCGAACCCTGCGCATGCCGGACGGCCCGACGGTCGTGAAAGGCAAATGCGTGATAAGCAGTGTTAATCCCGGCTCCGGCTATGTCCGACAAGGCGACCCGCACTCATCGAAAGCCTGGTGCCAGCCCGACCAGGACATGACCCCCAAGGTGACGTTCACCGTGCGCACCGGCAGCACATGGCCCTCGGACGGCAGGGTTGAGAAAATCCGTGTCGTGGTGAATTTCGGCGCGACGGGGAATGTCGATGTTTTCGCCGTGTCCGCCGGCGGCACCGGCGCCTCCGACGGCTATATTAGTTCCTCGCGCCGCTCCGTGGTGTTCTGGATGGGTCGCAACGACTTCAAGCAATTCACCCTGGGAGTGCGCAATCAGGATGCCGAGGGCGCGATCTGGGCGGAGGTGGTGAAAGACCGCCGTGTGCAGCATAGCGCCCTCGGTAATCCGGCCGTCGCCGGGGATTCCGCGTATGAGATTTT
>JAJECW010000001.1 GCA_022821865.1 Pseudomonadales bacterium
TTGCCATCTACGACCTTGCTGATCACGATTTTTCTCTTATGCCAACCAAGTCTGGTTAGAGCGCGCCTGAGACGTTGCGTGGAGCCAGCCTCGCCACCGCCTCCATACACCAGTTCGATATCGGCTATTCGAAACTCCATCAGAGTCTGGCAAAGCTCGTTCAGAGGTTCTGGGAAATCGTTTTCAAGCACGGCCAGAGCGTGGTTCCTGGCCTCCATGTCATAGCCACGCCTTTTGAGTTCCTGAAGATTCAAGGTGTCGTTATCGCCGAGTTATATGAGTATGTCGGCCAGTCTGGTTCGTAGTCGGAATCGGCCTGATTGCCCCAGACCGTCCAATTGTCGCGAGTGCCGCGACCAAATAGTTCCAGGTACGGTCCCCAACTGCAATTCTCGATAAGTTCGTATTGCTCATCGGGCTTGCGGGAATGCTCCCGCTTGCGGCTGGCGATGAAATTGACCTGACTTCGGCCTGGGTCAAGGGTGCGAGCATTCTTGCCTCGAATACCGAACAGGATTACTTCGGTGACATTCCGGAAGTAGAAGCCGACGCCGCGACCGTCCGGGCCGCCATCCTTGCGAATCTTGTGCCAGATGAGGTTCGTTTTGTACTCAAAACCCCAGCCTTCGAGGACTTCGAGCCCCGACGGCAGCAGCGCATTGGGCACCCAAAGATAGCAATGGGCGGCTTTGGCCAGGTGATCGGCCACGGGCAGCGCCGCGATCTTTTCGACTGACAGGGTATCGTAGCGGGACAGCCTGCGGTGCTCGGGGGCGACCTTGCCCGTGCGATTGGTGAATCGCCATGGAGGGTCGGCGAGAACGGTGCCGAACCGTCTGCCGTCCAGAAATTTCCTTAAGTCGTCCGCTGGGGCTTGCAACATTAGGGGGGGTCGATCCATTCATCCTCGGGTCACGCCTGAAGTATATAGCAACCCGATATTAATCCTGGGAATCGGCCAAAAATAATTTGGCTGGAGCGAGTCTCAGTGCTGATCCCGACCAGATTCTGCAGGCTCATTCCGTTTCTCCATGATTTCCAGCCGGGGTTTTGCCAGGACCTCGGATACGAAAGCGTCGTTTTGGTCCACGAGGTGCTGCCATTCGTCGGGATGGTACACCCTGGGGTTGATTTCCCGTTGCAGCGAAGCCTGGACGGGGTGCAACGCGGCGACGGCTTCGGCGAAGCTGATTTCGCCGATCAGCATCAGGTCGATGTCGCTGGTTGCCGAATCCTTGCCGCTGGCGATGGAGCCGAAGACGAAGGCCCATTCTATTTGATCGGTCAGCGGCTCAAGTGCTTTTTTGAGTACGTCCGTGAGACCGAAGGTTTTACGGGTAATGCTGCGCAGTTCCTGAAACAGGGGGCAATCGGGATTTGCCTGATAGTGGCGCTGGTTGCCTTGCCGGCGCAGAACGAGGATTTCGGCCGCCGTCATTCGGTCAAGTTCGCGCTTGATCGTGGCGACTCCCATGCCGGTCAGTCGAATGATTTCATTGGTGTAGTAGCTGCGGTCCGGGTGGCCGTAAAGCAGGCCGAGGACCCGCTGCCGGGTTGTGGTGAAGAGCGCGTGTGCAAGCTGGCTCATTTCGCGCGGGTATCATTCACAAAAAGTGTACGATAATTCATATTTTGTGAATTTTCAAGCTTGAGGGCCGCAGCCCGTGGCGCGGGCTTTCAAGCCGGGGGATAGCGGATGCTCAGCCCGGGTTGCGTTTTCTGAACATGACCATTGGCTTGTTGGTCATTACCAGTTCGTCGTTTTGATTGAACACCTTGTTCTGCATGAATACCGTGCCGATTTCCGGGCGCGAGCGCGATTCCTTCTTGTCGAGAATCGTCGATTCCACGCGTAGCGTATCGCCCGGAAAAACCGGCCTGGTCCAGCGCAATTCGTCGATGCCGGGAGATCCGAGCGCGCCTTCCCCGCCGCCGCGCATGTTCTCGACGATCATGCGCATGGCCATCGCGCTGGTATGCCAGCCGGATGCGCAGAGACTGCCGAACAGGGTTCTGGCGGCGGCCTCGTCGGATAGATGAAACGGCTGTGGGTCGTACTTTTCGGCGAACTCGAGGATTTCCTCCCTGGTGACGCGATATTCGCCGAATCGCTGCGTCGCTCCTACTTCAAAATCCTCGAAATAATCCGGCATGGGCATTGCTGGGGCTCTCCTTGTTGGTCAAATCGATTGTCAATCCGCGCGAATCCGGGATTCGTGCTCACGCGACGTCAACGCGGCACGGCGGCGGTTTCGAGGCCGTCGGAAATCCGGTAGTTCGCGGTCGTATGCCGTTTCACGTCCTCAAGCGAACTGCCGGGAATCAACGTCGTCAGCGTCATGCGGTCGTCGCCGAGATTCACGATGTTGCCGCGCCGATGTTGTTGCCGATGAAGACGAGATCCTTGACCTCGGTTTCGGCAAGCGCGTGCAACAGGTGAACCGGCGTCCCGGTCATGCCGAAACCGCCGACGAGCAATTTGTCGCCGGAGCGGACCTTGGCGGCGGCCTGCCGCGCGTCGATGACGGGGATGTTCTTCATCCGGATTCTGCCCTGGACTTGTCAGCGCGCCTAATGATATGACAAGTCCGGCCCTGCGGCAGTGTTGCCGGTTGTCTCTGAAAAATTCCCTCCATGGAATTTTTCATTACCGCAAAACAAAAGCGTGGTTTTGTTTTGCTCCCGAAGCTCTGCCGCGGAGTCAGAGCTTTCCTATGGAATGCCGATCGTTTCCCGGTGGTGGCTCAGGGCTTCGTTTCGCAACTGGTCCGCCTGTCTCGACACCCAAAGCGCGACGTTCGAGTGGGGCAGCAGGCCGAGCCCGTCGGCGCGATAGTCGAGTTCATTGAGCACGCGTTCGTAGGGTCCGAATCCCTGCAAGCGAAAAGGAACTACTATCGGGGTCAATCCCCGCGAATTCGCCTGTTCGACGTAAGCGCGGATTTCCTGTTCGGCCTCCCTCCTTTTCTCGGGCCAGTCCTCGCGCAATGTGAAAATTCGTATCTCTCGCAGCCCGAGTTGCTCGCCGGCATTACTGGTTCGCCGGGTGATCTTTTCGAGCCAGCGCCGGTTTTCGTCATCGGCGCCCGGGCCGTGCGCTATGACGACGGCAACTTCGTTTGCCGGGTCCAAACTGAGGCCGCGGATGCGGGAAGTAATGACTTCATCGACTTCGGTGGCGTCCGCCAGCCCGTCGACGCTGACGTGGAAGGCCAGATCCGTATCCACTTTCCAGAATCCCATCGGCATTCTCATGCGAGCCCTGGCCTCTTCAAGCTGTTGCCGGTCGGGCCGCGGAGGAGCGCCGTTCTGTACGCCGAGAATCTGCAGAGTCCGGTCGTACCAGCTTTCGCCGGAAACGAATACGCGCACGACGCCGACGTGATTGACGCCCCGGGATTCCAGCCTGCGGATGGCTTCTTCGATCGAGCCGGCGTCGGCCATGCCCAGGGCCGTTTCCACCGGATAGTTCTCCTGCAACGGTTCCACCGCTGCCGCGAGATGCGCGTTCCATTCCTCGCTGCCGCCATGGGCCATGACCATCACGCCATAGTTGAATTCTTCAGCGGCGGCGGGATGCTGTGCCACCGGGGCCGATTCGCATGCCGCGAGCAAAAGCGCGCAGACGCCCAGCCAGATGATGGGCGTCCTGTGACAGCTGCAGTGACAACTGTGACAGAAATGGATGGGTGTCCCATTGGGGTTACTGAAATTCATGGCTTGACCTTCCTGTTTGCGTGATGCTCTTTGCCGGAAATCAGATATCGATTTGCAGGCTGAGCCGGAAGTTGGTTCCCGGCTGCTGCGCATTGGCGATCGCGGAAATCGAATCGGCGCTCAGGCTGCTGATGTTGATCCAGCGGGCGTAGGTTTCGTCGAACAGGTTGAACACGCCGAACCGCAGCCTTGCCGCGTCGGAAAACTCGAAATAGCCGATCAGATCGACGACGCTGT
>JAJECW010000120.1 GCA_022821865.1 Pseudomonadales bacterium
TTTCTTCGTCCGGCAAGACGCCGCGACGAGCGCCGTGTGGTTGATCCACATGAGCGAGCGGCAACGCCGCCCGGAGGAAAAAGAGAACCGGCCCTTCGGGTTGTGTCTGTCACGTCGCCACCCGGCGTTGCGACTCGCTCATTTGGAATCACCAAACCACGCTCCCCGCGCCTTGATTGGCGACGTGACAGACACAACAGGGCAACAGCGCATAGTGTGAACAGGCCCTAATGCGCCACCGCGGCGGCGCCGTGTTCGTCGATCAGGGCGCCGGTGGCGAATCTTTCGAGACTGAAGGGGGCATTGAGTTCGTGCGGCTCGTCACGGGCCATGGTATGCGCGAAGGCCCAGCCCGAACCCGGCGTTGCCTTGAAGCCGCCGGTGCCCCAGCCGCAGTTGAAATACAGGCCCTCCACCGGCGTCTTCGAGACGATGGGACAGGCGTCCGGGCAGACGTCCACGATGCCGCCCCAGAGCCTGAGCATGCGCACGCGGCTGAATGCCGGGAACAGTTCGATGATCGCCTGCAAGGCGTGTTCGATGACGGGAAAGCTGCCCCGCTGACCGTAGCCGTTGTATGCGTCAATGCCGGCGCCGATCACCAGTTCGCCCTTGTCCGACTGGCTGATGTAGCCGTGGACCGCGCCGGACATGACCACGGTGTCCAGCACGGGCCTGATCGGTTCCGAGACGAAAGCCTGTAAGGGATGGCTCTCGATCGGCAGCCGCAGGTCCGCCATCCGCGCCAACACCCCGGCATGGCCAGCCACCACGACGCCGATGCGATCCGAAGTGATCGAGCCGCGCGTGGTCTGTACGCCAACGGCCTTGCCATCCCTGATGTCGATGCCCGTGATCTGGCATTGCTCGACGATATCGACGCCAAGCGCGTCCGCGGCCCGGGCGAAACCCCAGGCGACGGCGTCATGGCGCGCCACCCCGGCGCGGCGCTGCAGGGAGGCGCCGAGAATCGGATAGCGCGCATCCGGCGACAGATTGAGGCCGGGAATCGCCTTGCGGAGTTCGCCGGAGCCCACCACTTCGGCGTCGATGCCGTTAAGCCGGTTGGCGCCGACCCGGCGCTCGATGTCGCGCATGTCCTGCAGCGAATGGCCGAGGTTGTAGACGCCGCGCTGGCTGAACATGACGTTGTAGTTCAGATCCTGGCTCAGGCCTTCCCAAAGTTGCATCGACTTCTCGTAGAGCAGCGCCGCTTCGGTCCAGAGATAGTTGGAGCGAACGATGGTGGTGTTGCGCCCGGTGTTGCCGCCGCCGATCCAGCCCTTTTCCAGCACGGCGACATTTCGGATGCCGTGGTTTTTCGCGAGATAATAAGCGGTCGCCAGCCCATGGCCGCCGCCGCCGACGACGATCGCGTCGTAACTCTTTTTCGGCTCCGGGCTGCGCCAGGCCCTGCCCCAGTTCCGGTTATGGCTGAGCGCGTTGCGCAGCAGGCTGAACGCCGAGTATCGCCGCATCGTCATTTCGCTTTCCGAGTGTGGTCCGGGGCCTCAGGCGGGTTCGGCGCGCACGGCGAGGAGGTTGCGCTCCTTTCGGTCGAAAACAGCGCCGACCAGGTGGATGGGCTCGCCGCGGCCGCGGTATCGGTCGGCGTAGCCCCGGACGCGGATCTGGCCTATGGCGCGGTCGAGGGCGGCTTCGGCATCCTCGTTCTCTTCCGCCGTCTTGAACTCCATGACGAAGACCTGGCCCCCATGGAGCAGCACCATGTCCGAACGGCCGCGGCTGGAGGATTCCTCCACCCGCAGATCCACGCCGATGGTGCGGAAGCAGGCGTAAAGCATGCCCGCGTACCAGGCTTCATAGCGGGCGAGCTCCGGCCTGGTCTGCCACTGATACGGGACGCCGGCGAAAAAGGCGCGGAGTTTGTCGGCGAAGGCGTCGAAGTCGTTTTCGGCCAGCAGGCGGCACAGGTCCCCGCCCTGTTCCCGGGCCTCCCCCCTCCGGCTCGCCACATGCCGCAGCAGGCTGTTGTTCAGGCTCAGGCGCACCTCCTTGTTGGGATAGTCCAGCCGGTAGAAAATCCGGTCGTCCCGCCGTTCCCCGCCGACCAGGGTGAGGTAGCCGGTCTGGAACAGCAGGGCGTCGGCGTCGATTTCCCCCACATCGAAGCTGGAGAGCAAATCGTCCTCGGCCATCCGGTTTTCCAGGTCCAGCGGGCTCACGCCCTGCTCCAGCATCACCTGGAACAGAAAGGTCGGCGAGCCGGTTTCGAACCAGTGCGATTTGAATACCCGGCTTCTGAACAGCAGCAGGATGTCGAAGGGGTTGTAGACCTTTTCCTCGCCCAGCCAGTGGTAGCCGTTGTACCAGGAGCGGATTTCATTCCGGTCGAGTTCCGGCAATTCCGGGGCGAAGACGGTATCCAGATCTTCGTCGGTGTAACCGCAAATCGCCGCGTATTGCGGATCCAGACTGATGTTTTCCAGATTGTTCAGGCCGGAGAACAGGCTCACCTTCGAAAACATGCTGATGCCGGTGACGAAGACGAAACGGACGTGTTCGGCGCTGCCCTTGATCACGCCATAGAAACCCCGCAGGTAGTCGCGGTTCGCCTTCGCCCGTTCCGGGTCGCCGAGCACGTCGAGGATGGGCTTGTCGTATTCGTCCACGAGCACCACGACCTGCCTGCCGGTCTGGTGGTGGAGGCGGTCGAGGAGATCCCGCAGGCGGTCCGGGGGTTTCATGGCGTCGGGCGCGGGGTCCAGCCCGGCGTTTCTCTCGGTGATTCGCAATTGCGTGTGAATGCTGCTCCCGAGGTCGCCGGGTTCGTTATAGTTGCCGTCGAAACTCAGGCGGATGAGCGGATGCTTTTCGTCCCAGTCCCAGCGGTCGTGGATGTGCAGGCCGCGGAACAACTCTTCGCTGCCCGCGAACAGTTCTCCCAGGGTGTCGAGCAGCAGGCTCTTGCCGAAGCGGCGCGGGCGCGAGAGGAAGTAGTGCTCTCCCCGGTCGATCAGGTCGCCGATGAGCGCGGTCTTGTCCACGTAGTAGCAGTCCCTCTCCCGGAGCCTCCGGAAGGACTGAATGCCGATGGGAAGTCTGCGGCGCTGCATGGCGGGGCTGGGCACGAAGTTACCGAGTCCCGGAAATCATAGCATGATGACCCATGTGAGTGGGCCGGGCCTCGGGGTTACCGCGACAACGCTCTTTGCAGGGACTGCCGCTCCAGGCACCGGAGCGCGTCGGCCACGGGGAGCCAGCCGGGCTGGCCCGCCTCGGCGTGGAAGCCCGCCTCGGCGGGGGTGACGATCGTGGCGTCGTTGGCCCCGCCGGTGAAGGTCCGCGCCACCCGCAGCCAGCGCTCCACGTGGGCCGGGCCGCGCCAGGTTTCGTTGGCTCTCGCC
>JAJECW010000100.1 GCA_022821865.1 Pseudomonadales bacterium
TGAAGGCAAGCGTTTTCGAAGCGCAGCTTCGAGCGTGGCCGCAACGGCGCGGAGCTATGCTCTGCGACTGGAGTAAGCCATTGAATTCGGGAGCAAAACAAAACCACGCTTTTGTTTTGCGATAATGAAAAATTCCAGGGAGGGAATTTTTCAGAGAATACCTGGAAGCCTGCGCCGTAGGGAAAGAAACGAATTGGGGTAAGGGTCATGGCGATGCGGAGAGAACTTGAGTTGCGGGGGGCGCGGCTTGAGGAATTTGAGCTTGGGGAATGGCGGGTCAGGCCCGGCTGCAATCGAATTGCGCACCGGCGGCTGGGCGTGGAGCGCAGGCTGGAGCCGCGCTTGATGCATTTACTGGGCTTGCTGGCAACCAATGCCGGGGAGACTCTGGGCCGCGAGTGGCTCAATGGCGAGTTGTGGCCGCGGGTGATCGTTACCGAAAACTCCCTGACCCGGGCAGTATCGGCCTTGCGCAGCTTGTTGCGGGTAGAAGGCTGCGATGGCGGTGTCAGAATCGAAACCGTGCCGAAGAAGGGCTATCGGCTCGTGGTTTTGGCAGGAGCCGGGGAAACGGCGGAACCGTCTTTTGGGTTCGACGCCCTGTCCTGGCGGGTTCTGGCGGTTCCGGGGCTTGCCCTGGTGGTATTTGCCGGTGGCTGGCTGGCTGGCGGCGGCGAGAATCCGGAAACGTCCCGGGCGCCCGCCGGAGTGGCGGATTTTGGCCAGTTGGTGGCAGTAAGCAGCGGCGGCCTGGCGGGCATTCGCCAGGAGGCGCCGGTGTTGTCGGCGGATGGCAGCCGTTATGCCTATATTCGACACGATGGAGCGGGCTCCACCATCTGGCTGGGCGAGTTGCGCGGCGGTGGCAAGGCGGTCGCGGTGTACAGCAGTTCCCTGCCATTGACCCATCTGGTCTGGTCGCCTGCCGGCAATGCGCTGCTTTTCGCCCGGCAGGGCGCCATGGCCGCCGAAGCGGTATACGGCGCAGGGGGGGCGCAGTTGATGCAGTTTGATCTGGATTCCTGGACGATTTCCTCGCTGCGGCCGGAAGCCGAAGAAGCGGAACCGCACTTGCCGGCGGAAATCGATCTGACCTGACTCGCTACATGGACGGCGGGGCCACGGTGGTGGCCAGGTAGCTGGTGACCGCCAGTATCGCACCGGCAATCACGATTTCCATTCGGATGGTTCTCCCCAGGGCGGCGGATCCCGCGCCGGCGAGCATTTTCGGCACGAGCAGGAAGCGGTTGCCGGCGGCCACCAGCAACAACAATCCCACCAGCGCCAGTTTGATCAGCAGGGTAACGCCATAGGGCGTGCTCAGCAATTCACCCGGCGAGTGGAACAGTTCCAGCGCAAGCAGCAGTCCCGCGGCGAACAGCGCCAGCAGGCAATAGCCCGCCATATCGCCAAATCCCTTCATGGTTTCGGCAAGACCATCCCCTTCGCGGCTCAGGCAGAAATACAGCAGGGGCACGAAGGCGCCGGTCCATACCCCCATGGCCAGTATATGGAGGAGGATGGCGGCTTTCGCCGGCGCGTTGAGTACGGCGGCATGGCCGGTGATGGTGAAGCTTGCCAGCACCAGCAGCAGGCCCAGGGCGTGAACGAGGCCAATCAGGTGATAGCGGGACCGGGGCGGTGGGCGGCTGCCAAGGCGCATGGCGAAGGCGGCGCAGGCGATGGTGGGGAGCAGGAATCCCCCAAGGCGCAGCAGCGTGGCGCTGCCGGTTTCAAAGCCGAGCAGCAACCGCGCCATGACCGGGTCGAACATGCCGCCAGGCCCTCCCCCGCTGGTCATGCCAACCTGAAACAAAAAGGCGAACAGCGCGCCATTGAATCCAAGCAGGCTGCACAGGCCGATGTAGGCGCTCAGCAGGACAATGGTCCGACGGCGCTCATCGCGATAGAACAGCAGGCAGACGGTACCCCCGGCCAGTGCCGCAATGCCGAGATACTCCAGCAGTTTCGCCAGTTGGATTGCCAACTCCCAACCGGTGGCGAAGGGAAGACTCATAAGCCTTGCACGGAATCCGGCGGAGTTCAGACTCGCCGAAAATCAGTTTCCGGCAACTCCCGCCATGGCGGGGTCCACGGTAAAACGGAAGCTGTCGGTGAGAGTGTGACCGTCGGCGCCGATTGCGGCCCATTCCACGGTGATCTCACCGGCGGGGACGGCGGGCGCCGCGATGGAGTACGAGGCCGCGGGTTCGGGGCCTGCCGCGAACGCAACCGGAATCCCTGTTTCACCCCGCATCAACCGCAGGCGCACAAGGCGCACCGGGCCGTGGAATTCCACTTCTATGGCGGCCACATCAGACACCGTGGAATCCGCGGCGGGGGAAGAGCTTTTCAGCGGAGTATGGGCGAACGCCGCCAGAGACATGATCAGGGCGGCAATCATCGCGACGGGCCGGAAAACTCGCTTTGGCTGCATGTTTTTTCCTCGTTCGCGAGGCTCCGCCCGCTGTTTGTTCGAGTTCGGATTATGGCAGGCAAAGCTCCGGCGCGGCAGGGCATCGCGCTGCGTCATATTGTCGCATTGCCACAATCCGCGGAGGACGCGCTGAAATGCGGCGGGTTTACGGCACAGCACACCAGGCTATTTTCGTCGCCAGACTTGCGCCAGCGGCGAGAGGTTGATTTCATCGAGCACGGTGCCGGGGCGGGCTTCCATCACCATGGCGAGGGCGGCGGCCACATCCTCCGGGGCAATGGCGTTTTCCCCGGCTTCTCCCGGCTCGAAATGCAGTTCGTCGAAGAAGGGTGTCCGCACCGCGCCGGGATTGATGATGCTGACCCGCACCCCGGACTTGCCGCACTCTTCCCGCAGGGACTGGGCAAAACCCCGGATGGCGAACTTGCTTGCACAATAGATGCTGCCCTGCCGTCCTCCGCGCAGGGCGGATTCGGAACCGGTGAAGACGATATCGCCGCGTCCCTGCCGTTTGAGCAGGGGCAGCAAGGCCCGGGTAATGATGACGTGTGACAGGAAATTGGTGTTCATCACCAGTTGGATGTCCGCCAGGGAAAGCTGCTCCAGATTCGCCATGCGGCCAATGCCGGCGTTGTTCACCAGGGCCCGGGGCGGCTGTTCCAATGTGGCTGCAATTTTCCTGATGCGTTCCTGAACCTCATCCGGGTCCGAAAGATCCACCTGCTCCTGGCGGTAATCGGGATGCCGCAGGGGGTCGTTGTCCGCATCCTTCACCAGGCCCAGCACCGCATGGCCGCGGCTCAGCATTTCCCGCGCCATGGCGAGACCAATCCCCGAACTCGTCCCGGAAATCACGACGGGCGATTTTGCTTCAACATTCACGGGTGTCCCTTCGGTCCTGCTTCGGTCCTGGATGTCCTTTCGGCCCACTATAATGAAAAACTCCACGGATGGGGTTTTTCAGGGAATACTTGCTCATCCCGCGCGCAGAATGACATGAGAGTCAGGGCGTCAAAATGAGAATTGCCGCCTAATCAGAGCTTCCCCGGACATGCATGTCAAGCCGGTCACTTCGCAAACAAGGCCCGGCTGTGGAGTGGTTTGCCTCCCAGATGGGGATCCAGGGCCTGGCGGAGGAGGCGTTTGGCTGTGGCGGCGGCTGCGGGTTCTTCGAGATCGAGGCGGGCCAGGGCAAGCAGATGGGCGCCGGGGAAGATTCTTTTGGGGTCGTTGCTGTCTTCGGGGTCGGCCTCTTCGAAGCCGAGGTCCGGGAGGTAGCGGTACGGCTTGTGGGGACACAGGAGCTGATCGTTGCGGCATTCGGTTTGCAGGTTGATGGCGTAGCCGAGTTCGGCGAGCAGTTCAAGCTCGAAGCGGCGCAGGATAGGTTCGAGGGAGGGATCGGTGGCCAGCGCCTTCAGCGTGTCCCGGTAGGCCTGGAACAGGTTCGGGTGCTCCACATGGTCGTGGAGCAGGCGGCTGAGCAGTTCGTTGATGTAAAAACCGCTGAACAGGCGCTCGCCTGCGAGTTTGGCGGCAGAACCCGCGCTTTCGGCGGCGGTGAGGGTCTTGATCCCGCCGCGGCCCGTCCAGGAAACCCGCAGCGGCCGGAATGGCTGCAGCAGGCCTTGCAGCCGCGACTTGCCCCGGCGGGCGCCCCGGGCCACAGTGGCAATTCTGCCGTGGTCGCGGCTAAAGAAGTCCACCAGCAGGCTGGTGTTGCGGAAGGGACGCCGGTGGATTAGCCAGGCGGGTTGTAAATGGATACGGGGGTTCATGGCGGGGTTGAGTTTTTGCGTAGCTTTTATGGGTCGCGCAGGGTAACTGGCCGCGCCGAACGGACCTCACCAATAATTCTCAATAGTGATATGCCCAGGGGTACGGCGCCGGTTTTTGGTGAATCCTCTCGCCCTGAGCCCTTCGGTGGTGTCCTTGACCATATCCGGATTACCGCAGAGCATGAAGTGGGATTTGTCGGGCGACATGGCGATGCCGGTGCGGCGCTCGAGCTCGCCGTCGTCGATGGCCTCGGGAATCCTGCCCCGGATGGTGCCGGGCACGTCCTCCCGGCTGACGAAGGCCTGAAAGACAAACTGTCCACCGTATTTTTCCCGCAGCGCATCCACGATCTCCCGATAGCGCAGATCGATTTCGAGCCGCACGGCGTGGACGAGTACGATGCGCCTGAAACGCTGCCAGGGCTCGTCGATATTGAGAATCGAAAAATAGGGCGATATTCCCGTGCCCGTGGCGAACATCCACATGTCCTCGCAGGGCGGAATCTCCCGCAGCACGAAAAAGCCATTGGCGGGGGTCTTGATCCAGACCTTGTCGCCGGGCCGCTTTTCGATCAGGGCATTGGAAAGCGCCCCGCCAATGGCGCGATACAGAAAGAACTCCAGCGGCTGCCGGCCGGGAGAGGTCAGGTAGGAATAAGGCCGCGCCACCCGCTCGCCGTCGATATCCAGCGCCAGCGAGGTAAACTGCCCGGCAATGAAATCCCCGGTCTCGGCCCCGGCCTCCACCTTGAGCGAGAACAGATTCTCGCTCCAGCGCTCATTCGCAACAATCGTGCCTTCCACCCACTGCGCCATGCCGCTCGCCTGAATTCCCGACACCGAAGGGGCGCCATGATAAAGGAACTCGCGGGATCAAGGCTATCGGCGTCCCGAGTCCGGATGGATGTGGCAGTTACATTCGGCAAAACCGCTTCGCTGGTTTGTATTATGGCAATAGGACATCCACTCCCTTCGAACGCAACAGACGCAGATCTTGCGGCAGAATTTCTGGATAATTTTTTCGGAAAAATCTTGTGTTGTTATGCAGTTACGGCGTGGCGAGAATTTTCGCAGTTTGGCTGGTTGGGAGAAGACGCCATGACCATGAAGATTTCGCCAAGACGTCTGCGGTTTTCTGTTGCCACGGCCGTTTTGCCCTTGTTGCTGCTGGAAAACGCCGCTTTCGCCCAGGCGTCCTCGGGTAGCGGCGCCATTGAAACCATTATGGTGGAAGCCCGGCGCTTTGCCGAGCCGATTGATGAGACGCCGCTGGCGGTGACAGCGGTCACCGGTGCGGACCTTGAGAATCTCGGCGCCGTCGATCTGGGTTCGCTGGAAATGCTGACGCCTAATCTCAGCCTTGATGTGGGGGATGCTTCCAATGCCGTAATCTACCTGCGCGGCATCGGCCAGCGCGACTCGCTTTCATTTGCCGACCCGGGCGTGGCGGTTTATCTCGACGATGTCTATCTCGGTCGGGCTCAGGGCTCATTTCTCGAATTGTTCGATGTCAACCACGTCGAAGTGCTGCGCGGTCCGCAGGGAACGCTGTACGGCCGCAACACGATTGGCGGGGCCATCAAGTATGTTTCCATCCAGCCCCGGCCGGAATTTTCCGCAGAAATCGAAGCGGGCATTGGAAACCACGGGCAGCGCGAATTAAGCGCCGTGCTGAACTTGCCGTTGAGTGACTCAGTTGCCACCCGATTCAGCCTTGGCCGGCTGAGCCGCGACGGCTGGTCCGACAATCTCGCCGACGGGGAAGACGACGGTGACAAGGCCTTGACCGTTTTTCGAGGCCAGTTGCTGTTCGATGACGGCGGCGATTTTGATCTGCAATTGAGCGTCGATTATTCCGATAATGATCCGGATACCTCGGTCACGCCATCGGTAGAGGCGGTTTCCATAGTCGGGCAATTGGTGGGGCTTGAAGATTCCAATCCCGGACCATTCCGCGTCAATGCCGATTTCAATCATGAAGAGCGATTGACGACGCGAGGTTTTTCGATCACGCCAAGTTGGCAGGTGAACGACATGCTGCGCCTGAAGGCCATTTCGTCCTGGCGCGAAATCGAGCATGACAGTTATCTGGATCTGGACGGTGATGACAGGGGCGCATTCGGCGTTTTCGTGCATCAGCGGCAGGAACAGTTCAGCCAGGAATTGCAGGCGCTGGTTCAGTTCGACAGCGGCGCAACGCTGATTGCCGGAGCATACTACCTTGATGAAACCGACATCACTCCCGATGGAGTGTTCGGGCCTGAAGCCGGCATTTCCTTCTTTGGCATTCCCGGCTTCGAATATGGCCTGTCAACCGCATCGACCAATGATCTCGCAACCGAAAGCCGGGCACTTTACAGCGAAGTCACCCTGCCCCTGGCCGACAATCTCGAACTGACCGCGGGAGCGCGTTACACCAGTGACGACCGGAGTTTGCGGCGGGTGTACAACGGCGCGGTCGGATTTGGCAATCCGGCAATCACCCTGGCCGAACTTTCCGATGCTTCCCGGCTTCCCTTCAGTTTCAGCGCCTTTGGTGAAAAAACCTTCACCGCGTTTTCTCCAAAACTCGGCTTGAGCTACCGGCCTGAAGAGGACTTGCTGCTTTACCTGAATGCGACGCGAGGCTTCAAGAGCGGCGGCTTCAACGGGCGGTCCCGCGATGACAATGAGGCCGAACCCTATGATGAAGAATACGTCACTTCCTGGGAAGCCGGCCTGAAACGGAACTGGCAAGACGGCCGCCTGAGCCTGCACGCCGCCGCCTTCCGCAACGATTATGAAGACATGCAACTGTCCAGCTTCGGTTCGGCGAACGCCAGTTTCATCGCGATTTTTTCCAATGCGGGCGAAGCCATAACCCAGGGACTGGAACTCGAACTCAGCGCCCAGGCCGGGCCGGACTTGCGATTGAGCGCATTCGCTGGGCTGTTGGATGCGGAATACGAGGAATATGACGCGCCCAATCTGGGCACCGGAGAAATCCAGGACCTGAGCCATCTCGATTTGATCCAGGCGCCGGATTTCACCTGGGGGGCGGGCGCGAACTGGTCCGCCATAACCACCGCTGAATGGGCCCTGAATCTGAATGCCCAGGTGCGCGGCAGCTCAAGCTATTTCACGACCATCATGAATGAGGCCTCCCTGAAACAGGATGAGTACGCCATCGCCAACGTTACCGCTTCCTGGGAACATTTTTCGAGCGGTTTCCACGCCCGGCTGGCGGCAACCAATATCGGAGATGAAGCCTATATCGTGCATGGTTTCGACTTGTTGGCCTACCCCGGCGTTGCGCTGGCCTACTACGGCCCGCCCCTCAGCGTGAGCCTGAGTATCGGCATGCGATTTTGAGGCCACCCACTTGCTGGAACATCTCGACACCGGCAGGCTTGGGCAAAGCCTGCACAAACTCGGCAAGAGTGATGGCGAGCCACTGGTGCTCGTACATGGCAACGGCAGCGATTCCGGCTCCATGCTTGGTTTGGCCGAATGCCTGGGGGATGAATTCCGGCTCATCCTGCCCGACCTCAGGGGGTACGGTCACAGCGAACAGAAGCTGATTGATGCCCGCCGGGGCGCCGGTGACTGGATCGAGGACCTGTTCGCCCTGCTGGATGCGCTGGGAATCGAAAGCTGTCATCTGCTCGGCTGGTCTCTTGGCGGCGCGGTCGCCATGGCTGCGGCATTGCGGGAACCGCGCCGGCTGCGCTCGGTCACGCTGCTGGCGCCGGTGAGCCCCTTCGGATACGGCGGAACCTGCGATCTCCATGGGACAGCCAACTTCGCCGACTTCGCCGGCTCCGGCGGCGGCATGGTCAACGCGGACTACGCGAACGCAGTGGCGGGCGGTCGTCAAAGCGAAAACTCCGCGCTGGTCCGCCACGTCATGCGGCATGCGATTCTCGGACGATTCGACTCCGACAATGTCGCCGTAAAGTCTGGGCGAAAGTCTGGGACACCCACTGCGAAACCTGTTGCAGGGACCGGTCGAGTGCATGAAGAAGACCTGCTCGATTCCCTGTACCGCCAGCATTGCGGCAAACAGGCATGGCCCGGGGATTCGAAAGTCTCCGGGAACTGGCCCGGCATGGCGCCGGGAGAATGGGGGCCGATGAACGCAATCAGCCCAAAATACTTCAGCGCCGCGCAACTGCCAGAACTCGACAGAAAGCCGCCGCTGCTTCGTATTCAGGGAGCGGGTGATGTAATCATCAGTGACGCGTCACATTTCGACCCGGCGACCCTGGGTATGCTTGGCATGATTCCCGGCTGGCCCGGGCTGCGGCCACAGCCCATGGTGAGCCAAATGACGCGGCTCATGGAAAACTACCGAAAGCGGGGAGGAATCGTTGAGGACCGGATACTTCCCGGCTGCGGGCATGCGCCGCATATCCAGTTTCCGCAACTGTGCGCGCGCCTGCTGCGAGACTTCATTCAGGCTCGGAAATGTTCCTGAGCCGCTCCAGGGTCATTGCCAACGTGCGGTCCATATGGCCAAGAATCAATTTGACCAGCCGCTCCGTCGGCAGCAAACAGACATTCCGCATGTCTTCCTCGCTGCGCTGCTTGAGCAGGTAACCGTCGGAAACCGCCTTCTGCAGCCGGCTTTCCCGAGTCCGATTGGAGCCCGACTTCATGCCCTGGGTTGCGGCGGTCACTGTAAGCGGCTGTCCCTTGAGCGCGGCGAAGGTTACGCGCACCAGCAGATACCAGTATTCCTGAGTGAAATAATGCGGCGCGTTGCCAAAGCTTTCATCCCAATCCAGCGCATACAACTCCAGCACTTCTCCCCAGATCACCAGGCTTTCCAGCGAGTGGCTGGTTACCGCCTCATTCGCGGCTTGCTGCAATCTGGGATCTTTCATTTGCGGTCCCGGTTTGGGGTGGGGGCGGCTGATGATGTCAGCCTGAACAATAGCCGCAAGCAGGAAGTGAGTCCAGCTTGAGGCAAAGATCCAAAGCAGATCTCCTATTGATAATGCGTACCTTCACTTTGAAAGGCCGCCACTGTAGAGGCTTGCGAAAAAAAGGCCGTTATTCTTGCGAAACTTTTTTTTGCACCAAAACAGTGCGGGCTTAGAATAGTTCCCATGAACTACGTGATAGTGACAGGGAGCCGCGCCAGGACAGCGCCATTGCGGTCGAGCTTTTGGATCTCGGCTGTGCCGGCGGAGACGCCTGTTATTTCGCGACCGACACCCGGGACCCAGTGGCCCACCGCGACGATATTGCTATTCGAAGACGCCAGATCTTGACCGGGCCCGAGCAAAAGAAAAACCGTCTTCCCTCCCACCGCCAGCGCCCTCATGGAAGTTCACCCCCACCCTCTCCGTCACCGGCGGGGGCTGTGGTGCTGTCATAGACTTCGCTGCTTACGCCTCCATCGCTGTAGACGGCCCAAACCGTCGCGGACACAGTAGCTCCGTTCACGTATTCCCCCGGAGTAAATGTGCCGAAGAATCCAGAGGCAAAAGGTACTTGGGCAGGCTGAGATCTCGTCCCAAGGTTCGGAGCCAAGCCAAGAGTGAATCCTCGCAACAACGTGCCCGTGATTGCCGCGCCGTGATTGCCGCGCCAGCCGCTCGATGGCGGGCTGACAGTGATCAGGATCTCCGCCGAACCCGCCTCGACTTCCACGTCCGGCCCAGGGTAAACCGCGTGCACGTGAATCGCCGGGGCGGCCAGCACGATCCATGAGGCGGATACAAATGCCCACGGACCGCCGTCCACCTGGCGCTCGACGATCATACCCGTCGCTTGCCAAACACTCTGCCCATTGCTCGCGGGGCGGGAGGTAGTCCACCCTGCGGGTGATCTCACCTGAGCGATGGCGGGCTTCGCGGTCGCGCGCCGATAGCGAGTTTCCAGGCGCGAGCGCCTCCGTGTCACCGGCACGTTTGCGATGGTGAACCTCGCCCGGTCATCTTCGATCGAGTTTGTGCTGTCGGTAGTGCCGGTTTTCGCCCTGACACCTGTGCCGCTCACGTCGGCATCCACATCGATGGTCTCTGTCCGGTCGCCGGGCGCACGGTCATTTGCCGGCGGCGTGTACCTCGCCGTCGGCCCGCTCCCGGAGATCGTGCCCAGCGCCGCCCGCCAGCGGTAGTCAATGGCGTCGTACGCCCCGCCGGACGGCGTGACGACCACGTCGAACGCCGCGGCGCCCTCGTTGACCGAGCCGATCGCTCCGATGGATAGCCTCGGAGCCCTGGCGTCCGGCGGCGCCGCTGTCGCCCAGGTAGCCGTAACCGCAGCCGACACGCGACTGATCCCCGCGCGGGCGACCCGGCATCGGACCGTGACGGAGCCAGCGCTGCTCCTCGTGTGACCGTAGGTGCTGCCGGTCTCGCCGCCGATGTCGCTCCAGGTGCTGCCGGACAAGCGCTGCCACTGATAAGCGGCTGCCCCCGCAGCCGTGCCGCCGGGCGAAGCCGTAAAGGTCACCGTGTCGCCGTTTGTCGGTGTGTAGTCGTCGGCGGTCACGGCCACGGTGAGCGTCGGGTTGACCGCGATGTCTCCGGTGGACGCCGCCCCCCTGTGGGTCGGCGGACTGCCTCTCGATGCCGAGAGCGACAAATCGAAATCGCCGGCGGACCCGACCGAGTCAGCTTCCACGACGACGCTGGCACCGGTGGTCGACCCTATGATGCTAGCGTCTCCCGACACGCTCCAGCGCCTGCTTGCGGCGCCTCTCCCCCCGTTGCCGACGGCGCCGCCGAAGGTCCGGCGGGCGCCCGCGTCCAGCGCCGCGCGGGACCCGGTGATGGTGACGGATATCGCGGCGAGGGCCGGCGCTCCGTAAAAGTCTGTCAACCTGATCGCGCCTGTAGCCGGAATGGCCGCGGGTGTGCCGCCGGCCGGATTGTTCATGGTGCCCGCCGGCACGTATTCGCCACCGGCGTAGAAATCGGTAAGCCTGTAAGGCAGCGAATAATTGGCGGATGTGGGGTCGTCGTCAAAGTCCGGGTCGAACTCCTCCGCGATCCCCAGCAGGGAAATCCTACCGCTGGTCGGCAGGGCCATCGTCGTCCACCCGCGCCCGCAACTCGTTGATCGCGGCGACCATGAGGGCGATTACGCCGCCCGGGTATAAATGCAGGTGGCCGCCCTGCTCGGAGATCGCCTCCGGCAACACGCCTTGCACGTCCTGCGCGATCAGCCCCGCCTTCCTCTTCCCGCTCTTTTCGAACGTGTACCCTGTCAGCGCCGCCAGCTTGTCCAGCGCGCCCTCGATCTCCCTGAGGTTCGATTTCAGCCGGCGGTCGGAGCTCGCGATCAGGTCGTCGGCCGTTATTTCGGCGCCGGACGTGATATCGCCCTGGAACCTGGACGTGCCTGTCACGGTCAGGTTGCGCCCGACACTGACATCGTTTTCCGTGGCCACGCCGGTTGCCTCGACGTCGAAATCGCCGGTCGTGAAGGTGTCGCCCACCGCGCCCTGCAGCGCGCTTCGCGGATTTTGCGGTGTGACGTTGCTCCGCTGGTAGGGGGCGCTGTCGCCGTACAGCGCATAGATTTGATAGCCGTATCGTGTGTTGGGCTTGAGATCGCCGAGGACGGCCACGGTGGTGTCGGCGGACACAATGGGCGTGTCCGGGATGGTCACCGACGCCACGGGCAACTCAAAGAATGCGCCCGTGTAGCCGGCGAGCGGGACGGTCGCGCCACTGGGCAGCCGTCCGGCCGCGGCCGGACGGCACCATGAAATCTCCACCGTGCCTCCTGTAGAGTTGGAGGTGGGGTCGCAAGGGCTGGGATAGTATCCACCCGCCACTGGTATGTATGTATCACGCTTCGGCAGGTTGGCGAGCAAGGCCCATGACCCGGACCGCTTCTCGTACGCCAGCCCGGTGCTCCAGTCGTACGCCCGGTTTCCGTTTGCGCCGTCGAGAGGGCCGGGCGGGTCGCCGTCGAATAGCCACGTGACCGCGCCGCCCGGGTCCAGGTCTATGGCCCAATGCCAGCCGCCGCCATGCCGGATATGCACGTTCGCTTTGTCTTCGTCGGCGTAATAGTCTCCGGCGTCGCCCGAGGTCGCGGCCGGCGGACCGCTGCCGCTGGACCACGGCGCGTCCAGCGGGTCGTCGGACAACTTCACCCATTTTGAGGCTATCTTGCCCCAGACCTCCGCGATCCTCTCGCCCCTGGTCGTCAACCAGGTGTCCCCCTCGCCACCCGTGATGACCGGCGGCGGGCCGGGGCCATCGAAAATCTCGGGCGTCGGCACGCCGTCGGGCGTGATAAATTCGTCCCAGCGCCGCACCACGGAGAATTGCGACCACATCGCCCCGCCCAGGTTTTTGTGGCTGATGGCCGACCACACATAGCGGGCCGCGGCGGTGGGGTCGGGGGGATCGTCGACCCAGCCGGCCGGGATGTATTCCCCCGGCTTCCGCCTTTCCGCAACGGGATAGGCCGGCCGCTGCGGCGCCCGCGGGCTGTCGTTCCGCTGGAATATGTACTGGATCGACGCTCCGTCGCGGCCGTCCCGCGACCACTCCGCCGCGGCCAGGAATTCCTCCCAGTCGCCGGTCGAGCCGTAGCGTATCGAGTACCAGATCGCCGGCTTCGCGGCGGTCCGTGCGGGTGGATTCCGCGCCCAGCCCGCCGGGATATAGTCGTCGTTCGTCCGGTTTGTCTGGCTCGTGGCGGGCAGCGCCGGCGCCGCCGCCCCCGCCGCCGCCGCGAATATGAGCTGGAAGCCGGGGCCGGCCGGGCCGACGGAACCGGCGGCGGCGGCGGCGAGCGTGGTGGCCTCGACGCGGCCCGTCCATTCGCCGGCGTTGCCGGCGTCGTCGACGGGGCGCATCCGCAGGTCGTACCTGGTCTCATCCGGCAGGCCGCCCGCGGTGGCGCTGTCGCCCCAGTATTTCCCCGATATCGTCTCGGCGATGTCGCCGTCGCCGTCGCCGTCGAAGCGGCGCAATTCCCACTCCACATGGGAGAATCCCGGACCCGCCGGATTGGTCCAGGACGCCGAGAGCATTCCGCGACCACCGGTGAGCGCCAGGCCGGTGATCGGGCCCGGCGGCGTCACGTCCTTGTCGACGAGCTGCTCGACAACACCGGACCATGGGCCCAGCGCGCCAAAACCGTTCACGAAGCAGGCCTTGACCTCGTATGTCTCTCCGAGTCGCAGGGGCAGCAGATAGGCGTGGTTGGCGTCGACGCGCTTGGTCTCCCAGCCCGCGTCGCCGTCCTTTATCCGCCAGGCGACTTCCACGCGCGAGACGCTCGCGTCCAACGGGGGGTTCCAGGCGGCCTTGAGGCCCATCAGGATCTGCGGCGGCGGCGCGCCCTCTTCCGCGTCGGCGGCGCGGACGGCCTCGACGCGGTCGAGCACCACCTCGAGCGCCAGCCCGGACAGCGCCGGCACGGCGAGCGGGTTGGCGTGCCCGGTGTCGTCGTGGATGCGGTCCAGCGGCAGCGACTCGTAATCGAAGACGGCCGCGTCGTGCTCCACGCCATCGATCATGACGTCGCCGGCGTAATCGAGCGAGACGCCGGTCACCATCATGAGCTTGCGCGTCCAGCCCAGCGTGTCGTCGGTGACCGCGACGACACTGCCGGGCGTGGCCCTCAGTCCAGACGGCATCGCCCGGAAGCGCATGCGCAGGGAGTTCCTGGACTTGTAGAGCACGATCCTGGCCAGGTCCGCGGCCTGGTACTTGTTCGTGACCGTGGGCATGGCCATCTCGTGGTGCAGCGGTTCGCCGTCCAGCGCGAGCAGGGACGCCTCGACGGTCCCGCCCGCCGCCGGCCAGACGGCCAGATCCTCCTTCCACGCCCGGTTCGGGTTCGCGAATTTCACGGTCACGCGATTGTAGGTCCGGGCCTTGTCCGGGCCGGAGACGCTCACGCCGCCGATGATGTTGTCCGGGCCGAAATGCATCACCGCCGCGCGATCGCAATCGATGAGCAGGCCGTACTTGCCGGCGCTGTAGGGCAGCATGCCGCGGCAGCCGCCCAGCAGCCGCTTGACGTTGTCCATCACCGGCTTCCCGGTGTCCAGGACGACGTTGCAGTTGTACCTCCCGGAGAGCCGGAAATACAGCGTTTCGCCGACTTCGAAGGCGCCCTTGTCGGCGGTATACGCGACCTCGGTGCGCCGGTCCTGGCTCGGCAGCCCGCGCCATCGCCACCGGTCGGCGAACTCGCCTGCGCCCTCGCCGAAATCGTGGACCTCTTCGAAGACTTCGGAGACGTCGAGGACGGTGCCGACGGCTGTCGCGTCGGCGATGGCCGCGGCGTTGTAGATCCGGGTCCCCGGCGCGTGGAAAAGGTCCGCGGGCCGGGCGCCGTCGAAGCGGATCACGTGACGGCCGCCGGCGACCGTCGCGGCGGCGGCGGATCCGATCATCTGGTGGCCGGACAGGTTTTCGTTGATGTCGCAGGAGGCGGCCGCGGCCTGGAACGCGGCCAGGTCGATGTCCGTCGCCGCCAGGCCCTTGCCGAACCGGTTGTTGGTGAGGTAGTCGTACAGGATCAGAGCGGAGTTCTCGCTGTACCGGGTCGCCGCGGTCAGGTCGCGCACGTCGCGCACCTTGCGGCCGCGAACCGTGGCCTTGACCTGCGGCAGGCCGCGGAACACCTCGGTGCTGTAGCGGAATCGGCAGGCGAGGTACGCGACGCCGCGCAGCCGGTGGTTCGCGGTCCAGCCCGGCGCCGCCGTCAGCAGCGCCGAGGCGGACTGGCCGTCCGTGCCGCGATACCAATGCACGACGGCCAGGCGGTCGGCGCCGGGCGCGGACGCGGTGTGGCCGGAGGCGAACACGTGATCGTAGGCCGATATCGGCTTGTCGTCGATCAGGACCTGCGACACGCGGTCGATCTCTCCCTCGCACAGCGCGATCGCCATGTACAGATATTTGTTTTCCGGGCCGCCGGTCGCCACGAAGACCCTCGTGCCGGCCACCTGCCGCGTGCCGTACACGACCGGGATCGGCGCGACGTTCGACGCCTTGTTGACGGTCGTGCCGGCGGCATCCTCCGTTTCCTCGGGCAAATCCACGAACCACGAAATGATTTCCTCGAAGATGTCGCCGATGAAGCTGAAAAGTCCCATCAGGCCTTGCCCCACTTGATATCCCGCACCACCGCCGCCGCGTGGTCGAAGCCGCAGTCTCCGGGGAAATGCAACGCCTGGCCCTCCGGATTGGTGTGGCGGCCGCTTTTCTGCCGCCAGTTGGCCCAGTGGCTGGCTATCGACAGCGTGATCGAGGGCGTCTCGCCCGCGCCGTCCAGCTTGTAGCTCGAGAGCGTTCCCCGGAATATCTCGAGCGGCGCGCCGATCATCTGTCCGGCGTCGTTCAGCGCGGCCTTGCGCACCGTCGCGCCCCAGCCGATCGCGTTGCCGCCCAGCAGGGCGCCCACCATCCGGCTGGACACGGCTTCGAGGCGCACGGACAGGCTGTTGACGCGGGGAGCGGCGGTTTCCTTCGCGACGCCGACGTCGAGTATTTCGCCGGTGGGCTCGTACACCGCGTCCGGATCGGCATGGGTGTCCGTGACGGCGTGGCCGGCGTCCGTGCGGCGCAATGTCGCCGTCTTGCCGCCGGAGGGGTAGCGGAATTCGATCAGCGTCGCCCAGCGCAGGTCGGCGGCTCTGAGAGCCGCCCGCAGCGCGTTGTCGATGTCACGCCCACCTGCCGAGATGATCGCCTCGTGCTCGGCGACGGCGGACCACTCGTTGCGGATGAAGCGGGCCGCGCTCTGGTCCGTCGCGTGCGAGAAATGCTGGGTCAGCGTGACGGCCCAGACGGCCTGCCCGGAAGTCGCGCCCGGGTCCGACGCGGACCA
>JAJECW010000124.1 GCA_022821865.1 Pseudomonadales bacterium
CGAAGCGGGTTTCCCCGCGGTGCGAATAATGGAGACCAACGAAAACTACAACTACCAGCATCAGGACATTCGCGTCGAAGACGGCATCGCCTACGGCGACGTGATCGAGCACGTGAATTTCGAATACGCCGCCAAGCTCACCGGGCTGAACGCGGTCACGCTGGCCGCAATGGCATGGGCGCCCGCGCCGCCGGCCGATGTCACGATCGAAGGCGCCGTTCGCCCGAGCACCACCTTGAACTGGGAGAAAGTGCCAAGGGCCGCCGGCTACCGGGTGCATTGGCGGCTGACGAATTCACCGACCTGGGACTTTCAGCGGGATGTCGGCGACATGGACAGTTTCACGCTGGAGAACCTCGTCATCGACAATTACTTCTTCGGTGTCTCGAGCCTCTCGGCCGATGGCGTCCAGAGCCCGGTGGTTTTTCCCGGTCCCGCGGGTTCTTTCGACTGAACGCCGAAAACCCGGGCGCAGGCATGACAAAGAAGGAACGCTGGGTTAATCTCGGCAATTGCCCGGCGCAACGCGGTTCCCGCGCGACCGGCAGATATCTGAAGTGCCCTATTGACAGAGGTACGCGCCATGAAAGCGATTCGACTGATTACCTGCACCGCCGGCCTGCTGTTGCTGCCCGGCGCGGCATGGAGCCAGGACACGATCGAATGGACCACCCTGGGCAACGACTTCGCCCATACGCGCTCGACCGCGGCCGACCAGATCACCCCGGAGAACTTCGGCGATCTGGAAGTCGCCTGGGTCTGGGACGGCGCCAGCTTCGAGGCGCAAAGCGGCCGCTCGACGCCGAGCCTGATCAACGGCCGCCTGTACACGGTCGCCGGCGCGCGCCGCCACGTCGTCGCCATCGACCCGTCCACCGGCGCCACCTTGTGGTCCTACCGCGAGCCCGACACCAGGCGCTGGTCCTACTCCATGCGCGCGGACTACGGCAAGGGAGTGGGCTACGCCAATATCGACGGCCGCGATGTCATCTATATCATCTCGCCGGGCTTCTTCCTGACCGCGCTGGACGCGGCTACCGGCCAACCGCTGGAAGGCTTCGGCGGCCAGGTCCCGATTGAAGGATTCCCGGTAACCGGCGTGGTCGATCTGCTCGCCGACCTGGGCCATCCTTACGACCCATATGAAGGAATTCCGCTGGAACGCGGCTATATCACCGCATCTTCGCCGCCGATCGTCGTCAACGATGTGGTTGTCGTGGGCAACTCGGCGGAACAGGGCTACAACCAGTCGCGCATCGAGAACGTGCCCGGCGACATCCTCGGTTACGACGCCCGCACCGGCGAGTTCCTGTGGAAGTTCAACGTCATCCCGCAGCCCGGCGAATACGGGCACGAGACCTGGGAAAACGACGCCTGGCAGTACACCGGCGACATTTCCTCCTGGGCGCCGATCTCGGCCGACCCCGAACTCGACATGGTCTACATTCCCACCAATGGCGTGACCATCGACTACTATGGCGGCCACCATCCCGGAGACAATCTGTACGGCACCAGCCTGATCGCGCTCGACGCCTCGACCGGCGAGCGCGCCTGGCACTTCCAGATGGTGCATCACGACATCTGGAACTACGACACGCCGACCGCGCCGATCCTGCTCGACGTGACCACCGATTCCGGGCCGACGCCGGTGGTCGCCCAGGCAACCAAGCAGGGTTACGTCTATACGTTCAACCGGGCAACCGGCGAGCCGGTCTGGCCGATAGAGGAAGTGCCGATGCCCGCCTCCACGGTTCCAGGCGAGCAACTCTCGGCGACGCAGCCGATTCCGACCAGGCCGGCGGCATTCGAATATGTCGGCTCCAGCGAGGATCTGCTGGCCGACTTCACCCCGGAAATTCGCCGGCAAGCGCGGGAAGCGGTCGCCAATTTCATCATGGGCCCGGTTTTCAATCCGCCGATTCATCGCACTCATCCTTCCGGCAAGGCCGCGGCGCTGATGTGCCCCTCCGGCGCGGTGAATATCACCCATCCGCCGGTGGCCGACCCGGACAGCGGCGTAATGTATGTCATTTCGCGTTATAGCTGCGGCGCCCGCACCCTGGTCAGCGGCGAAGAAGCCGACACTTACTACGAAGAGCCGACCGGCGTCACCCTGTCGCGCTACGCGGCCGGCGCCGGCGGACCCACGCCCCGGCATCCGGCGGGCATTCCCTTATGGAGGCCGCCCTACAGCCGCATCACCGCGATCGACATGAACAGCGGCGAGCATTTGTGGATGATCCCCGCCGGCTACACGCCGGACCGCATCCGAGATTTGCCCGCTCTGGCCGGAGTCGATATCGGCAACACCGGTTCCGGCGCCGTCGGCCCCATGGTGGTCACCGGCAACATGCTGATTTACGGCAACGTCACCGGCGACGGCACGCCGCACCTCTTCGCGCTGGACAAGATGACCGGCGCGGAACTGGCGCGGGTCGAAGTGCCGGCAACCAGCCGCTACGGCATGAGTTCCTGGGTCTTTGACGGAAGGCAGTACGTCATCCTGCAGACCGGCAGTTCGCTGACGGCCATGGCTTTGCCCGAGTAGATGATCAAGCTTTACGGATTTCAGCAGTCGCGCTCCTTCCGCGCCTTGTGGGCGCTGGAGGAAAGCGGGCTGAAGTACGAATACATCCAGGTCAAACTGCGCACTGACGCGGAAGTTCCGGACAGCGCGAAGAATCCAAAATATCTTGCGGTGAACGTGCAAGGCAAGGTGCCGACTCTCATCGACGGCGATCTCAAGCTGACCGAATCCGTGGCGATCCTGTATTACATCGCGCGCTCGGCGCCCGAGTCCGGCCTGCTGCCGAACGCCAGCATGGATGTCTATGCCCGCATCGACGAACTCGCCTGCTTCATACTCGCCGAACTCGAGCAGCCGCTATGGAGCAAGGGCAAGCACATGTTCGCCCTGCCCGAAGAACATCGCGTTCCGCAAATGTTCGAAACGGCGAAGTTCGAGTTCGCCAAGGCATTGAACGCACTGGACCACCTGCTGGATGACGGGGAGTACGCCATCGGCAATGCCTTCAGCCTGGTGGACATCCTGCTTGCCCAGACTTTCAATTGGGCGATTCGATTCGAATTCGACCTGCCGCAAAAGTACATCGACTTTCGCGATCAGCATTACAGCCGGCCCGCCTGCCAGCGCGCGCTTGAGATCATGTGACCGCAATCAGGACTATGCGCCCATGCGCTGTCATCCTGCGCGGAGCGAAGCTTCCCAACCGTCCCATCCTGCGCGGAGCGAATCTCCCAAAGCGTGTCATTCTGCGCGGAGCGAAGCGCAGTCGCAGAATCTCCCTGGGAGGCCACTGCATGGGATTCTGCGACTACGCGCAGAATGACGGAAGGGGGGAAGGCGGAATGGCGGAAAGGAAGCAAGGCGGAGCCCATGATCCGCAGTATTGTTGTGGAACATTATCCGGACCAGGGGATCACCGGTGACCGACACGCTCGACGCCTACCTCGAAGCCGCATTGACGAGCCGCCGCTCCGACCGCCAGCAGCGACTCAATCACATCGGCGTCGCGGTCGCCGCCACCGACAGCGGCAGCCATATCGTGACGGCGGTGCTGCACGCTTCCCCCGCTTTCGCGGCCGGGCTGCTGCGGGGTGATCGCCCCGTATCGGTCAACGGCGCACCCTACCATCCGGTCTATTCCTTCAATCCCGAACCTCCGGCGCTTCCCGAGCCCGACCCTCGCAGTTTCCGCCTCGTATTCGAGCGGAGCGGAGAACGGCAGGAAGCGGAAATCAGGCCGGTTTTCAACAATCTGCTCGACAGCTACCGCAGCGCCGTGGAACCCAGCGCCCGGCAGTTCAATATGGGCAACAAGGTAGTCGGCTACGTGCGGCTATGGGGCGTCAGCCGCAACGCCAATGATCTGGTCATGCTGCAAAAGGTCCTTGCCGGCTTCCGCAGTACCAGCAGCCTCATCGTCGATCTGCGCCACGCCGCGGGCTATCTGGCGGAAGAGCATCTCGCCCTGTTCCTGCCCGCCGACCGGAACGACTACTACTCCAGCCCGATGGCGCTGATCATCGACCGGACCACCACAGGCCAAGCAGAATTCTTCGCCCGGCAACTCGCCGTCCTCGACCGCGTCACCACCATCGGCGCGGCAACCCCCGGCGGCTTCCATCCCGATCTCACCGTCCCCCGGCCGCTCGCATCCAGTACCCCCGGCGACCCCCGGTTCGAAGCCGCCCTCGCCCTGCTCGGCGGCTTGATTTGAACTGTCGGGAAGCCTGCATTCAGGCCACATCCACAAACATCCTTTCCGCCGCAATTGCGCGGACTCCACTGGCAAGCGGGAAACTGTCCCTGCCAGCATGAATGACATCAAGGCTCTCGAGTTGGAGATCTTCGAGTGCATCGCGCATCCCGCGAGTGACCGCCGGAGAACTCGTGCGTTTCACCTCGAAACCCCGGAGCTTGCCTGACTGATTTCGCATCGTATTCCCAGTATACTTCGACCCCCGAAATGCGGCCCTGCGAGGTCGTTACGGCAACCTCATTCAGCCGATCTTCAGGAGTCGCGTGATGCTCAAGGCCTATAACCGGTTTTATATCGACGGATCATGGCGGGAACCCGCGGGGCGGGAGTTGCTGGAGGTGATCAATCCGGCCACGGAGCGGGCTTTTGCCACCGTCAGCCTTGGCAATGCCGAGGATGTGGACGCGGCGGCGCGGGCGGCGCGGGAGGCCTTTGGAACGTGGTCGATTTCGAGCGTGGACGAGCGGGTTGCGGTGCTGCGGAACATTATTGCCGGCATCAAGGCCCGGGCCGGCGAAATCGCCACCGCGATTTCCGATGAGATGGGCGCGCCCATGCGGCTTTCGAGCACCGCCCAGGTGGGCTCGGGGCTTGGCCATTTCCAGAGCATTATTCCGATTCTGCAGAACTATGCCTTCGAGGAAGACCGCGGGGCTTCGCTTGTGGTCAAGGAATCGGCGGGGGTTTGCGGCTTCATTACTCCCTGGAACTGGCCCCTGAACCAGATCGCCTGCAAGGTGGCGCCGGCGCTTGCCGCAGGTTGCACCATGGTGCTCAAGCCCAGCGAAATCGCCCCGGTGAGCGCTTATCTGCTGGCGGAGATCATCGCCGAATCGGGGCTGCCGGCGGGTGTGTTCAATCTCGTCAATGGCGATGGGCCCACCGTGGGCGCGGCGATTTCCTCTCATCCCGAGATCGATGTGGTCTCCTTTACCGGCTCGACCCGGGCCGGCCGCGAAGTCGCCCGCAACGCGGCGGATGGCATCAAGCGCGTGACCCAGGAACTCGGCGGCAAATCCGCCAATATCATTCTCGATGACGTGGCCGACTTCGCCAGGGCCGTGGGCGGCGGCGTCAGCGGCTGCTTCGGCAATAGCGGACAGTCCTGCAATGCCCCCACCCGTATGCTCGTGCCCGCGGCGCGCATGGCGGAAGCCGCGGCAATCGCCCGCGCCGCAGCCGCCAAGGCCACCGTGGGGGACCCAAAGCAGGAGGGAACCCGGCTTGGGCCGGTGGTGAGCGAATCGCAGTTCAACAAGATTCAGGGCTTGATCGGGCAAGGCATCGCCGAAGGCGCCGAACTCGTCGCCGGCGGCCCCGGCCGGCCCGCGGGCCTCGAAACCGGCTACTACGTGCAACCCACGGTATTCGCCAATGTTTCCAATGACATGACCATCGCCCGGGAAGAAATCTTCGGCCCGGTGCTTTGCATCATCGGCTATCGGGACGACGAGGACGCCGTGGCCATCGCCAACGACACCGAGTACGGATTATCCGGCTACGTTTCCGGCGAGCCCTCCCACGCCAACGCCATCGCGCGCAGGCTGCGCACCGGCAATGTTCACGTCAATGGCGCGGGGCCGGACTTCGCCGCTCCCTTCGGCGGCTACAAGAAATCCGGCAACGGTCGCGAATGGGGCGTGGAAGGATTTGCGGAATTCCTCGAAACCAAGGCCATCATGCGCGCCGCGTAGCAGACAGGACTTACAGGAATCCACCATCATGAACTTGCAGAAGAACTCCATTGACCTGGGAATCATCGCCCAGGACATCGAGGCCATGCTGGCTTTCTATCGCGATGCGGTGGGGCTTGCGTTCGAGGCCGCCATTCCCTTCCCTGGCGGCGGCACCATGCACCGCTTCAAGGCGGGAGAGAGTATCATCAAGATCATCGAACTCGAACCCGAGCCGGAAGCCCACGCCCCCGGCGGGGGCATCCGGGGCGCCACCGGCTACCGCTACTGGACGCTGAACGTGGAAGACCTGGATGCGGTCATTGCGCGAATCGGCGAAGCGGGCTACCGGATCATGGTGCCGGTAACCGAGGTCCGCCCGGGCGTGACCATCTCCATAGCGGCGGACCCGGACGGGAACTGGGTCGAGTTTCTGAAAAACACCTGATCGCGCTACCGCCCGCCCTCTTCCGCGGCCCGCGCCTCCTCGGCGCGGGCGCCGCGAAGCATGTTGACCATGCCGTAGTTGCCTTCGTGGCAGGCGTATTCGTACAGCAGGCCAGCGACTTTGGTCAGCGGAATAATGCCGGTGATGCGGTCGGTATAGGCTTCCGGGTCCTCCACCGTGAATTCGTATTCGATGGTGTCTTCTCCGACCCGCGTAATCCGCTCGATGAGGAACTTGCTATCGGAAATCCCGGCATTGCCGAAGGACTGGGTCAGGCCGTTGAAGTTCCGCGTTTCCACCACCAGCGTCTCGCCGTCCCAGTAAGCCCTGGAATCGCCGGACCAGAGGCCGATGGCTTCATCGAGCGGCGGGCGCTCGCCCAGGGGCGCGATGCGCGCATCGTGAACCATCTCGGTCATGAGCACCACATGGTCGCGATTCTGGAAGATCTGCAGGTTGTTGTTGTACAGGCTCGGCACCAGCGGCGGCCCGGCGTTGAAACCCATGATGCAGCGCTCGGACAGGCCCCTGTCCTCCGGCCCGTCCTTGCCGATGCCGCCGGGGATGACCCGCACCGGGCGCTCGGATTCAATGTCCGGGGCCAACCGTCCGTTGACCACGACCACGCCTTCGGCAAATTCCGGCAGGCGGCCATCGGACGGATAAGTGATGATGGAAGTGCGCACCGCCTCGCCAATGCCGGCGGATTCGACCCAGAAATCGTTATAGGCTTCGTCAACGCCGAAATTGGGAATCGCCGCGTCGGAATTTTCATCGAAAGCCGAACGCATGGCGCGCATTTCCTCAATCTCCTCTTCGGTGAGGAACTGGCGATTGCCATAGCGCGCGGGCCGCTCGAGCGGCACGTTGTAGGAGTAATTCCAGACGCCTTGCAGGTCGGGCTGGCCCCATTCGGTTCTCGGCGCCCGGTAATCCTCGGCGCCAAGGGCCGGAACCCCCAGCAGGCCGCATCCCAGCCCGAGTAACAGCGATCTTGCTACCATGTTCGACCCCCGCTCAAACAATGTGTTTCACCAAGTTTACACTTCTTCGGCTGATTCGGGCAGGATATGGCATATCCGGCGGGTCATGACGAACTCCCGGATGCAATCAGCCGCTTTCCCGATCGCCTTGTCGGTGCCGGTACACTTCATCGAAGCGTTCGTGCAGGCGGCGCATGCCGCCGAGCCAACGGTCGTAATCATCGGTCTTGCGCCGCATGTAGGTCAATACTTCCGGATGGGGCAGGCAGAGAAAGCGCTCTTCTTCCAGGGTTTGCATCACGGTATCGGCAAGCCGCTCCGGTTCGAGCATGCCGTCAAGACCGGCGACGCCGCCGTCGCTGCCCGCGGTCATTCGGGTTCGCACCGCCTGGGGGCAGAGCACCGACACCCGAATGCCGCGCTTGCCGTAGGTGATGGAAAGCCACTCGGCGAATCCCACCGCGGCATGCTTGGTGACCGCATAGGGCGCCGAGCCCACCTGGCTTAGCAGACCCGCCGCCGAGGAGGTGTTGAGCAGGTAGCCTTCGCCCCTGGCAAGCATTCCCGGCAGCACCGTCCGCGCCGCGAACACGTGCGACATCACATTGACATCCCAGATCCGCTGCCAGGCGGCGGTGGAAACTTCTTCGCCTCCCGCGGTGAAAATGCCCGCATTGGAGCAGAACAGGTCGATATGCCCATAGGCTTCCAGGGTCTTGTGTACGAGCCGGGATACGTCTTCCTCATTCGCCACGTCGGCGCGGACGCCGAGCACCCGGGTTTGACCCTTGATGTCGGCAAGCGTGCGGTCGATGCCTTCGAGATGGATGTCCGACACGATCACCGCCCGGGCGCCCTCAGCGGCGAAGCGCAGGCACAGCGCCCTGCCGATGCCGCTGGCGCCGCCGGTGACCACTGCCACCTTGTCATGCAAGTTCATGGATCTGGCCTCCGCTCACCTGGACCAGTCGCTGGCCGATGATTGTCTCCGCCTCGCCCATAATGCGGTCGAGCAGTTCCCGGCAGGTGGGAATATCGTCGATCAGGCCCACCACCATGCCGGCGGACCAGACGCCGTGGTCAAGATCGCCCCTGCTGTAGACCTCCCTGCCACGCACGCCCTTCACCAGTTCCCGGATGTCTTCGAAATTCGTCTGCCCCGGACGCGATTCGATTTCCAGCACCTGTTCGACGATGTCATTGCGGAACACCCTGGCGGTATTGCGCAAGGTCCGGTAGATCAGCGCGGTGTCCAGCTCGCTGGCTTCCACCATGGCCTGCTTGACCTTGTCGTGGATCGGCGCTTCCTGCGTCGCCATGAAGCGCGTGCCCATGTTGATGCCGTCGGCGCCCAGGGCCAGCGCCGCGGCGAGGCCGCGCCCGTCGCCGAACCCCCCCGAGGCGAGAAAGGGAATCGACAGCTTGCGCGCCGCCAGGGGCAGCAGAATGAAATTGGTAATGTCGTCTTCGCCGGGATGGCCGGCGCATTCAAAACCGTCGACGCTCACCACATCGCAGCCGATGCGTTCCGCCTTGAGGGAATGGCGGATCGAAGTACACTTGTGGATGACGATAATGCCGGCGGCCTTGTAGGGCGGCAGGAATGGCTCGGGATTGCGGCCGGCGGTTTCCACGATCTTGATGCCCGACTCGATGATTACCCGGGCGTATTCCTCATAGGGCACCGGCTTGATCGTGGGCAGAATGGTCAGATTGACGCCGAAGGGCTTGTCGGTCATGTCCCGGCAGCGGCGGATTTCCTTTTCCAGGTCTTCCGGCGTGGGCTGGGTCAGGGCGGTGAGAATGCCAAGGCCGCCGGCATTGGAAACCGCCGAGGCCAGTTCCGCCAGCCCCACCCACTGCATGCCACCCTGCACGATGGGATGTTCAATGCCCAGCATTTCGGTCAATCGGGTTTGCATTTCGTCTCCTTGTTGTCCGCGAGATTCATCGCGAGCGGGCAGTGTACGCGCTGCCCCGGAACTGTGCAAAGCCGACGAATTTGCCGTCTGACATCTTCTTTCGCAAGATGTGCAACAGCAGACTCCCAGGAGCCTGGGTCGTAGGAATTCACGGCTGCAAATCCGCTCTCATCCATGCCCCCGGCCGCTCGATTTCGTTGCATATCCACCAATAT